>JBLHHN010000069.1:0-21595 GCA_047616785.1 Verrucomicrobiales bacterium
AGATCTGCTTACTTGAGATTCCAGGCGCGGCTCGAAACCAGAAGGCGACCGTGAACGAACGAAGGTCATGGACCGCGAGTGATTCATCCAGTTGCACGCCGATCCCCTGATCACCCTCACGAAATTCCGCCGCGCTTCCATGATGCCCTTCGACGAATCGAATGGGGCGCTTCCCCAACGCGACACCATGGGAATTGCCTGCCAGATCGGCAGCATGCTCATCAAACGGCCAATAGCCGATCAAGCCATTCTCAAGGGCGCCTTCTGCCAGCATCATCGTCAGTAGAAACAGAACTGATAACCCTGGCCGACATGACTAGGATCCTAGCATCGTGCTAGCGGATTGTCCATACTGTATGGCACTCTCTCTGCTATCTGAATCACGCCGAAAGTTGTCGCTACTGAATTTCTGCCCGTGCTATTCTCTGTCTGCTGCCGCCATCATGCATCGCCGTCCTCTCCTGCTCACCGTCACCGTGCTCGTTCTGGTGCCTCTCATCTTATGGGGACAACATCGGCGACGCGGCGATCGTGAACCAAAACTGCATCGAGGTGGGGTGCCAGAGTGGAAGCTGGATGCTGACTTGCCCAAGGACGTGTTCACCTTTGCTAGAGTCCGCTACGATTCGGGTGGCGGATGGGGGCGAGGGAAATGGGCCACCGACTATCCAGAGAGCGATTACAACTTCTCCTATCGTCTTCAGGAGATGACCGCAATCGAAGTCGCTCCCGAGCCCGTGGTCGTTTCACTAACGGACAAAGAACTCTTTCAGTATCCGTTTCTCTACATGATCGAAGTGGGTGAACTTTATTTCGATGACGATGAAGTCGAGGCCCTGCGCAGCTATCTCTTGCGAGGTGGCTTTCTCATGGTCGATGACTTCTGGGGCGAAGAGGAGTACGACAACTTTGAGTTTGAACTCGGACGCATCTTTCCGGATCGCAAGCTGGCTGAGATTCCGCTAGAACACGCGATTTTTAACTGCGTGTTCAAATTGAAAGAGCGCCCACAGATCCCCTCCATCAATCAAGCCATGTGGGGACGGAGGCAAGGCATCACTTGGGAACGGGAGGATGCCAAGGAGGTCCACTATCAAGCGCTCTATGACGACAAGGGAAGAATGATGTGCATTGTCTGCCACAACACCGATCTCGGCGACGGGTGGGAACGTGAGGGCGAGAATGAATGGTACTTCAAAGAGTTCTCTGAGAAATATGCGTATCCGTTAGGGATCAATATTGTGTTCTATGCGCTGACGCATTGAACGCCCCAAAGCAAGCTTTCGCAGCGGTCTTCATGCACAACAACAATCCGGAATAGCAACGTGAATCACAACGCCAAGCTGTTTGTGACCTTTGGCTGTCTCGCCTCGTCTCGGGAAGCGTCGCCACGCCTGGGTTTCTGCGAGGGTTTCCAGTGAAGGTGGATGCTTTGAAGGCATTGGACGGATGAACGGTTCAGCTAAAACACTCACGTCAAGAAGGCAACCAGCGACGGCACTGGATAGCACGGAAGGACTCATTGCGTTGCAACATCGATGTTCGCCGGTTCGGGATCTTTACGAAGCCCACCTACGGTTTGCTTTGGAGCAGCTCGTATCCCCCTCCCGTCCCATCCCGTCATTGGGAGCCAAGACTGACGGCCTGTTTCACAGAGCCAACTTTATCTGTAATGTGGATATGTACGAGATGACTGTAGAAGAGAAGGTGGACTGGATGTCCTGGCCTCAGCCCGGACTTACCGAGAGACGTCTGGATACGCCAATCGATGCGTTTCCCATTGCCAAAGCGCTAGACCGGCAGATCATGGTCGCGGTCTACAGTCAGTGGCTATTCATCGTGTCATTGATAGTCATGGCCATTGTCCTCTTTACCCGCAGATCTAGCAAAGATCGCAAGCCGAAAGGATCCGACACTTAGCCTCATCTTCCAACGTTTACTCAATGTCGGCCTCTGGAATTGGACCAGGAAGGATTTGCCCCGGAGTCTCAATGACAGCTTCCTCTTCAAGTTCCGGTGCTGGCACTTCTTCTGCAACCGGAGGAGCGTCGTCGGGCTGTGAGACTGGGGCGCTCTCTTCTGATGGGCCGATATCAAGTCGAAAGCCAGTCTCGTTAGGAACGGCTTCTACTTCAACTTCCGACGAGGGATCTTCTTTGGCCAACGGAAGAGATTCCTCGGTGACTGGCGGCTCAAGCCCGGCATAGAGCTCGGCGATTTCCACAGCGAGAGCTTCCAACTCCGAATAGTAAGCCTCTTCTTCAAGGTCCACGCGGTCACGACGGAGGTTGCCGATCTGCGCTTCTAACACATTCCGTTTCTGACGCACATCGGCCGGGATGGCTTTCTCTTCTTCGCTGAGAACGAGAGCCCAGCGATTGGCGAAGCTGCCATCAGGTTCGCTGCTGGACTTGCCGCCTTCGAGGAGGCCGGCCAGGGCTTCCAGACTGGTTCCGCGACCGTCGCCGTTGTCATCGATCAACGGTGTTTCCGTGGCGATGCGGCCTTCTTGTTCGTAAAACTCGGCCGTCTGGCGGGCGGCGTATTGATAGAGTTCGAAGATGGAATTCTCACCATCATTGTTCAGATCGGCTTCCGGTTCTAGCAGAGCATTCGCGAGGTAACTGCCGAAGGAGGCGTAGTTCACTTCGGTGCCACTCTTCGTGGCCGTGACGATGATACGATTGGATTCGCTCAGGATCGGAAGAAAGGCACCGCTACTCGATGCAGTGTTGATGACAATGAGGGGACGCTTGTAGGGCTCCAACCACTCTTTCAGAGTGACCGCCGAGAGATCGGGTCCGGCGAGATTGAAATAAGCCTCTCGTCTATCATAAGTCCCGTGGCCGATGAAGACGATCCATAGGGGCATGGAGACATCTTTGGAAGCTTCCGCAAGATGGGTTTCGATCGCTTTGAGAGAATCTTTATCCGCAGCATCGATGACGGTGAGATTCACCTGACCTTCAGAGGCCGCGCTTTTCCAAAGCTGATGATTCTCTTCGAAGATCTGCCCATACTCGGCCTCGCCTTCGGCACCGACGACGAGGAGAACCTCGTTGTGATAAACTGGCGGCGCGGGAGGAGGTGTAGGCGGTTCTTCATCTTGAGCGAAGATTACGGAATGGCCAAGCAAGGCCAACGCGGTCATGAAGTAGAGTGGACGGTTACGTGTCATGCTAGGGCAATCCTTTCCAACGTTTCAATCCCCATTCTCCAGCGAAGCATATGAGCGCTAACAAGAAGAAGACGGGCAAATGCCAGAGCGGGCTGGTCTTTGTTTCCATCACCGGAAGCGGTTTCTCTTTCAGCTTCTCGACGAAGGACGCCAGTTCCGTGGAGTCGACCACTTCACCGCCACTGGCCGAGGCGAGTTTGTCTAACAAGGCGGCATTCCCTGACAGGTTCTGGAATTCTTCCAAGCCACTGTTGACCGTCCAACCGGTGAGCACATCGCCGAGAGGTTCTTTCTTCTCGTCCTGCACGATGGCTTTGGCACTGTAGAAGCCTTCATTGATCGCCGTGTAGTCGGCGACATAGACGCCTGGATCTTGGCTAGACAAGGCGGCGCGGAGTTCGCCGGTTTGGCCATCGGGATCAGTGATCTCCAGGCGGACATCGGCGGTGCTGTCAGGGAAATAGGTTTTGTTATTCACGGTCACTTCCAAAGTGACTTTGGGAGGGAATCGCGAGGCATCAACCACCGATTTCATGGAGACCGGTTTGGGCACGTCCGTGATGATCATCCGCATGAGCTGCCGATAGAACTTGTTCAAGTCCTCCATGAACTCGGGCCGATCCGGATTGCTGAAACCCCATTTCCAAAGATCGCCAGCGGTGAGAGCGACCGTCTTGCCTTTGCCGAAGGATTGACTGATCAGCAAGGGATGATCCTTGCCGCCCTGACTGAAATACGAAATCAAACTAGAACCGGGCTTGCCATCGCCCACAGGATTGACCGTGGAGAGGGGCGGAATCTCGGCCAAACGCGCTTCTTCATTGGCGCGTTCTGTTCGCAATCGCGCCCAGGGCTGCAGCCAACCTTCACGACTCAAGTTCACCTCGCCTGTGCCAATCTCAGTATTCGCTGGCTGACGGTCGAGATACACGGGAAGCATCTCGCCGATCGGTGTCTTGTCATACTTGCCTTTGGCAAAAGATTCACGGCCACCAAACATGAGCAGCCCACCGCCACGACGTGAGACGAATTGCTGCAAGCGTTCCTGTTGGTTGTAGTTGAAAAACTCCGCTTCCACTTTGTCGATGATGATGGCGGAGAACTGGAAGAGCTGGTCGTCCGTCTTAGGAAACTCAGCATCAAGATCAAAGTCCTTGGTGGGCTTCATCGCGATGATGACAGGCTGATCATAGTCCTCTGCTTCCTGTTCACCGCGGAAGCCTCGGAAGAGTGGGTTGCTGTTTTCGCCTTCGCGGCCTTTGTACTGAAACTTGGGTTCGCGTTTCGCGATGCGGACAAGCGAGGCCAACTGAACTTCAGTGTCTTCTGTGAGAGCGCGTTTGAAGAATTTGTAAGAGGGATCCGGCCGACCAGCGATGTAGAGCACGGAGTAAGGCCCATGGGGCAACACCGCGACCAGGCTTTGCATGTTGTTCTTAGTCGTGGCTTCCTCAGAATCCTCATCTTCACCGCTTGCATTGGCCTGACGCACACGCACTTCGTAGAAGGCGAGGGCTTCCTCATCCTTGGGCTTCAATTGGAAGCTCACGGTTTCCGTCGCCTCTTCTTCCGTGGTCGTGATGGTGGTGCTCTTGACCAAGTTGTCATCTTTGTCATAGACGCCGACTTCGACCGGTTCGTTAGGCACATGGCTGAGGACGACCTCGGCGTTCACCGTGACGGGAGCGTCTTCAAACACGCTTTGGTTCATGGTCACCTGACGGATCGAGGTGTCACGCGTGCTGCTTTCGCCTGCCACATTGATGGGGAAAATGGGCACGTCGCCCGTGGGAAGGTTGGCCAGCTTGTCATCAAGATCGTTCACATTTCCATCCGTGAAGACGAAGATGCCAGCAAGCGGGCGATCTTCGTAGCGTTGGCTGATGTCATCGAGCGCGCCGTGAAGCGAGGAAGAACGGTCCTCAAATGTCAGCGCTTCAAAGTTGTTCACTCGTTGCAAGCGCTCGCCAAAGACAAAGCGATGCACTTTGAACTCTTCATTCAGATCCTTCATCCAACCGGTATCTTCGGCTTTCTCAAGAGCCTCACGATATACGTCGCCGCGCGGTTTCTCAGCGTCGGCGTCCTTGATCTGGAGACTCTCACTGTTGTCACCGATGACGAGAAAGATGTTGGCCCCTTTCTTCGGCTTCTTCTGGGCTAACAAAGGCTCCAACACACAGAAAAGCAGAAGGAGGATTCCAAGAATCTTCAAGGCCGCTGCTCCAACTTTCCATGCGCCACGCTGGGGAAAACGCCAGTAGGTGACGATGACCGCCACCACGGCGAACAAAGCCAAGGCTGCCGCCCAGAGCAGCTTGTCTTGTTGTTGAAATATGAGAGATACGCCCAGAGAAACCATCCGCCTTTACTCTCCTTTACCGAGGGTTTCGTAATACTGTTGCACCAATTCCGCAAACGCATCGGGCACCGGATCGCGATCGATAGGAGCCAAGGACTCATCATCTTCCAGCCGCGAAATCTCTTCGGTGAGGTCTTCGTTCAATTGAACCAAAGGCCCTAACACATTCCGCTGAACCAGATCCCAAGTCGGTGGCTTGTTGTTCTGTTTCAATTCACCACGAATCTCGCGTGTGGTTCCTTTGACGCGACTGGCCTGTTCGCGCAGCGCCGGATTCTCTAACACACCTTCGACTTCGGCCAACTGATCCATGATGTCGCCATCAAGAAAGATGTCGCCATCGAAACGCTCTTGCCCACCGCCCTGACTTGAACGCCCAGGCTGGTTGCTTCCGCCTCCACCGCCTTGACCACGTCCCTGGCCTTGGCCAGGCTGTTGACCCTGACTCTCGCTGGGCTCGCCTTGAGGTGACTGTGGAGGCGGCTGGCCATTCTGTGCAAGCTGTCCCTGTCCCTGTCCCTGTCCCTGTCCCTGTCCCTGTCCCTGTCCCTGTCCCTGTCCCTGTCCCTGTCCCTGTCCCTGTCCCTGTCCTTGGCCTTCACCCTGACCTTGGCCTTGGCCTTCACCTGGTTGCTGGCCTTGGCCTTCACCTGGTTGCTGGCCTTGGCCTTCACCCTGGCCTTGGCCTTCACCTGGTTGCTGGCCTTGGCCTTCACCTGGTTGCTGGCCTTGGCCTTCACCTGGTTGCTGGCCTTGGCCTTGGCCTTGTCCTTCACCTGGTTGCTGGCCTTGTCCTTGACCGTTCTGGGCTAGCTCGCCTTGACCCTGACCTTCGCCCGGTTGCTGACCTTGACCTTCGCCTGGTTGTTGGCCCTGTCCTGGCTGCTGACCCTGTCCGGGCTGCTGACCATTCTGGGCTAACTGATTCTCACCTTGACCCGGCTGTTGCCCATTCGGATCCGGCTGTTGCCCGTTCTGTGCGGTCTCACTATCATTCTGTGAATTCTGTCCATCCATTGAAGGCGGCGCCGCTTGCTCTAACCGATCGATCAAGTTCTGCAGCTCTTGCTGCGCCAATCGCAAGGCCTTGGTCTCATCTCCCAGAATACTCCGCGCCGCTTCCTCGATGCCTTGCGTCAACTTTGCGATGTCTGCCGAGCTCTGTTCGTTCAGCTGCTGCGCTCCTTCAGGATCAGGAAATAAACGCTCCGTGCCACTGATCATATCAGCGGTCTGCGACAGGCGCTCGCCTAACTGATCTGCTTTGGCCGCGCGCATCGTATCCTCAAGACGTTTGGACAATCGCGGCTCCGGCAATTCTGCGGCCATGGCCACTTGCTTGACATCCTCGACCAATTTCTCCAGATCCGCTTTCTGTTCTGCCAGCGCGTCTTGCGCTTCTGAACCTTCATCCCGCAGGGAAGGACGCTTCGGCGCTCCATCATTCGCGTTGGCCAATTGTTGTTCGATCTGTTCTTGCCGCTCTTGGATGTTGATCGCCTGATCACGCAGTGCGCGCAACTCATCGGAGAAACGATTGGCCGCTTGATCGCGCAGTTCGTTGTTCAGTTCCTGCATCTTCTCTTCAGCCCGCGTCGCTTCCGCGATTGCCTTGGAATTCTCATTCTGCCCCATGGCATCGGCGGCCTCTTGCAATTGATCCCGCACCTCTTCCAACTTCTCGCGAGCCTCCGCGAGTTCGGACCGCGTTTCAGACTGATCCATGTCACGTTTCAGCTCATCGACATCACGCAACATCTCGCGCTGCTGATCACGAAGACGTTTCAACTCACGCTCAAGCTTCTCTTTCTCCTCCTCGTTCTCAGCCACTTCAATCTGTGACTCGAGTTCCTTCAACTTGTCCGTCACCGCTTCCTGACGCTTTGACAATTCCTTCAATCGACTGAGATACTCCAAGGCCTCTTGGTTCTCCGCACGTTGCTGCGCCAAGGCTTCTTGGTCGGCCTGACTTTGCTCCTGATAAGAGCGCTCCTCTTTCTTCTTAAGATTCATGTCCTCCATCTGAGGATCTTGAGCGCCGCCTCCCCCGCCTTCGGATTGTGAAGCCTCGACGACACTCACATCACGACCACGCAACTTGAGCATCCAATCGTAAGCCTTCATCTCATGCTCAAGCGCTTCCTTCGCATTGTCTAACGTTGAGACATCAGGTTGTTGCCCCCACGCATCCAACGCCACGATGGCTTGATCCGTTTCAGCAAGCGCATTGTCGGCGATCTGTTGCGCTTCGGCAGTGTCGAGATCCGCCTTCATTTCTTCCGTGGAGGTTCTGATCGCTTCTTGCGCCTCTTGCAGAAAACCAATGTCTTCCTTCTGCTTCTCAGGATTTCGATGAGGGCTTTCGATCACGCGATGAGTCGCGGCGATGAGTTCCTTCTGCTTGGCTGCTTCCTCTTGCGGTGGGCTCGGGCCCCCTCCCCCACTAGGAGCAGCGGCTTCGCGATAGGTTTTGAGAAACGGCCGAACCTCGATGAAATAGATATCACTCTTGGCACGACGCAACACCCCTTCGCCATCCTTGTCCTCGGCCCAGAAATAGTAAGAGATCAATTGATCGGGTTGAGCGCCCAACTCTTCCAACGCTAGCAAATGTTTCATTTCCACGGAAGGCTTGAGCTCGGTCGGGTTGCCTAGCGGAAGCTCCATTTCCTCACCCCCATAGGTGTAGCTCAAGCCGTAGTTCAACACACCAAAGTCATCCTCGGCCTTGCCTAAAAGTGTGACTTCTTCCAATGGCGACGCCTGGATGTCTTTCTTAGGAAACACAGCGGCCACTTTCGCAGGCTCGTTCCGCAAGACGGTGATCTCAAGCCGCGCCTGATCTTTGCTAGGGCGGCCCTTCTCATCTTCGAGCGTGAGCTCGAAGATCTCAGTCGCCACCGCCGTCATCTTCCCAGTGTAAATGTTCGGTGCTTCAGTCGAGGCAGTCACGGCGATCTCCTCTTTCGATTCCTTACCAATCAATTGAATCTTGGTCACGGGCTTGTTCAGGACGAGTTCGATGTCTAACAAGCTGTCTTCATACGCCGTCACCTGGCGCACGTCCTTCATCGCCTTCGGTTCACCACCGATGAAGCTGGGCGGTGTGATGGTGATGTTCGCCACATCAAGGCGAGGGTATTCAAAGGTGGTGATCTTGTAAGTCTCAGTCTTCTTCTCGCCAAATCCGATCTGGTAAACGAAGTCCTCATTCACTTCTGGCAGGATCACACCAAAGAGCGGATCTTCCAAACTCTTAACCATAGGGAGTGTCTGCAAACTAGCCTCGTCCGTTCCGTAGAGCAGATTGGCTTCCACTGGGATCATGCCCTTGCCAAACAACGCGCTGATCGGCAAACGACTACCTTTCTCCACCTCGGCATTTCCCGGCGCCACTTCCACCGCCTCATCAGGAATGCTTTCTGACTGAGCCACTGATTCATCAAGCGTATCGCTGCTCTTCATGGACTGCGGTATCATCCCGCTCGGACCAAATTTGGAGAACCCTAACACCAAAGGTAAGAACACGACCAGAGCCGCCGCGCGTCGTGCCCATCGACTGGCTCGCTCGGCACGATTCATTTCTTCCGTGCTGACATCCTCGATCCAGTCCTGTTCACGCGCTTGGGAGATCGCTTCCTTCACCACACGATCTTGCAAGTAAGTGAGTTCGCCTGTTTCATCCGGTTTCTGTTCAACGGCGGTCAAAAGCAGAGCCTGCAGATCTGGATGAGACTCCTCGATCTTATGGGCAACGTCATTCGCATCAAAGCTAGGATTGATCGAGCGACCGCCCCAAATCCAGAAACCGAAAGCCACGCAGAGCAACGCCACGCACCCGATGAAGGACCACCACTTGGCCGCGAAGAGGAGAATGAGAAAGAGGACAGCGACGCCTAGCAAGACCCAGGCGAGGTTCGTTTGTTCTTTCCAACGTTTCAGCGTCGCCTCTTTCTCGGCAAGACGTTCGAGGATGTGAATGATCGCTTTATGCATGGTCGCAATGGGCTTTTAGTTAGGCCGTTTCCGGAGATTCGGCGGCAGTTGCCTTAGGGTTGGCGCAACGTGCTGAGTAGAGAATCTCTACGAGCACGAGGATCAAGACAAGGTAGAGAAGCCACAACCAGACTTTCTGGCGAGACTCCTGCTCCTGGACAGAAAGTTTCGCGGGCGGGATCTTGCCCTTTTCGCCCTTGGCGATGCGTTCTTCATCGAGCTTGAGGAGTTGCTCTATTTTATCGCTCTCGACTGGGCTCAGACGACTCTCTTCGGAAGGCACATTCACCGCGGCGGTGAAGGCACGCCCGGGATACTCAATGGCATACAAGCCAGGCTCATCGGTCGCATCGAAACTCGCCACGTCAGCTTCGATCTTGATCTCTTCACCACTCGGAGTCGTCACCGTCTTTTCGGGACCGGCATCGAGCGGGATGCTATCGCCAATGAAATAGGCGCGCTTGGAATCACTCCCGGAAGGATCCTGCGTGAGGATGGCATACATGAGAGGAATGAACTTCGTCGAGAGCGCCAACTGACTGTCCTGCCGCTCCCAGCTCGAGGTCATCACAAGCAGCGAGCCATTCCCGATCGGCACTTCGAACCACGCAGGGTCATCATTATCAAACGAAGCTAGCATGCGCACATCCGGCACCTCACTCAAATCGAGCTTCCGGTGTCGCCAAAAATGAACCTTGGTGAAGTCCGCAAAGCGAGCCTCGGAGAAACCTTGTAGATAAGGATGCTGCCGATCGATCTTCCCTAACAACGAGAAGTCCGCCACTTGGGCTTCCTCGGCAGGAAGGCTTTTCACATCCAACAACTTGGCCAGCGCGGCGACCGAATTCACCGAGCGCACGATGAAGAGACCACGACCGCCTTCTGCCAAGTATTTCCGCATCGGATCCATCGAGACATTGCCTGGCGGGTCTGACAACGCGACGAAGTTGAGCAAGCTCCAGTCCAGCTTGTCTAACGGATCGGCAAAGCGCTTGAGATTCAATTCCGGTTTGAACGTGGCCGTCTCGATAAGCGCGCGTTTGAAGAAGAAGAGCGGAGCCCCCGTGCGATCAGGGTCTTCATCACTGTGATAGAAAATGCGCAAGGGCTTGGCCACGGGAGGACTTTGGAAATAGCGATTGTCGAAATCGATCTCGTCACCTTCTAACAAGAGGACGGGCGCACTCGTGCCGGTGGTGGTCTTCGGCGCGGCGATGATCTGTGTTTCACCGGCGGGCACCACGACACTGACCGCTTGGCTTGCCGAGGATCCATCGGCATTCCGCCAGGAGACCGTGAATCGCGAATCCTTGGAGTCACGGTCATTGGTCAAGCGAAAGCGATCTTCCTGCGTTTGAAGTTCGGCAATGCCCGTGGCTTTGGGCAAGAGCTGCAGACTGGCATTGGTGCCACGTTTGCCCACACGCTCCTGTTTCAGCTGAACCTCAAGCGGCCATTCATATTGGCCCAGCGATTCGAGGTTCGCGCCCTCTTGCATGTCACTGATGAGGTAGATCTTCCTTTCGGCAGGCGTTTCCTCGCTGACATCTTCGAGCGCGTCTCGAAAGGACTCCACAGCCGTGATCATAGCTTGCCCGAGATCGGTGCTTTGCCAAGATGGCTCGATCGATTCCAGCTTGGCTAACAATGTCGCTTTGCGCTCATTCTCTGCGGGCTCGCGCCAGGCATCGAAGGAGTGGAGCAATCTCGCAGATTGGTCAAAGGTGAAGACCTGCACTTCGTCACCAGGCTTGAGATCATCAATCAGCTCTTTCGCCCGTTCGATGGCTTCGTGCCAATGCCCATCTTGCAGCATCGAGGCGCTGGTATCGATGAGAAGCACCGCTTGCTGACTTTTCCCGGTGAGTTCCTTCAACAGCTCTTGCTTGAGGAAAGGCCGAGAGAAGGCAAAGGCTAACAACGCGAGAATCGCACAACGTAAGGCCAAGAGTAACAGGTGCTCGATCTTGGATCGCTGTTGCTGTTGGATCGGGGTCGGCTTGAGGAAACGCAGTGAACTGAACGGCACGACCTTCTTGAGTTCCCTATTGCGCAGATGCAGCAAGACTGGAACGCTGAGCGCGGCCAAGCCTAACAAATACAATGGGAAAAGGAAATTCATGAGCGGCGACGAGTCCGGTTCAAGCGAGAACGCATGCTAAGCAAGCCATGCAGGGTTTCATCAAAGGGACGATCCGTCGTCACCTTCACAAGATCGATCGCCAAACCTGCGCAAAGCTTTTCAATCGCCGCCTGATGCTCGCCCATCTGTTGCTTGTAGTGGTCGCCCACTCGTGCAGGGTCTAACTGATAGCGTTCGCCAGTCTCCATGTCCTCGAAGACCGCATTCTCTTCAAAAGTCCAGTTTCTCTCCGCAGGATCCAGAATCTGAAAGACAATGATATCGTGCCCACATGATTTGAGATAGGTGATCTGTGAGGACATGGATTCCGTATCCTCCAAGAGATCCGAGATGAGCACGACAAGACCGCGCCGCTTTAATATGGGCACCATGTCAGCCAATGATTTGCGAATGTCTGTGCGCGTGCTCTTAGGCTCCGTTTCCAAAGTCACGGCGATCTGATGCATCTGGCCCCGACGACGGCGCGGCGGCACATAACCATGCACCTCATCGGCAAAGGTCACGAGACCGACGGTGTCTCCTTGGGAAAAGAGAAACTGAGCAAAGGTCGCGGCCAACGTCGCTGCATACTCCGCCTTGGTATAGTCTAAGGATGTGAACTCCATCGAGCGGCTTTGATCGACCGCGATATGACAGATGAGGTTCGTTTCCGCCTCGTATTTCTTGATGCAGTAACGATCACTGCGCGCATAGAGCTTCCAGTCAATGTGCTTCGGGTCATCGCCCTCCGCATACTCGCGATACTCACTGAACTCCACAGACGAACCATGATACGGACTCTTGTGCAATCCCTGCGTGTACCCTTCCAGGATACGACGCGCCCGCAATTCGAGCGACTTGATGCGCATGAGCGCCGTCGCATCAATGCGTTTGGTGAGATCGACGGCAGCCATGGTCGTCTGCTCTCTACTTAACGACCTCTAACAGTTTCTTTATCACGCCTTCGACCGTCATGCCGTCAGCTTCCGCACGATAATTGAGCAGCACGCGATGTCGCATGACCGGTTCGGCCAGCGCTCGAATATCTTCCTCGATGACGTGAGCGCGACCATGGAGCAGCGCGCGAGCTTTGCCGCCGAGGACGAGGAACTGCCCGGTCCGCAGACCCGCTCCCCAGGAAACCCAGTTGTTGATAAAGTCAGGACTCTCCTTACCGTTCGGCCGTGAGAGCGTGGCCAGACGCACAGCAAATCGTGCGACATCTTCAGCCACGGGCACTTTGCGGACAATGTCATGAAACGACCGCACATCCTCCGCCGAGAACAAGGTCTCTAGCTGAAAGTCATCTTTGCCCGTCGTCTTCGTGATCACTTTGACCTCGTCCTCTTCTGAAAGGTAGTCGACCCAGATATTGAACATGAAACGGTCCAACTGCGCTTCTGGCAGCGGGTAGGTGCCGTCCATCTCAATCGGGTTCTGTGTGGCCAGTACAAAGAAAGGCTTATCCAAATCGTAGCGCTTGCCTGCCGCCGTGACTTGTTTCTCTTGCATGGCCTCTAACAAAGCAGCCTGTGTCTTTGGCGGCGTCCGGTTGATCTCATCGGCTAACAGAATATTTGCGAAGACCGGTCCTTTGACAAACTTCAGTGCGCGTCCACCACCCTCTGTTTCTTGGAGGATCTCTGTGCCCACGATGTCCGCTGGCATGAGATCTGGCGTGAACTGAATCCGTGAGAACTTTAGGCTGAACACCTCAGCGATGGAACTCACGAGCAGCGTCTTTGCCAAACCAGGAGCACCCGTGAGCAAGCAATGACCACCTGAGAAAAGCGCGATGAGCAATTGATCGATGACCTCTGTCTGACCAATGATCGCCTTACTCAATTCAGAGCGGATCTTATCACTCGCATCAGCGAGCTTTTCCACAGCTACACGGTCTTGTTCGAAAGAGGGCGAGGCAGACATAATATGGCGAGAACTTTGAGAAGAAGTTAGGGCTAATTTAAATGGATCATGAAGACGTGCCCAGAAGCCCGCCGACGGGCTTTAGTGTCGGATCGGGCACTCATGGCGTCAAGGCGTAGAAACGGGATCAAATCCGCGTACATTCTTGACTTTGAAGCAGAAAGAAGGCCTTGCGGCGATGTTTTTAGCCCGGATAATAGACGACGCGCGAATCATCTGCAGCGCGTTGGTAGTCAAAGGCTTCAGCCGCCATACGTTTCATGTCGAAATCAGGCCGCCATCCAAGGAGTTCGCGGGCCTTCGAATTGACCATCCGCGTCAAATGATACCGTGTGGAAATGTCGGCACTGGGCAAGCCACGCGTCTCCTGCAGATAATCGCCAAGTTCGCGATAATCGCTCGGCCTGTCCATGGCGATGAGGAAAAGCTGCTGCCGTGCCTTCGGATGATCAATCGCCGTGACGATCGCTTTTACGAGATCACGCACATGGACGAAGTTCCGCCGCACAGGTTGACCACTTGGATCCAACATGATCGGAACAGTCGAGGTCTCTGCGTATCGCTGAGCCGTGACCGCATCCACATACTCCGACCACACCGGCCCACCAAAGACATCCGGCCCAAAGGAGAGTTGGTATTTGAAATCATCTTTCTCCATGATCCATGGCGCACGCAGACAGCAGCCATTCAAATCATAGGGTCGGTAGTACTGTTCTAACATCTGCTCTTCCATGACTTTGGAAGGGGCATAACAACCTGGGTAAGGCGAGTAGGGCTGATCCTCGGTCACAGGTTGTTCATGAGGATAATAGAAGTGTCCCACACAGGCATCGCCGCCGATGAGAATGAATTGCTGAAAGCTTTCAGAATCTCGAGCTTCTTCCAAAAGCCAGAAGAATCTTTTCATAGTCACATCCATGACGTCCTCAGGCGTTTCCTTGCAGGTAGCCAGATGCAGCACATGCGTGACATCTTGCATCGCTGTCCTCACAAATTCGCGATTGCTGATGGAGCCACGAACGACCTCCATGCGATCCATCGCAGGGATAACGCGATTATGACAGAGCGCGCGGAAACGGAATCCGCCCAGCTCTGAATCTTGCCGCGCCGTTTCCAGGAAATGACGCCCGACCTTGCCTGTCGCACCAGTGATGAGGAGCCATCGTCTGAATGATGTTGGCGCCCCGGCGGTTGGAAAACCGCCGCTCCTTGGGACTCTCTTTCCTAGTACCGCTTGATCAAAGCACGACTCCGCAAGTTCTTCACCCACTTGTCAATCACCTGCTGTTTCTGATCGGCAAGGATGTTGTTCTCCACGTCCTCACGCACTTCACTCAGCGGCTTCGCCTTCCCATACTGCCGGGAATCTACTTTGAGAATGTAGTAATTTCTTCCATCCTCAATGATCTCGCTCGTCTCGCCAGCGTCGAGGTTGAACGCATTGATAGTGAGCAATGGCTGCAAAGTCTCTTTATTGATGATTCCGCGATCACCTCCCTTTGAAGCCGCACTGTCTTGAGAATACTTCCGGGCCTCTTCGGCAAAGCTGGCCCCGCGCTTCAATCTCTTTTGAATTGCTTGCACTCTTACTAGCTGACCCTCGGGTGTGGCTAACGGATCGTACCGTGGATCTACGCGCTTAGGGATCGTGAGAGTGCGCATACGCAAGGTGCCTTCATCATCTCGGTAGTCATTGATATTCTTCTTGTAGTAACCTTGCACTTCCTTCGGCGAAGGTGGCCGCGTCTTATCTTGAGCGATCGCGTGTTTCATCCGCAGGACCTTGATCGTCTTCACCTGATCCTCACGGAACTTCCGCATGGTGATGCCGGATTCACGCAGAGCCGAGACGAACTTATCGCGATCACCCCCAAACTGCTGGCGGATCCGAAAGTTGACTTGGTCATCCACATGCTGAGTTTTCACAGGAACCCCACGCTTATCGTATTCCGCCAGTATCAGTTCGCGTTCGATGAGCGCATCCAAGCCTTCCGTCTCAAGCTTGCGCTCCCGACTCTTGCGGTCGGCAGGCGTGAGCACTTGCTGCTGCATGAGAAATTTCTCACGCACAATGGCGTCACGCACCTCGGACCGCGTGATGACTTTGCCATTCACCGTCGCCGAGATCCCGTCCCCGTAATTACTGTTCCGGCTGGCCTTCGTCCTTAGCGATTGCGGCACCTGCACCTGCACCTGAGCGGCTTGATTGTTCGTCGCCACCTCAGCGCCTCCGAATAGGCCACAACTTACGAGGAATGGGCTCAGGCATAAACATCCTAGAGTGATGAGCGTGCGGCATTGGATTCTCA
This sequence comes from Verrucomicrobiales bacterium, assembly GCA_047616785.1. Taxonomy (GTDB): domain Bacteria; phylum Verrucomicrobiota; class Verrucomicrobiia; order Verrucomicrobiales; family DEV007; genus JAACDM01. Next base: position 15,894 of record JBLHHN010000069.1, read on the forward strand.
TACTTTCGATACTTCTTAAGAGCCCACGACCTATTCAGGCAAGGGCAAATCGCGGAATCAAGACGCATCGTGCCTCTTGCTTATTCATCTGGATCATTGGCAAAGCTGAAGCATCTTGACTCTTAGCGCATTCCAAGACGCTCCTTTCCCCCTCATGTCCAAACAGTTACCAACATTCCTGATCTGGGCGTTCCGTGTCTTTCTCGCTTATCTCTTTCTCACCGCATCGATCGGCGGCTGGGTTTGGGCCGAAGGAGGGATCGTCCGAGCCGACGGGAAATTAGCCGACCCTCAGCGCTTTCTATCTCAAATCCGCGCCTTCCAGCTCCTCCATGATCCGTGGAATGCCTGGCTCGCCATGGGCCTCCCTTGGCTGGAACTCTTCACCGGGATCGCCCTTCTGCTCCCGTGGACCGCGCTCGGAGGCTCCGCCGTCGCCTCAGGCCTGCTCGGGATGTTCATCGTCGGCCTCGCCTCGGTGCAAATGCGTGGTCTGGAGGTGGACTGCGGGTGTTTCGGAGGCGCCGGGACCGCCACCGATACCGGCATCGCGCTTGCTTGGCGGGCGCTTTGGTTAGGCATGGCCATCACCTGTTTCTGCGCTCTGTGGAAACGAGCCTCACGGCAAGCCCACACGGAATCCGCTTGATGGTCCATTCTTCCGCCTTTAACAACGTCGTCCATGCCTGCAGCTCTTGCCTTCATCAATCCGCGCCTCTCCACGCGCAATGTTGGCGACCACTTTATTGAGGACAGCGTCAAACGCATCCTCACATATGATCCAGAGCACAGCATCGACGTCGATCCAAGGAAACCCATCTCCGCCGAGTCGATCGATGCCATCAATCAACGTCAGGCCGCCGTCATCGTCGGCACGAATCTGTGGTATCGCGATGTCTTGCATGAAGGACGCTGGATGTTCTCCATGGACGATCTGCGAAAGATCAAGGTCCCTATCATCCCTCTAGGAGTCGGCACCACCCGGCATCGAGGTGAGGACAATGCGTTCACAGCCGAGTCCTTAGAGATCTTACGTTGGCTTCATGATCATTGTGAACAAGCCAGCGCGCGCGATCCTCGCACGCTCGAAGCACTTGAAGAAGCCGGCTTCACCAATGCCCGCATGACCGGCTGCCCCACGCTCTATCGGAGTCTCATGTCCGAATGGAATCTCGTCGCCCCCAAGGATTCTAAACGCCTCGTCCTAACCGTGCGCAAAGGCCATCGCAAGAACATTCGGCGTCTTTGTAAGATGCTCGAAGCAAGTGGCTGGGAAATCCTCGTCGCCGCCCAGCAAGAGAAGGACAACTACTTTCGGAAATCCATCCCACTGATTCAGAAGGCGAAACCCACCCTCTACGATTACGATATCAAGCCCTACCAACGCGAAGTAGCCGACGCCTTTGGCGTCATCGGCTGGCGGCTGCATGGAAACATGCTGCATCTCGCGCACGGGAATCCCGCCGCCTACTTCGCGAACTGTTCGCGCGCCGCGTCCTTCTGTGAAGCCTTCCGCCTGCCCTGTGTCGTCGCGGAAGACGGCGACATCATTCCAGACTCCGAATTGGAAGCCGCCGTGGGGAGACTGACAGACCCCGAAAGTTTCGAGCCGTTCCGCGAGCGCTACGGTCATTATGTTAAAGAGATGGCAGGATTTCTGACCGCCAACGGCTTGGGTCACCATCTCTGTCCTGAGGTGGCGGTGTGACGACGGCGACGGCGTTCGATACGTTAGCCATCCGCTGGCAATGCCAGCCGGGGACGGAATCTCTGGTCGAGCGTCTCATTCAATTACCCGAACGCACCCATATCAAGTCGACCAAGGCCAAAGAAGTCGTTCGCGTCGAATTGAACGACGTCACCTACTTCATCAAGTTCTATCGCAATCACGAAATCCCCCTGCGTCCCCTCAAATTCTATTTCAAAAGCTCACAAGCACGTCAAGAATGGGAAACCGCCCTCGCCTTAGAATCCCTTCAAATACCGATCGTCAAACACATCGCTCTGGGAGAGCGCTGGTCACGCACCGGACTTCAAGAAAGCATCCTTATCACCGAAGGCTTCGATGGGCTATCCCTGCGTTACTCCTCCCACTGGGACCCCATTCAGTTAGGCGCCTTTCTCGATCGACTGCTCGATGCAGGCGTCTTACACGGCGACCTCCACCCATCCAACATCCTAGCCCATCGAGAAACCGCCGAGTTTCGACTGGTCGACCTCTATCAGATTGCCATCAAAGAATCCTTAAGCGAGGAAGAGAAGCAGCACAGCAAGGCGATCCTCGCCATGCATCTCCCCATCCCCGTTTCCCGCACCACCTTCCTCCTCAGCCGACAGCTACGCTGGAAAGCCGTCCAAAAACGTGCGCGCCGTTGCCTGCGAGAGAACCAAGACTTCGGTACCATCCGCATCGGAGATCGAACCTGGCAGGTAAGCAAAGCCCTGATCCAAGACCCTATCAAAGCCAGATTCAACCAACTCGACGAAGCCTTCCAGTCCGCCCCAAACCTCCTAAAAGACGGCCGCTCATCCACCGTGACCCGCTTACCAGAAGGCGCCGTCCTCAAGCGCTACAACTTCAAGAAGCGTCTCAACTACATCAAAGACTTCTTCCGTCTCTCCCGAGGCAAACGCTCCTTCCTCAACGCCTATCACTTAGAAATCGTCGACATCCCCACCGCACGCGGCATCGCCACAGCAGACATCCGAAAAGCAACCGGCGCCCGCCAAAGCTACTTTGCCATGGAAGACCTCAGCCAAGCCGTGCATCTCCTGGACTGGCAAGGCGATCGCCACACCCTGATCCAAGCCACCGCCCAGCTCATCGCGCACCTGCACAACGAAGCGTTCTCTCACAGAGACCTCAAAGCCACCAACATCATGCTCGATCCTGACGGAACCGCCTACCTCATCGACCTAGACGGCCTCGAATTCAAAGGCACCCTCCCCCCAATCAAGCTCGTCGCAAGCGACCTCCGAAGACTCTACCACGACGGCGAAAAACATCTCGCCGCCCAACCCTCCGAGAAACGAGCCTTCCTCAGAACCTACCTCCGCGCTCGAGATGTCACCCCCTACGGACTCAAGACCATCGTGAAAACCTGGCAGTATTGAGATAGATCCTCTGCAGAGGCTCAAGGCGAAGAACGATCGATCAAATCAATGATCTGATTGAAATAATCTCTTTTATCAATATTGAAATTCCAATGACGACATTTGTCGGATATCATGCTTGAAATGATGACGTTTGTCGGCATTGCTGGTTCATGAAAAAACGACAACCACTTTCAGCTTCGGAAACGGATCTCTTGAAAGTGCTTTGGAAGCACACCGAAGCCACCGTTCCTAACTTGGTAAACGCACTCAATGAGCGTCGAAAACCAGACGATCCACTCACCCGAGGCACTGTCCAAGTGTTGCTCAACCGCGTTGAGGTGAAGGGTTGGGTCTCGCGACGTAAGCTTGGGCGTGGCTATCTCTACAAACCTACCACTTCAGAGGCTTCGGGGCTGGCGGAGTTCACTCAGGCGTTCCGAAGCAAGGTCTTTGATGGTTCAGCTCTGCAGTTGGTGCAGTCTTTGGTAAAGACGCAAGACCTCCAACGCGAGGAGCTAGATGAATTACGATCTCTGTTAGATAAGGTGGAAGCTCAGTTAGACCAAGAGGAGGGTCGGTCATGATCGATGCATGGATTCACTGGTGGCAGAGTCACAGCTTGGCACTCGTAGCCTTCCATGGAGCGTTTACGCTCATCATCTTTGCCGTTCTTTGGAGCAAAGTAAACTTAGGCACCCGCTTGATGTTAGGGCGTTATTTCGTCATCGCCATGCTTCTCGCCCCATGCTTGTTCTGGTGCTACTCCCGGATTCCATCGCAAGGCTTGCCGCAGATGACATCTGGGGCTGAATTAATAGGGACAGACGAGGTAACAGTGTTGCCAGAAGTGGCTACGTCAGGCGTGTCGTTTCCACCACAGGTGTCTAGATTCAATTGGCATCGAATTCTCTTGGCTCTGTGGGCTCTTGGGGTGGCACTCGCGCTCTATCGTCTTGGGAAAGATGTAAAACGCACTAGGCGACATTTGGGACAACTTTCTCCGATGCCGGGACCCGATGCTGCCGAAGTGCGGCGTTTGCTCTTTCTGCATGAAGATGATGAGAAACCACTACGTCTGCTAGTCGACGCAAACTCGCGGTCTCCTTATTCGATTCGCGCTCGTGAGCGAATTCTCGTCATGCCTCGTGAGTCGTTGACTGTTTGGTCACCCGATGCCTTTGGCTGTATCTTACGCCATGAATGGGCGCACCTGCGGCACTTCGATTCTCTAGACACTTTCCTATGGGCTCTTGTTCGGGCTTGCTTCTGGTGGAACCCTTTTCTCAAACACTTCAGCGCCAGAATCAACGAAGTTCAGGAATGGCGAGCCGATGCCGAGGCAGTAGGAACAGAGAAACGGCTCGCTGTGAAACTTTCACGCATCTTGTTAGATTGTTCTGATTTGGATAATCCTATCCTGTGCGTCAATTCTGTTTCCTCAGGCAAGGCGAGCCAACTGAAACGGCGCATGTGCCGTTTGTTGCAAATAGAGGATGCGCATTCGCGGGCGAATGCGCCGGGCCGACTCGGCAAAGTAATAGCCATTATGGTTGCGTCAGGCACTCTACTAGCATCCGCTCAACTGGCGCCCAAACAGCAGTCCAAGTCGGCAATCGACGAGGATTTGGTCCTTCATCTTCAGGAAAATGAAGAGCAGCTGAAGAAACGTGAGCGAGCGATGGAGGAACTTATCACACAAGTGAAGGGAGTTGACACAAACGACTTTGTCGCGGTGGAGGTCAAGTTCTTCGAGTTCAATGGCGGAGATGAGGGTCACAAAGTGGCTCCGGAAACCACCATTCTCTCTCCGAATCAAGCAAAGCAGCTAGCGCAAAAGCTTCCTAAAGATCGGACGACGACTCAGGTATCCTATCCTCGCGTATTGACAAAAAATCGCCGATTGGTGGAAATTCGTTCGATAATTAACGAACCCGTATTAGCTTCCACCGACCCAGAGACGAACACGTCAACCGTGCAATATCTGCCTATCGGAACGGTCATCGACATTCTTCCAGTCATCTTAGAAAACGATGTGATCCATTGCGAAGTGAAACTAAGTGTCAGCAGCATCATTGGAGAACGCATCATCAGCGGAAATGTCTATCCCATAGCTTCCAGCCGTCTCTACCATGCACCACTCAAAGTCACTTCCGGGCATACGGTGCGTATTGACGGCCTAAATGAAAGTGTGTCAGGCCGGGCCGTCACCAAAGACAAATGCCTTACCGTCCTCATTACCCCAACGAGGCTCACGTCAGAGCAAGCGAAACAAGAGTCGCAGGAATGAGTGCAGATATTGTCCGACCTCACATGATCAATATTGCGTTAGGTTATTGATTGTCAGGGATTTCAAAGCAGTCCTAGCAGTGAGTTTTCTTGTTCTTACTTTTGCGTGAATCTTCCGCTACTGGACCGCGAGTAGGCCCATCCTTAGCTTTGCTCTACTGCGTTGACTCCGCGGCAACTCCGCGGCAACTCAACTCCAACGTTGTGCAAAAAAAAGGCTCTCCGTCAGATTGGCTGGGCCTGAATCAGCGAATCCCGAAGAAATCAGGATCAGTCAGAGTCGTCTTCGTTACTGATGATCAAGGGGTTATGGGCTCCGA
>JBLHHN010000070.1:0-21572 GCA_047616785.1 Verrucomicrobiales bacterium
TTGCCGTCGAGTCCGCCGCACCAGTCGCTCAGGATCGTGAGTAGGGACTCGGGCCGCAGGGTGATGAAGACATTGCAGAACACGTCGTGGCTCGGCGCGCCTTTCTCCAGCGGCAGGAAGGTGCGCAGCCAGTCGAGCTGCGACCTGGCAAATGTCTCCATGTCAGTGAAGGCGTCATTGTCGGAGAGGATCGAACACAGGGCAATCATCACCACCTCGTCGATGCGATGGATGATCTGCCCGGGCATCCGCTCATCTGGGTCCTGCGCGAAGCGGGAGCGGAGGCGCTCGACGGCAATGAGTTGAGCGTTGGTGAGTGTTTGGGGAAATGACTTTGATGATGGGTTCATGCCCACCTCAAATAATAGCTATAATTAAAAGATCAGGCTATATTCTCAGCGCGCTTTCATGCGTAAGCCTTGGCACCGAACGGACTCTTGCTTATGAGTTCTCAGCAGTTGCCAGCAAAGGGTATCCAGACTTAGGTGACTCCAAGACGTATGCTAAGTGACAAACAGAAAGACATGGTCCGCAGTTGGGCGGAAGCTGGCGAAGGCCTGGGTGAGATACACAAGCGGATCACTGGGGAGCTGCAGGTTCCCATGACTTACTTTGATGCCCGTTTACTGGTTTCTGAACTCCAGATCTCCCTGGATAAACCTGAGCCTGTCGAAGATCCCGACGCGAATGACGCTTCTATAGAGGAAGATATAGAGGAAGATATAGAGGAAGAGTCGATTTCAGATGGAGAACTTGAGGGAGATGGTGCCGTGAATCTCACTGTCGACGCCATTGCCCAGCCCCAGAGTCTTGTGAGTGGGAAGGTCACATTCTCAGACGGAAAGCGCGCCTCTTGGTCTCTGGATCAAATGGGTCGCCTAGGAATCGATCCTGAAGAGGAAGGCTACCGGCCAAGTCAGGAAGATGCCATGGCCTTCCAACAGCAGCTCCAGAAAACGCTGGAGTCTCAAGGCTTCTAATCTAAAGCCCGGGATAGAGCCGCTCCATCGCAAGCAAAGCATAGGAAGTCGCTAGCACGGCGTCCCCTTCCCACCAGCGTTGGGTCGCATTGGCCCAAGACCCATCTGGATTCTGCAGATCAAAGAGCTTCTTGCAGAGGTCCGAGCGCCAATTGACCTTGGTCCCGTCTTTCAATGTCAGCTCCTTCACATCCGCGAGGGTCAGAGCCTTGGCCATGGTGTGGTAGTAGTAGTAAAGGCCTTCTGCGCCCATGCCAGGATTCTCATCGACGGCGTAGTTCTCTGTGAGCCATTGCAGAACGGCCATCATACGTGGGTCGGATTGATCGAGGTCGGCATAAATGAAGCTCAGCATCCCCGCATACCCCATGCTTCCGTAGGATCGGAGGGCGACTTTGCCATCGGGCAGCTTCTGTTCCCCTGATTTACTATCCCCTGGGAAATAGATGAACCCGCCACGATTGGCCGGATCGCCACTGACCCACGGTTCAGAGTTCGTTTCAGGGAGATTCTGACACTTTGAAACAAAGGCAATGGCCGCGTCCCAATTCAGCTTGTAGGCCGCTTCCTCAGGCTTGTCCTGAATCAGGCTCTTGGAATAGTAGAGCGCCTCTAACGCCAGGTGCGTGTTCGACAAATCTGAATGCGCATAGCTGCTGCCATAGCCGATGCCTCCGTCCAACGTGTGATCCTGCTCACCCCGCACGCCGTAGTCTTGCTGCTGGTTCGTCAGAAACCGCCGCGCTTGCAGAAGGACCTTCTCGTCTTGCGGCCGTTCAGCTAAGATCAACGCCATCATGCTTACGGACGTGTTGTAATTGCCCAGGCCCTTGCCGTATATGCCACCGTCTTGCTTGACCAAGCTAAGGATCCAATCGAGCGATGATTCCACCTCCGAAGAGAGCGGTGCCTCTCGATCTCGTGATGGATCGAGAAGCAATGCGGCAAGCGGCAACGCTGTCAGCGCAGGATAGTTGGCATCGCTCCAGAAATGCTTCGCATCGCGATGCTCGCCCAGCCACTTGACCCCGCGATCAATGGCATGACGCACTTCCAGCTTCATCGAAACGTCTTCTGCCCAACTCGACGTCAGAGAACAACTGAGGAGAACGGAAAAGGCCACCGCGCGGATCTTTATCATGAGAGACGGTGGGCATGAACTTCTCCCGAATCAAGTGACGTTTCGCATTCCCATAATTCACAGGCCTGTCTACAATCCTTCCCATGATCTCCACGCCTCGAAGACGCTTTCTCCAAAGCTCGACTCTCACTCTCCTCTCTTCTCCTCTGACATTCGCGCAAGGACCGTCCAAAGCGCCCATCAAGGCAGGCCAGATCGGCTCCAAGCATTCGCATGCCTCAGGCAAACTCAGTACCATGCTTGATCTCAGGGATCTCTATCAAGTGGTCGGAGTCGCGGAACCCGATGAAGCCCAACGCACTCGCGTTTCCAAGCTCAAACCCTATCAAAACTGCCAATGGATGACGGAAGAAGCTCTGCTTGCCGACCCTAGCATTCAGGTGATCGCCGTCGAAACCGAGATCGATGCCCTCGTGCCCGCAGCCATGCGCTGTCTCAAAGCGGGCAAACACATTCACCTCGACAAGCCGGCTGGTCAGACGCTGGCACCATGCCGTGAACTGCATGCAGAAGCGAGCAAGCGTGGGCTGACCATACAGATGGGATACATGCTCCGATACAACCCCGCGTTTGAGTTTCTTTACAAGGCGGTGAAAGAAGGTTGGTTAGGCGAGATCACAGAAGCCCATGGACACATGGGCAAGCGAGCTTCGGCAGGCTTGCGTGATGAATTGGCCGCCTATCCCGGAGGAGGCCTTTTCGAGTTGGCCTGTCATCTGATCGATGCTCTCGTCACGGTGTTAGGGAAACCGACAGAAGTGACGTCCATAGGTCTCACGTCACAGGATGATGGCTTCAAGGACAATCAGATCGCTACCTTTCGTTATCCAAACGCGCTGGCCACGGTTGCCAGCAATCACATCGATCCCTTTGGAGGGCCACGTCGGCAGTTCGCCGTGATCGGCACCGAAGGCTCGATTGAAATACGCCCGCTGGAACCAGCCAAGCTTCGACTGTCCCTCACCAAGCCACAAGGAGATTTCGCGAAAGGTGTCCATGAAGTCGATCTTCCGAAATCCGAAGGCCGTTACCACGGCGATTTCCGCGACCTCGCCAAAGTCGTGCGCGGAGAGAAAGCCCTGGCCTGGGATGCTGCGCACGACATCGCTGTGCAAGAGACACTGCTTCGTGCCAGCGGCATGGCGTTGGATTGATTCAATCTAAATCTTCTTTGTTATCAAACTGTAGCGGTGGCGTCTCGTCGGCTTCCTGACTGGCACTATCGCGAAGCGTCGGAGATTTCTAACAATAACAAAGTAGAATTAAATTTAAAACGCCATCGCCTCCGCCCAAGTCATGCGCTGAAACACGGTTTCACGTCGGAACCAGTTCATCTGGCGTTTAGCGTAGCGGCGGGAGGATCGCTGGATGGCTGCCATCGCTTCCTCCAGGCTCCATTCACCAGCGAGGTGCCCCTGGAGTTCTCGGACGCCGATGGCCTTCAAGGCGGTGTTGGAAATCGTGTCGGAAAGTACCGCAATCTCTTCGAGTGCTCCCAATTCTAACATCGCCCCTACCCGATCATTGATCCGCGTGTAGAGATCTTCGCGTTCCCAGGAAATGGAAATGCCCTCGATATCCATCGGTTCATTGCGCTGCCATTCCGCTTTCAACACCGAGGCTGGCACACCCGTTAGCAGCGTGATCTCCAAGGCACGCATGACATAGCGGGGATTGAGCAAATTCATGGCCGCAGCTCCTTCGGGATCGAGTCGTTCTAACCAAGCCACGCGGGCTTCCTCCGTAAGCGTCTCTAGCGTTTCCCGAAATTCAGGATCCCCTGGAGGGGTGTCTGCCAGTCCATGCGTGAGCGCTTTGATGTAGAGCCCACTTCCGCCCACGATGATCGGCCGTCGGCCGCGGGATTGTATGTCTTGGATGATTTCTTCTGCTTCTCTCGCATACCGAGCCACATTGTAATCCTCATCCAAGGGAATCACCTCGTAAAGATGATGCGGGACTCGCTCGAGGTCTTCTGCACTTGGGGCTGCGGTAATGATAGGGATCCCACGATACACTTGAAAGGCATCCGCATTGACAATTTCCCCACCCCATCGTTCTGCCAGTGACAGAGCGATGGAAGACTTGCCACTGCCGGTGGGACCGACGACGTAGAATGGCAACGGCTCACTCACGAATCGTCATCATCATCGAAAGACGAAACAAACCACTTGGGCAACTTGCTGGGACCAATGACCAACGTGATCTCGCCCTTCGGCGGATGGGCTGAGTAATGGGCATGCAACGCGGGCGCGCGTTCTCGCCGGAATTCTTGATGCCGCTTGGTCAATTCACGCGCCACACAGACCCACCTCTCCGGATCCGCATTGGCCAAGACGTCAAGCGAGCGCACGATGCGATGGGGAGACTCGAAGAACACGCAGGTCTCCTCGCGAGCCAGGGCCGTTTCTAAAATACGCTGACGCTGACCCGATTTGTTCGGCAAGAATCCACCGTAGTAGAAGGTATCAGTCGGCAGACCCGAACCGGAGAGCGCTGTGATCACCGCTGATGGGCCTGGCAGAACATCATAAGGAATGCCAGCGGCCAAGCATCGCTGGAGAAAGCGTTGACCGGGATCAGAGATCGTCGGCGCCCCAGCATCTGAAATAAGCGCCACCGTCTTGCCCGCCTTCATCTCAAGGATCAGGGCGTCACTGCGCATGGCCTCATTGTGCTCATGCAAACTGATCTTGGACGTCGTGATCTCATAGTGTTGGAGCAGACGACTAGAATGACGCGTGTCTTCACAGGCGATCACATCGGCTTCCCGCAGCACCGTCTCTGCGCGATGCGTCAAATCGCCCAAATTACCGATCGGAGTCGGCACAAGAATCAATCGACCTAAAGTATCCAATTACCAACCCTCGCTGAGTCGACTGACCATGTTCTCAGCCAGTCTTTCCGCAGCAATCGGCAAAGCCTGACGTTCCGACAATTGGAAATTCGGGTCCAGGAAGCGGCTTGTTTCTCCCTCGATCGTGCCTTCATCCAGGATTTCATTCGTTCGCAAACTACGGAACTGATAATCCACGACCAAGGTGAACTCGAGTTCACTCGTCCGTAAGGTATTGAATCGTGCCGACCGCGCTTGACGGCGTTTGAGATCGACGATGCTTGCCTCAAGCACCGCGTCGGCACGATCAGCCGTGCTGATGCGATAGCTGCCGTCACGCTGGAACTGCTGGATCACGGCATTGGTCACCAAGACCGAACTGCGTGGCTCGAGAGTATTATTCTTGAAGGTCGGAATGTAGAGAGAACGGACGTGCTGGTAACTGGCAGGCTTGACATAACCTAACTTATACCCACAGCCAGAAAAGACTAACAGCACGCAAAATGAAATCGAAAACCCGAGCAATCGCGCCATACTATTCAATGGGTGGCAGGAGTGAGTCAATGTCCGTATTGGGATCGATCACCACACCACCGAGGACATCATTTGCCGAGACGGGATCAGGAGCCGGGACCAAGGGTGGTGCTTCAATGGGTGCTGACAATGAAGGCAGACCTGGTTCATCAGGCACCACCGGAAGGAGCGCGGGATTCAGCTCAGAAGCGACCAGTGGCGTCTTCTTGTTAGCCACTTCGGGAGCTGGCGGCCCCAGATAGTTCCGCTGATTCTTCAAACGCTCATCGTAGGATGCCGTCGCTTCCGAAGCCTCGATCTCCGCAGCTTTCAACGCCTCCGGATCAGCCACAGAAATGGCGTCAATTCCCTGCCGAGCCTTTGCCTTCAAGGCCGCATTGTTCGAGCGTAGCACATCTTTGTAGTAAATGGCGGCGGCTTTCATGTTGCCTTTCTTTTGATAGTACTGACCGATTTTCAGACTCTTCTTGGCTTCTTTCTCGTCAATGGCGTTAAGTTGAGCGAAGGCATCTTCACGCTCACGATGTTTGGGAAAGTTGGTGATGAAATCTTCGTAGGCTTCTCGAGATTCCTTCAGGTTTGAGGGATTGTCAGGACGCCGCGCCGTCTTCTCATAGATCTCGGCGATCTTCAGCTGGGCCTCAGGAGCTTTGGTGCTTCGAGGGTACTCGTCGACCACCGTTTGGAAGGCCTTGATCGCCGAATCATACTCCTTCCGTCCCTCGTATATCCTAGCGATGTAATATTGACTATTGGCCGCGTAGATCGATGCGGGCGCATTCTTGATGATGGCCTCGAACATCTGGATCACCCGATCTCGCGAAGTCTTCTTTGGAACCACACCGAAGAACGATCCGTTCTTATCGGTTAGGCTAGCCACCGCAATGTTATACTGTTGCTCCAGTGACCGCTGAAAGCGAGGGCTGCTGCGATAACGATCAACAACGGTCTGGTAGTAAGAGAAAGAGTCCAACGGTTCGCCATTTGCGAGTAGCAACTCCGCATTTCGAAAGGCCGCTTCTGGTGCGAACTTTGAGAAATAGAACTTCCGACCAATCGTTGAGTACTGGCTCATGGCCTTCTTGGCCTTTCCCGCCTTCTGCGCTTGCTCAGCTGAAGCAAAGAGTTTCGAGGCCTCGCTATCGTGCTTGGCGACTTCATTCTTGGTGGGCAGGCGGTCTTTATCTTTGGAAAAGATCCCAAAGATGGCCAAGGTCGGCTGTTGTGTGATTAGTCCGAACCCAAGGACCACCGCTAAGCAGCTTCGCAGCATTGTCGTAGTCATGCTCTCATTCTTCAACGGCGAGACCACTCGTCAAGGTGGGATACACGCAGAAGCGCGATGTTTGGGGCTATAAATTTTGACATCCCATAAGATGTATTTAAAATACACCTTATGGAACTGAGCCAGTTCACCGACTATTCACTAAGAGTCCTCATCTTCGCTGGCTTGAGCGACCGTCTGGTGTCTGTGCCCGAGATTGCCGAAACCTACCAGATTTCGCAGCATCATCTGGTTAAAGTCGTGCATCATTTGTCCAAACACGGGTTCCTCGATACCTTCAGAGGTCGCGGTGGTGGCTTTCGCTTGGCCAAGGGACCCAGTACCTTCACCATCAGCGATGTCGTGCGGTCGACGGAGAATCTGGCCTTGGTCGAATGCCTCTCTTCCGGCGGCGGCCAGTGTTGCCTCGCCGGTTGTTGCACACTCAAGACGGCCTTGGTCAAAGCACGTCAGGCTTTCTTGGAAGTGCTCGATGGATACACCATCGCTGATCTGCTCCTGCCTCGAAGTGCCCTTCGGCAAGCCCTTTCATTGAACGAAGCATGAACGGTCGAACATTGGTTCTCACACTCTCCCTTATCGCACTAGCATCGTCCCGTGCGCAAACGGATGACTTTGAACTCGCTCCCATCAATTACTCCAAGACCACACCGACGGATCCGCTTGCTGACTAGCAAGAGAGACTCCAATCGAAATCCTCGCGCTTTGACCAATCGAGCAAGCAGAGTTTTCTCAAAGGCGTTCTTGAAGAACTCCACGTTCCTGTGGAATCCCAGGTTCTCGTATACTCAAAGACCAGTCTACAGATCGATCGCATCAGTCCGCGTCGCCCACGGGCACTCTATTTCTCTGAAGACATCTACGTTGGCTGGACGCAAGGCGGGGACGTGGAGATCATCTCGACGGATCCTAACCTTGGCCCCGTCTTCTATCGGATGAACGTGCCAAGTGCGAATGCCAGCTTGCCTGCGCGTGTCGTTCGTTCACGTGAATGCCTCCGTTGCCATGGCAATTCGCGCACCTCCAACGTCCCTCGATTCTTGGTTCGGTCTGTTCGCTCCGATATTCGAGGCTTTCCACTCTTCGCCACGGGAACGCATCTCACGGATGATGATAGTCCGATTAAGGAACGTTGGGGTGGCTGGTACGTCACGGGATCCAATGGTGGCCAAAGGCACATGGGAAATCTCATTTACGAAGAAACCAAAGGCTCTGAAGCGCACATCATCCGAGACATGGGCACGGAACTGACAGATCTAACCGGCATCATAGACACCAGCCCTTATCTGCAGAACACTAGTGACATCGTCGCGCTCATGGTTCTTGAACATCAGTCCAACGCGCACAACGCCATCACCAAGGCAAATTTCACCACCCGCAAGATGCTTCACCACAATCGTGAGATGGCGACTTACTGGGGAAATTCTCCATCCACTCTCAGTGATACGACGAAACGCATCATTGCCAGTCAAGCCGATCAGTTGCTTCGCGTTCTACTGTTTAAGGATGCGTTCGAATTCGAGAGCTGGGGCATCGAAGGCAACGAAGCTTTTCAAAGGGCATTCCACTGCAATGCTAGGCGCAGTGCAGAGGGACGATCACTTAAGGATTTCGATCTCCTCTCGCGATTGTTCAAACACCGTCTCAGCTACATGATCTATGCTGAGAGTTTCGGCACGCTGCCCAATGAGTTCCTCACCGTCTTTTACAAGAAACTCTTTGCGATGTTGGAAGATCCTTCGGCACACGAAGACTCGAAACACCTCAGCCCCACGGAAGCAAGGCGCATCAAAGAGATTCTTTTGGAGACGAAAGAAGGTCTTCCAGAAGTTCCTTAGGGTTGGGTGACGTCACTGTTCGCGCGACACTCAAACGGACCGGAGAAGGTCACCGTCGCCTCTGGACTCTTGGTGCTCAAACTGATATTTCCTTTGAACTCGACTCGCGTGGTGTGCAGTGACTCCAATGAACGATAGAGGGTACCGTAAGCGTCCAAATTCACTTCCGTGTCCCCTCCATCTTCGTCAATCATGGTCCCCTGAATATGTCTCATGGAAACGCCAATCTCGGCCGTCTTCTGATTGTCGAAGGTGAATACCTTGTTCACTAACAAAGTGACTTTTCCTGATCCGTTGGTAAACGTTTCCCCCATGATTGCTTCCAACAGTGTCTCCGGTTTCACTTCCCATTCCGAGCGCATTTTCACCGGCTTGTCTGGGAAAAGCGTATTCCCGCCAAACCAATCGGCTTGGAAGCTCTTCAATGCCTTCTTCTGTTCGTCGGTCGGTATGGCACCATCCATGCTGATCCTATCACCATCCCGAACGACGGTTGCATTCGCCAGCGGTCCTGGTATTTCCGAAGCGTTTGGCTCTTGGCCGCGCAGCGTCGTGCTTGTCTTGATCGACGATTCGCTGATCAAGATCTTCCAAATAGAAGAAGACATCACCTCGACATCGCGTGTTTCTTTGTAGTCGATCTCGGCGGCTCCAGTGATGGTATCTTCACCTTGTTTGATGGTCATGCCATGGTGCTTCAATTCCACCTGACGCGACTGTTTGAGCCGTGAGCCTTTCGGGAAATTCAGTGATGACGACACCAAGGTGATCTCGTCGTTCGCTGTCTTTGCCGACTTGCTCTCGTAGACACCGCTTTCGCCGACGGCTTCTACGGCGACATCCTTGTCCGATTCGACATTGCAGCCTGGCAGGCTCATCGTGAGAACAGTAATGACAAAAAAGTATGGGAGGGAGGACTTCATAATCAGATCTCCAGTCCAAAGGTTCTCAGTCCGGCAGACAACACATTTCCCAGCTCAATCATTGAGGCGACGCAGAGTCGCGTTAGACTCGCCCAATGACAGATCCCCAAGACAAACCGAAGCCCACCGTGCGGCAACCCTGGTTTGTCCCTTTATTAGATGAGTCGAAGCCCTGGCGTTCCCGCTCCCTGATGCCATTGAAGCCTGACGGGATGACCTTCGCTCTCCGCGATAGTCGCGAGCGGGTGGCGGAATATGAGACGCCTCAAAAATTTGAAACGGCTGTTCGTGAAAGCCGAAGCGAGCTCACTCAGAAGGCAGCGGTTCCGACCTACGATCGTTGGTTCCCCGTGGTGCTTCTCTGGGAACCTGCGGAAGGCACTCCGCCCTACCCAATCAAGCAATTGGGGAAGCCTCTTTTGATCTCGCTCTTGTTAGGCTGGCTCTTTCTCGCGCCGCCTAAAGGTTTGCCCATCGCTGGCGGTGATTCAAAGATGCTTCTTTTGTTAGCACTGATGTTCTTCGGCATCATGCCGCTCGCCACCCAGCTGATTCGCTGGTGGGAAGATCGCCAAGATCGCGAGCCTGACCGAAACAAGCGGACGCAAGTCGATCTCGTGCTCTTTGATCAATGGCTCCATTCATTCTCATCGATCATTCTGAAGGTCACTCTAGCAATATTCGGTGTGGTCTATTTCCTGCAAGTCTTCGGCGGGATTCCCAAATCGATGTCCTTGAGTAAGGCATTCTCTGCGCTTTTTATGGGCGGCGGAGAATTGAGTCGTTCGATCTGGGATGCCGCCATGGTGAAGCATCGCGTGCTGCAGAACGGTGAATGGTGGCGCTTGGTCACCGCCGGCGTCATGCACGGCTCCCTTCTCCACATCTTCTTCAATGGCTCGGCTCTCTACTTTCTCGGTCGGGTGACCATCGCGATGGTGGGCGCGCCTCTGTTAGGTCTCGTCTTCCTCACCAGCATTGTTGGAGGTGCCCTCGCAAGTTTATATCTCTCGGGAGGCCGCCCATCCGTGGGCGCTTCGGGCGGCGTCATGGGTGTGCTAGGATTCCTCACGGTGATTCTCGTGCTCCATCGCTCCGGGATTCCTCGGCCCTACAAGACGAATCTCCTCCAAGCCATTCTCATCATGTCCATCTTCGGAGCGCTCGGGGCACAGTACATTGACAACGCCGCCCATGCGGGTGGTCTCTTGGTCGGTGGGTTGTTAGGTATCATTCTGGTCCCTTCACGTGATCGCGTCTGGGAATACAGCCCCCCACGTTTTGTGAACGTCCTTGGCTGGATCAGCTGGATCATCATTGCTCTTGCTGGATTCCAGGTGGTTCAGTTGATCCTCGATTGGAATCTTTTCTGATTTGAAGTCCCCTCCCCATCTGCTTGCCACTGCCTTCCTAGCTGGTCGCCTAGAAAATGTGGACATGACAGGGAGAGCGCAGCAGCTCTTGTCGTCATCACGCCACGGTTCAGTTCTCGCAAAGATCTCAGAGCGTGTGCTGGAGCGCTTTGGGGAAGGCACCCGTCCATCGCCTCGTGCGATACAGGTATTCCTGGAGACCGATAAGGGGCTGAAACGATGGCTAAGCCGTGCCAAGAACGCCCCCTTCGCCCAGGCCGATGCTTCCATCTTTCCATCCGTGATGTGCCCAGCGACGGGAGCTCCAAGCACCTGGAACATGCCCATTCTCCCAACAATCGGAAAACTCGCGGATTGGTTAGGCCTGACATTGGGAGAACTCTCGTGGTTCGCAGGCATACAAGCGCAGCGATCTACGGATTCGAAGCCCTGCCATTACCACTACGAATGGCGCGAGAAGCGCAGCGGAGGCGTCCGTTTGTTAGAAAAACTCAAAGAAGCCCTCAAGTTGCATCAACGCCGAGTTCTGGATAAGATCGTTTCAGCGATCCCAGCGCATGCCGCTGTCCACAGTTTCCTTCCAAGTCGCTCAGTGCGCAGCTACGTGGAAGGCCATGCGGGCAAGGCAGCAGTTCTGCGTATGAATCTGGCAGACTTCTTTCCCTCTCTCACGGCGGCTCGAGTGAGAGCATTGATCCGGACGGCAGGTTATCCTGACGCCGTGGCGAGATTTTTCACAGGCCTTATGTGCCTTGCCACGCCTTCCTCTGTCCTCTCTCAAGCCGCGAAACGCACGATGCATGCTTCCCGCGAACGCCTAGCATCTCCAGGCCTGCCTCAAGGGGCTCCAACTTCTGCGGCTCTCTCCAATGTCCTGCTCTTCCGCTTGGACACGCACATCGCAGGGATTGCTGAATCCATGGGAGCCCACTACACCCGTTATGCAGATGATATGGCGTTCTCAGGAGACACCCTCTTCATGCGCCAGGCGAACGGCGTTGATCCCGCGAATCGCGGCGATCATTGCGGAGGAGGGACTGCAAGCGCCGCATCGGAAGACTCGACTCATGCGAGTGAATCAAAGGCAGCGGCTGGGCGGCCAAGTGATCAATCAACATCCCAACATCAGCAGACCTGACAATGATCGCCTGAAAGCGACCCTGCACAATGCCTGGGTGCATGGTCCCACCACGCAATTCTCAGAACGTCCGCTGACCAAAGCGAGGCAGCGAGTCCAAGGCGAGATTGCCTGGATTGCCATGGTGCATCCCAAACGGGGCGAACGCTTGCGAGAGACGTTCGAAAAGATCCTTTGGCCGCCAGGCTAGAATCGAATCAATGCGCTGGTTTGGCGGCTTCTTGACCTTTGGCTTCTTCGTGCCCCTTGTCGGCAGCGGCAGTGTCATGCTCCTTGCCTTCATCGTGATTCATATGAAGCACGCGCGACTCTTCCCATTTCTGCTTTTCACAGGCGGTGTAGCCCAGGAGAAGTCCGAGTGTGGAGAGGATGTAGAAAAGGCGTTTCATGGAAGTTCTCTTAAGCAAAGCCTTGTAGATTGCAAGAAAGATCCCGTGTAAACAGAAAACCCTCGCCCGCAGAAGCGCGGAGCGAGGGTTTGTAGAGACTCTATCCTAGTTTGGAGTTCGATCTAGGTTCAGGAAGCTTTCTTAGCTTCTTCTTTCTTAGCGCCTTTCTTAGCGAAAGTGTGGACTTTATACTTGCTAGCTTCTTTGCCGAGAGCCTTGATGGCTGCTTCTTTGGTCAGAGCATCGGAGGTAGCGACCACCACGATTTTCTGAGTGTCAGGCTTTTCACCGACATCGAATTTGATTTCTTTGAAGCCATCGAGCTTTTTAAACGCCGCACGGACGCTTGCTTTACAGCCGCCTCAAGTAACTCCAGTCATGCCGACCACATACGTGGTGGCCGTCTTTTCTTCAGCAACACCGACCGCAAGGCCGAGTGCCAACGTCAACAACATCAATAATTTTTTCATAGGTAGTATTTCGAAATGGAAGAGTCTCCACATTCTATTACGCTAGGAAACCCTCTAGGGGCAACCTTGTTGTCCAAAGAGACGTGATGAGAGCATGTTTCTTCCATCAAAGTTCAAGAATTCTTAAAGAATCGTCCTTGTTGCCCACATAGCGGAGGCGACTATTCTGGCAGCACATGGCTTCATCTCGCTCACCCAACCCTGGTTGTCTCATGGGGACAGCCATCTTGGTCGTCACGGTCCTCGTTCTCATCTGGAGTATCTATACTGGCTATAGTCAAAATAAGGAGATCGGAAAGTTCACCCAACCGGCCCCAGTCGAACTCGGAGCCACTTACCGCGACGCCAACGCCGTGGTCGCGATTAGAAACCAGATCCGAGAGTTTGGAAAACAGTCGGTCCTGGGAGCTGCACCGACCATTTCTCTTTCGGTCGAAGATCTCAATGACCTCATCGGGCACGAAGATCGCCTCATCGACTTCCGCAAGATGCTCGCCTTCACCAAGATTGGGGAAACGATCGAGGCGAGAATCGCACTTCCTCTTCAGACAATCTTTGAGGGTGGAAAATTTCGCTATCTCAACGGTACCATCCATTTCCAGCCGCTGGTCGAGGAGAGCCAACCCATGCTCAAGATCGTCGCCATCGATCCTGATGAAGGAGGAGAAGTGGCCGAAGGCTTCCTCAACTACCTTTCTTCCAACTATAATTTCCTAGCACAATTCAAAGAAGACAAGCAGTTGGAGCCGATCTTCCAGAGAGTGAAATCGATCACCATGAAGGACGGGAAACTGATCGTTCAGTCAGAGTAGCGGCGCCCCCTCGCTCAGGATCCTTAATGGCCCGCTGGGCCAATCACTGCCATCTCACGTTCTGAGACATTGTCGTCCTGAGTCAGCTTCATGCCGACCGGTTTACTCACGCCGAACTCTTCCATGGTCACACCATACATGACATCGGCACGGTTCATGGTGCGTTTGCTATGCGTGATGATCACGAACTGACTCTGCGCGATGAATCGATCGAGCATCTTGACGAAACGCGCAATGTTCGCTTCATCAAGCGGCGCGTCCAACTCGTCGAGAATACAGAAGGGTGATGGTTTCACCATGTAGATGGCGAAGAGAAGCGCGACTGCGGTCATAGAACGCTCTCCACCAGAAAGGAGGCTGATCGTTTGCAGCTTCTTTCCCGGAGGCTTCGCGATGATATCGATGCCACTCTCAAGAGGATCTTCTTCATCAAGAAGGATCAAATCGGCCTTCCCTGAATCACCAAACAACTCTCGGAACATGAGCTTAAAGTTCTCGCGCACTTTGACGAAAGTTTCGGCGAATTGCTTGCGAGACTCGGTGTTGATCTTTGCTAGAACACGAAGCAATTCCTCTTTCGAGTTGGTCAGATCCGTATGCTGCTCGTGGAGGAACTGGAGGCGCTCTTCTGTCTCTTCGAATTCCTGAATGGCATCCAGATTGACTGGGCCCATGGAATCCAGTTTCCGGCGCATGTCCTTCACCGAAGCCTCAATGAATCCCCAATCTGGCTCAGCCGCTTCAAGGATTTCTCCCGTCACAGGATCGATTTCGACGGCAGCTGCTTCATTCGCTTGATTGTCTTCTGCTGTCTCAGCTTCGCTCTGAGCCGCGGTTTCCGATTCTTCGATCCGATTGGTTCTCGATCGCCTGTTTCTAGCCTTCTGGGACTCCAGAGACAGGAGTAGCTGATGCGCGTCGGGGCGGAAATGCTCAATCTCCACCTGATAACGCTCGGAAATAGCACCTGTGATGCTTTCCAAACGAAGGTCGAGCTGGGTGGTGCGCACTTCCTCACGACCGCGTTGCTCTTGCAATGCCGAACGCTCCTGATTCTTGCGCGCTAACAGATCTTCCATTTCGCGCACTTCCTGTTGGGAGGATTTGCGGTTCTCGAAGGACTCCTGCAACTGCTGCTCGACTGCGGCCACCTCTTCTTGGCTGCGAGTAACCACGTCATTCATCTCGACATTCTCGTTCTCGATCGCAACCAAACGCTCTTGCTGACTGGCCACTTCATTCTGGTGACGCCTCTGCAACTCTGCAAGTTCCTCTAACCGACCTGCCATCGGACTGCGTTGTTCACGCAGGGATTGTTCAGCCTGAGCCTCGAGGGCGAGCGTGGTCCTAAGATGATTCACACGTTCAGCAGATACCGATTCTTCGTCTGCCAGTGAGGTCAAATCAGATTCGGCCAAATTCACTTCCTCCTGCAGTTTCTCCATGGACTCCTGCTTCTCCTTCTGGTCCACAAGCAAACGTTCAAGATCGGCAGACAACGTCTCTTGTCGTTGTGTCAGTTCCTGTTTCTCGCGATCCAATTTACCCGCACGTGCCGCCACCCGCTGAAGTTCCATGTTGGCCGAGCGATGCTGATCTTCCATGCGCGAGCGGTTCAACTTGTGCTGTTGCGAAGATTCCTGCAACTCCTCGCGCTCGGTCTGCTTCGCTTGCAATGCTTCTTCTAACGCATTCACTTCTTTCTGCGCTCCCTGCTGCTCCGTCTCTTGGGCAGCCAACTTTTCTTTCAGCTTCTGGATCTCTGCCTGCTTCTGAAGAATGGATTCCTTAGCCTGCCGCGTGCTTCCACCGTGAATCACGCCAGACGTCGAAACAGACTCGCCTTCCATAGTGACAAAGGCGCATCCAGGATTCTGCTGCTGCAAGATGCGGGCATTGCCCACTGAATCCACGATGAAGACATTTCCCAACGCCTCATCAATCCAAGCTTGCGCCTTGCCTTCCACTTTCACCACATCGAGCACCCGCGTGATGCCCTCACCCGAAAGCGAAGGTTTCGCGCTCGCCTTAGGAGCGGACACGTCTTCTGGCAAGATCGAGGCATAACCCAACTGCTTCTCGGAGAGGCGATCGATCATCGCTTCCGCAACGGTGCCGTTGGCGACAAGCACTGTCTGCAAATGATCACGCAGCGCCGTCTCCACTGCCGTCATGTAGGCCTCGTCCGTGACATTGATCAGAGACCCTAACACACCACGAACGGAATTCTTGAACGTCTCTGGATCATCAAGCCCCTTGAGAATGCTCTGGGTGCCTTTCTCGAAACCTTCCCCCTGCTCCACCCAACGTTGCACCACGTCCAAACGTGACCGCGTGCCACCCATGGCGCGCTCTACTTCCCGCAGTTTCGTGCGTTTCTCGTCCTGCTGTGTGCGGAGATCTCTGAGTTGATTCTCAAGCGCTTTGCGTTGTTCCTCACAAGCCTCCAAAGCCTTGGCTTCCTCGTCAATGGAGGTGGCGAGCTGAGCGATGTCGGTATCGAACTGCTGATGCTCCGTAGAGAGATGCGTGACTTCTTCGTCGAGCATCGCCATGCGATGACCATCAGACTCACGTTGTTCCAACTTGCTCGCGTGGGAAGCTTCGAGATTGGCCAGACGACTGACCAGTTGCTGACGCTGGTTCTGAGCGTTGGCAAGCCTCTGCTGAATCCCTGAGCGACGTTGGCGCACTTCTCTATCGGCATTCTCAGCCTCTGTCAGCTCTGTGCGTTGTGTGTCTAACTTAGACACCAGGAGAGTAAGGTTCTCTTCCGCCTGCTCCAAAGCATTCTCTTGGGCGGCCAACTTCGCCACCGTGTCTTCGATAGCGATCTGATTCTGTTCGACAAAGCGCTTCAGCTCTTCTTCACGCTCGGCATTGAAACCAAGGCGACCCTGACTGCTTTGGATGCGGCTCCGCAAGGTCATCTGCTGCTGAGACAGCTCATGAAACTGCGCCTCCATCTTCTCCAATTGCTCGCGTTTCGAGCTCAGATTTCCGCTGCTCCCCTCGATCGCGGTGCGACAAGCTTCCTCGTTCTGTTGGAGTGAGAGGATGGAATTCTTCAGCTCCTCGCGCTCAGCCTCCAGCTCACGGAACTGCCTGTGGGCGAGATGTGTGTCCAACGTGGTCAGATCGTCTAACAACTCACGATACCTGCGCGCTTTGTTCGCCTGCCGCTGCAACGAATCACGCTGGCGAGCCAACTCCGTCATGATATCCGAGACGCGAACCAAGTTCGATTCGGTGTAGTCGAGCTTGCGAAGCGCTTCCCGCTTCTGCATCTTGAACTTGGTGATCCCAGCAGCCTCTTCAAACACGTTCCGACGATCTTCTGGCTTGGAGCTAAGCAACATGTCGATCTTGCCCTGCTCCATGATGGAGTAAGCGGTGCGTCCGATGCCCGTGTCCATAAGCAGGTTCTGAATATCCTTCAGACGACAGAGTTTATCATTGATACGGTACTCTGATTTCCCATCGCGAAAGACGCGACGCGTCAAAGAAACTTCGTTGAAATCAACCTTAAGTGCCTCTTCGCAATCGGCAAATGTCAGGGTGACCTCCGCCATGCCCAGTGGCTTCCGTTTGTCCGTGCCATTGAAAATGACGTCTGCCATCTCACCCCCGCGCAAAGCCTTAGCTGAGGTCTCTCCCAGCACCCAGCGGACACCGTCGACAACGTTGGACTTTCCGCAACCGTTGGGCCCAACGATGGCAGTGACGCCTGGGTGAAACGCGAATTGAGTGGGATCGGCGAAAGACTTGAAACCGTGAAGATCGAGGGATTTAAGGCGCATGGAGATAGTTAAGAAATGCTTACTATTTAGTTAAGTTAAATTAACTAAATTGCTCGTCAAAGCGTTGGCGCAACTTGCCCAGACCCTGTGAGCTTCGCAAGGAATTTCTTCGGTCCACCCCTGATATTGTGGGTGTTTGCGAATCGACACCACAAGATGTTGTAAGTGCCGCCGAAATAGGCGGCGGTTTAGTCTTGTCGCTACAGAGGCTCTGGAGCACCCCGGTCGCATGATAAAATTGGTGAAATTTCTCCTAAAGCCAGGAACTGTTGCTCGCTTGGTAAGTAAGAATGCTTAGGCAATCTTAACCTGTTGATAATCGGTCGTCCTCCCCTAGATAGAACCACTGTTATGCCAGAAGACGCTCCCGATCCAGCTCCAGAAGAGTCTGCCAAGAAGAACGCGGCGCCTCAAGACAACCCTTTCATCAACATCATCGTCAACGTTCTCGCGCCGGTGATGGTGCTGAGTTACTTGAGCAAGGAAGGCGATAAATTCTGGCACGTCGGGCCGCAGATCGCCATCGCCGTGGCCTTAGCGCTGCCTATCTGTTATGGAGTCTGGCACTACGCTAAGTTCCGCGCAATGAATGTGTTCTCTATCGTAGGGCTCCTTTCCGTCGGGCTCACCGGAGCCATCACCATCTACCTGTGGTCCGGAGGCCCATCCGTTAAAAAGAATGCTGCGTTGCTCTTTGGCATCAAGGAAGCCGTGCAGCCACTCATTCTAGGCTCACTCTTTCTCATCACACACAAACTTGGGAAACCGCTGTTCAACATGTTCTTCTACAATGAAGCGATCTTCGATATCCCGCGCATCGAAGCGGCCGTGAAAGAGAAGGCATGCGAACCAGTCTACCGAGGGCTTCTATGGAAATCGACGCTGCTATTCTTTGGATCCTTTGTCCTTAGCAGCATCATGAATCTCTTGCTCGCCTTCTACTTCATGGGTGATCTCGATCCCTTGAGCGTGGAATGGCGACAAGATTACAACAAGGACGTGGCGCGTATCACTGGCTGGGGCTTCCTTGTCATCGGAGGTCCCCTCCTCATTGTCAGCGGGTTCATCTTATGGTACCTTGTCAGTGGGCTGAAGAAGCTAACTGGCATGGATACGGAAACGGTCATGCAAGCGCGCTAATCAAATGTGGTTTGGACTCGCACGTCGCCGGAACGTCATTCTACCAAGCTGGAAGGGCTGCCTAGTTCTAGCAGTTGCATTCGCCTCGACGTTCGTCCTTCTCCTCAAAGGAGCCTACCCCTACCTAGCTCCAGATAGTCGTCTCCCCTACGCAGATGTGGTGATTGTGCAAGGATGGGTATCTGATCACATCATCGCTCAAGCCAAACGTGAGTTGGACGAAGGCCGATGCGGCATCATCTGCACCGCTGGAGTCGATGTGGATAAAGGAAACATGCTGCTTGGATGGAAAGACTGGGCCACGGTCGCCGCCGAGACATTGAAGCGGAATGGCGTGCCTGAAGACAAGATCCTCATCGCACCAGGCGGTGCTCAGCAACGCCATCGCACCTACCTAGGATTTCAGGAGGCTAAGAAGAAATTGGCGACCTGGGACTTGCCTCACCCACTTAAGATCAATGTCGTCAGTGAAGGTCCTCATGGTCTTCGCAGTAGTATTGTCATTCGCAAAATCTTTGGAGATGAAGCCGACATCGGCATGATCTTGATCGATCCTGCATCCTACGATCCAAAGCGATGGTGGGCTTCTAGCAGTGGCGCCAAAGCAATCCTCATGGAATTCGTCGCCAGTACCTACGAGAGGTTCGCCAATAGCGGGCGACCGTAGACCATAGCATGCCTACGAAACTCAGCATCTGGAAACGCTGCCGATTCCGCTTGGAAGCGCTTGGCCTGCGTTTCGCTGTCAAGGTGTTGCCCATGTTGTCTAGGAGGGCGCTCCTCCGATTCGCGCGTGGGATGAGTTGGGTCGCTTATCGTGTGGATGGCCGAGGACGAAAGATCTCCGATGACAACCTCCAAGCGGTCTTTCCTGACAAAGCCGCAGACGAAAGGCGTCAGATCACTCGACAATCCTACTTCCATCAGACCATGTGCGCTCTGGATCTCCTCTGGGCGCCCGGCAATCTCACAGAGTCCACCATGTCTCGGTATATTCGCTATTCTTATGACGACGAAGAGGAGTTCAGAGCGATTATCAAAGGAGGGCCGTCCGTCTGGGTGACGTTGCACTACGGCAATTTCGAGTGGATGTCTGTCGCCTGGGGCCTCTCTCGAGGGAACATGCCCATGATCGTGGCGGAGGACTTCCGCAATCCCGCCCTCACGCCCATCTACAAGAAACTCCGTGAGCACACGGGCAATACCTTCATCCCTCAAGAGCGCGCCGTGATGCGCTTGCTCAAACATCTCAAGCGCGGTGGCCAAGCCGCCTTCCTCACAGACTTACGTGTCAAGCCTAGCAAAGCGGCGACCATCATCGAGAACTTCGGCATGAAGACAAGCATGACAGCCATACACGCCTATCTGGCCCAGCGAACCGGAGTGGCCCTCGTCCCAACCATTTGCCTGCCCCAACCTGATGGCACCTATACCTTCCATATTCACAAAAGCCTCGTCTTCGATGACCAAGCCACGCTACAAGTCATCGCTCAACAGTGTTGGGATGTCTTCGAAGAAACGATCCGCGAAACGCCTGCTCCATGGCTGTGGATGTACAAACATTGGCGCTACCTCCCCTCAGATCCAGGTAATGTGCAGTACCCCTCCTACGCCACAAGATCGAAGGCCTTTGCCGAAATGGAAGCCTCGCTTGAATCCCACTCTGACTGAGTAGAACCCGTAGGTATTGGTGTGATTCGCCAGCTTTGTCCTAATGTCGATGAGTTAAGCTGAAGTTAAACCGCTGCGATCAAGCTAAGTTATTGAGGAAGAGCGACTTTTGAAAACCAGAAATTGACTCTCCTGGCTACAAAGACTGGTTCTGTAAGGCGCTCTAGCCTCGTATCGGTTCAAGCCCGAGGAATTCCAGGGCGCGACGTTGCAGCTCGTCGGGGCGCGTTTCCTTGCTGAATGCCGGTATCCCTTTGATTCCCGGTTCAATTCGGTTACGCACGACTCCCAGCAGATGCTCTAACAGGGTTTCAAAGCTGTGCAATGGTCTTCCTTCGCTATCCGTCTTCTCTTCGGCTTTTCGCTTTGCTTCAGTTGATTTCTTGATGGGCTCGGCCGCGCATTTGCGTTTGGCCCTGGCTTCCTCCTTGTGTTCGTCGGTGAAGAGCATGGGGGCGAGGGCTTCTTTCATGTGCCACTCGACGTAGTATGCTAACATGCATAGAAAGATATGAGCTCTCACCATCTCTTCTTCTCGATGATAAATCGGGCGCACTCGGAGATCGACCGACTTGAAGGTCCGAAAGGCCCTCTCCACGTTGCTAAGCTTTTTATAAGCGTCAACGAGTTCGCCGCTTTCCATTTCTTCGCTGCTAATCTTACCAGATCTAATAATGTAGAACCCATCTACGGCGGCTTCTTTGGTGATGGATTCTTCGTCTTTCACGAATTCGAATCCGTCTTCTTTGATCTTCAGTTCGTAGTGTTTGAGCATCTTATACTTGCCCGCTTCGCGTTGGATACGCCGCCCAATGCGGCCTTCGCCTCGATAGGGGTTCTTCTCTCGCTGAGTGGCTTTCTGGATCTCTGCTAGCTTGCTCTCGGTGATCGTGAGCATTTCCTGACGTTTCTTCGAACGCTTCTTTGCTAGGGGCGGATTGTAACAGACAACCAGGCGTTCTCCTGGGTAACTGGGCGATTGGATCTCGGCCACGCCGTAGTCGTCGAAGAGCTCGGGCTGTATGCTGCCTTCTTTGACGAGGGCGTTGACCGATTTGTGATTCAAGGCGGAGATCCAAGCTAAGCCTTCAAGATGACGTAGATCTTCGTCGATGCGTGCTTGGGTGAGCATACCACGATCGCCTACGAGCACGACTTTGTTCAGTCCAAATTGTTTGCGCAGCTTGGTTGCTTGGCTGCTGACGGTATTGGGATCACTGACATTGCCTGCAAATACCTCAC
>JBLHHN010000071.1:0-21031 GCA_047616785.1 Verrucomicrobiales bacterium
CATCGATTACAATGGGATCCACTGCTCGGACAGCTGTGTAGAATTCTTTGGCTGGCGCGATATCATTCCTGGCCGAAGCACTGTGACCGAGCAACAAGAAGAGAAGGTAGTGAGTTCTCATGGCGAAACTGACAGAAACATAGGCTGCGTTTAAAATCAATCTAGCATATTGCGAGAACGTGCTTGCCATCGGATGCTGGCTTGCCACGAAAGAGCCTTGCTGATCAAAGGACATGATACGCTTCAGCTTTGGGCCTTTCAGCCGTGAATTGACTCCTGGTGGGAAAGACAGAAATAGGGAAGGGGTGGTTGGGCTTATTTCTGTCATGCGCTTGCTTGCTTTGAATGTCGGTGCGTGCTGACATTTGCGGATGCGCCTTTTGATTCCGCTCGTCCTCGCTCTATGGGGTTCCCTGGCAGTTCCCGTGCAGGGACAGGAACCTACGAAACCCAACATTCTCTTCATCTACCTCGACGACTTCGGATGGCGAGACACGGGGTTCATGGGCTCCGATTTTTATGAGACGCCGAATATCGATCGTCTCGCAAAGCAAAGCCTGGTCTTCACCGATGCCTACTCAGCGGCGGCCAATTGTGCGCCTGCAAGAGCTTGCCTTCTGTCTGGGCAATACACGCCCCGTCACCAGATCTACAATGTCGGCACGAAACCACGGGGCAAGGCCAAGGACCGAAAGTTAAAACACATCCCCGGCGTGGACACCCTTAATCCTAGTATTGCCACATGGGCGCAGCAGATCAAAGCGGCAGGCTACACCACGGGGACTTTTGGCAAATGGCATCTCAGTGAGGATCCATTACCTTACGGCTTTGATGTGAATGTGGGGGGAGATCATCGTGGGAGCCCGCCGCGTGGCTACTATCCACCGCACCCGAAGGCGGCTGGACTGGAGAAGGCCTCGGAGGAAGAGTATCTCACGGATAGACTCACGGATGAGACGATTCGTTTCATTCGCAAGAACCAGGCAAAGCCTTGGCTCGCTTATCTCACGCATTTCGCGGTGCACACGCCGATTCAGGCGAAGAAGACCTTGCTCGCCAAGTATGACGCCAAGCCCAAGGGGAAGCTCCATGGTAACGCCAAGATGGCCACGATGATCCAAGCGGTGGACGATGGTGTGGGACGTTTGTTAGCGACGCTGGACGAACTGAAGCTCACCAAGAACACGGTCATCCTCTTTTATTCAGACAACGGCGGCTACGGGCCTGCCACCGACATGGCGCCGTTGAAAGGTTACAAAGGCACCTACTATGAAGGTGGCATCCGGGTGCCCTTCTTTGTGTATTGGCCAGGCGTGGTGAAGCCTGGCAGGACTAACGAACCCATCACAGGAGTCGACCTCTACCCAACGCTTTGCGAAATGGCGGGAGCGACCTTGCCTACGCAACCTCTCGATGGGGTGAGCCTAATGCCTTTGTTCAGACGCGAGATACAAACGCTAAGTGAGCGTGCACTCTTCTGGCACTTTCCCGCTTACCTCCAATCCTACAACGGCATGACGGACGAACAGCGTGATCCACTATTTCGAAGTCGGCCCTGCAGCGTCATTCGGTTAGGCGATTGGAAACTGCACCATTATTTCGAGGATGATGCGCTTGAACTCTATCACTTACGTGACGACGTCAGCGAAACAAAGAACTTGGTGGATGCCCATCCCGATAAAACTCAAGATCTACTCAAACGCTTGCAAGCATGGCGGACCTCCATCAACGCACCCATTCCACTCGCCAAAGCGAAGAGCTAGTTCCTCGGATGGATCAGCAAGAACCGATTCTTGCAATTGACCGTCGGCGATCTATGGAACATCCATGGAACTTCCGAGCGAGCAGCGATGGCGCGCATGGGCTGAGATTGATCTCGAAGCCTTGCGCCATAACGTTGCGGTGGCGAAGTCGCTCGCGCCGACCTCAGA
This sequence comes from Verrucomicrobiales bacterium, assembly GCA_047616785.1. GTDB lineage: Bacteria > Verrucomicrobiota > Verrucomicrobiia > Verrucomicrobiales > DEV007 > JAACDM01. The sequence continues at coordinate 1,932 of JBLHHN010000071.1, forward strand.
GATCCTTGCGGTGGTCAAGGCGGATGCGTATGGGCATGGGTTGGAAGAGGTGTGTCGAGCGCTGTGTGGGGAAGTTTCCTATCTTGGGGTGGCGGCGCTTCAAGAGGCAGTGACCATAGCCGAGACATTGGGAAATGACGCACCCAACATTCTCTTGTTAGGGACGAGTTTGGCTGAAGAGATGACGGTAGCGATCGAGCGTGGATGGCATTTCTCACTCTCATCTTCTCAAGAGCTTGAAATGGCCGCCACGATTGCGGGCCAGTTAGGCAAAGTGGCCCAGATCCATGTGGCGGTGGACACGGGGATGGGGCGCATTGGGGCGCTGGAAGTGAACTTTCAAGCGCTCTGTGAGGAGGCTCGGAATCAATCCGCCGTTTGCGCGCAAGGATTGGTCACTCATTTGCCCTCCGCTGACGAGGATCACGACTTTACGGAGAAACAATTGTCGCAGTTTGCAGCCTTGGTCGAGCGTGCTCAGACCTTGTGGAAACCTAATCATGCGCCTCAGTTACACGTGCTGAACAGCGCTGGCGTCTGTCGATTCGGAAAGTGCAAGTGTTCGGCGCTCATTCGTCCTGGGCTCATGCTATACGGCGTGGCACCCGAAACCCAATTTCAGAATCAGCTCAAGCCCGTGATGACCTTGAAGACCCGCGTGCGATTGGTCCGTGACCTTCCTCAAGGGCGAGGGATCAGCTATGGCCGCACATTCATCACCAGCGCTCCGACACGCGTGGCAACGTTAGGGATTGGCTATGGCGACGGCTACCCGCGAAGTCTCAGCGGCCAGGGAGCGCACGTCCTCATTCAAGGCGTGCGTTGCGCGTTGTTAGGACGTGTGACGATGGATCAGATCATGGTCGATGTCAGTCAACTTCCTGATCCGGTCGAGCCCGGAGAGGAAGTCGTTGTGTATGGGTGTCAGGGCGATGAAGAGATTTCGGTCGCCGAAATCGCCGACAAAGCGGGGACCATTCCTTGGGAAATCTTGACCAGCGTGACCAAGAGGGTGCCAAGGGCGGCGATCCGTTAGGCTAAAGGCTTGAACAGAAGGCTGATCTTGCGTTTCATCGAGAGATGTTGCGATCCGTCTTATGGGGAATTCTCGGCAGTTGTTTGTGCTTATTGGTCAGCTGTTCACAGTTTGAACCTGCACGCGCTCCCCTCGAAAGCGCAGCGGAGGTCCGTTCAGACACGTTCGGAGAGGCGATTCATTCACGCTCCCCTTTCAAGCCGATCGTTCGACAGGTCTCCAAGGGTCTTTCCCAAGGCCAATCGGTCGAGTCTGTGAACCATGTCGGCTTACTCGAGAGCGGCGAGGATGCTTTGCTAGCACGTCTCCATCTCATTGAGCAGGCGAAGCGCTCAATCGATATCCAGACTTTCATCTGGGTGAACGACGAATGCGGGCAGCTCATGGCCAGAGCACTGATTGAAGCGGCTAAGCGTGGCGTGAAGGTACGTGTGCTCGTTGACTACGTCGGATTGGCCAAGGACGCCGGGGCGATGGCGTGGGTCACACGGGCCCATCCCAACTTGAAGGTGAGAGTCTATCGCCCGACAGCCAAGACTCTTGAGGGCGGCTATTTGGAATCACTCTGGTATGTCCTGACGAACTTCAAAGGGGCGAACCAACGCATGCATAACAAAGTCTTCGTCGTGGATGATGCGGTAGCGATCACGGGTGGGCGCAATGTTGAGAACAGCTACTTTAGCCATGCATTAGGCATGAATTTTAAGGACCGAGATGCGCTGATCGTTGGGCCTGTGGCGCAGAAGATGACCCAATCATTCGACAGCTTCTGGATTTATCGACACACCATCGCTGCCGAAAAGCTGCGAGATGTGGCGTCTGCCACACCAGATGCTGAGAACACGCTGACCACACCGCTAGGGAAACGCGTGACGGCTGTCCTGCGGCGTGCTCGGAGCGCTCAAACCGTAAGAGACGCTTTGGTGAGACCATTGCGACTGGCCCAATCGGTGACGTTTTTTAGCGATCTGCCAGGAAAGAACGCGGCGTTCCTCCTCAAAGGCGGCGGCCGCGCGACCACCCATATCATTCGAGCCTTGGGTGAAGCAGAGCGAGAGATCTGGATTCAGTCTCCTTACTTGGTGTTAGGAGGTTCAGATCTGCGATACTTCAGAAATCTGCGTTCTGCGCGTCCAGAAATTCAGGTGACAGTGTCGACCAACAGCTTCGCTTCGACGGATAACCTGATCGCCTACACTGGGAATGTGCGTTTGCGAGATCGTTATGTTCATCAGTTGGGCATGGACATCGGCGAGTATCGTCCGCTCCCTCAAGATCTTCGGCGGGTCTTGCCGAGCTATGATTGGCTGAAACGTGAGTCCAAGGAACGGAATCCCTTTGTCTGCATCCACGCCAAATCCTTCGTGGTGGATGATGATCTTGCCTTTGTTGGTTCTTTCAATCTTGATCCCCGATCGGCCCATTTGAATACGGAAGCCGGCGTGCTGATTCGTGATCCTATCATTGCAAAGGCCTTGAAGAACGAGATTCGGCAGGATCTCAAGCCCGAGAATAGCTGGGCTATCGCGCCGCGTGAAGCCCTGGGGAGCCTGATTAATCTACAGATGCTTACTCGTGAAGTGACCGATCTGAGTCCTATTGATGTGGCTCCGTTAGACGCGACGTCCGCATTTGAGCTGAAGCCGGGAGCGAATCCCGTGCCGCGAGATCATCCGGAATTCTATCAGCGGTATCGTGATATCGGCAGTTTTCCAGGAAGTGACGGCATCCTGACGGAACGCGAATTGAAAGGACGTCTTCTAAAGCTCTCGACGCCTATCATTGACCCTCTACTCTAACCAACCAGCTACCGCAGGTCGCTAATGGCTGGGTGCGTGGCGAGCACGGCCAAGGCTTGCTCGGTGAGTGCCTTGCCCGGAGCCATGCGATGCCAGGTGGAGGCCCCAGACGGATGCGGCAGTGGCACGATATCGAATCGATGACCACGCCACTTGATATCGGCATGACAATCACCAATGACATCGACGAGCTTGTTCACCGGCATGAATTGTGAAATGGCTAGTTTCCCAATGGGCAGGACGAGCTTCGGTTTCAAAAGTTCCATCTCCGCCTCCAGCCAAGGGCGGCAAGCGGCAATCTCTGTTTGGTTCGGCACGCGGTCGCCCCCTTTCGGATTCTTTCCAGGAAAGCAACGGCAGACCGCTGAGATGTAGACGCGCTGTCGAAATACTTCTTCGTCGAGACTGGTGGCTTCTTTCATCCACTTGAAAAGGGTCTTACCTGCAGTCCACGCGAAAGGACGACCAAGGACAGGTTCACGAGCGCCGGGAGCTTGCCCCACTAACAAGACACGGCTACACACTGGCCCAGGCGTGATTGGTGGAGGTTGCATGCCAGAGCAGCGTCGGCACTTTGATAGAGCCTCCAGATGCTCTTCTAGCGGGCTCACTTTCGGCATCGCATGCAAATGAGTTTCGGTAGGCGGGCGAGAGCTCCGAAGCAAAGGCGTAGGTACATGCTTGTCAGGAGAGCATTGTCACGGATGTAGCGGAAGTGTGAGACGCCGCCTTCTTCTTCGTTGAGATAGCGTACCGGAGTGGGCATATTGATGGCTTTCGTGCCTAACCAAGAAAGTCGAGCGACTGTTTCAGGCTCGAAATCGAACCGCCTTGCCCATCGAGTCGACTCTAGCGCTTGCTTTAGTTTGCGAACGGGGTAAACGCGCATGCCGAAGAGCGCGTCACCAATCCCTCCCCCCAAGGTCGTGATCGCAGTCCACAAATTTGCGACCTCGCGCCACAAGATACGCTCAAAGGGCGCATCTTTTCCAAACAGCGGCGTGCCGAGGATCATGGCTTCCGGATGTTGCTGAGACATCTCCAAGAATCGAGGCAAATAGTCCGCAGGATGCTGCCCATCGCTATCGAATGAGACCATGTGAGTAAAGCCCTCTTCAGCAGCTTGACGGACGGCCTCCAACATGACGGAACCTTTGCCCCGATTCTTGGGAAAACGAAAGAGGCGAAGATGAGGAAGGGTTTCCGCTAGTTTGGCAAGTTGCTCTGGGGAGCCATCATCGCTGCCATCGATCATGATCCACACGGGAGCCCACTGAGCGGCGACCGATCGGGCAACCTCTATTACAACACCCCCTGGATTGTAGGAAGGGATGACGACGACGTGCGTGGTAGAAGGGGTCACCGTGAATTGAGATGTCAGACGTCGCGATGATCGCGCAGCTTCTTCAACAGGCGATTATTGAACTCCACAGCACTGTCGTGGCCAAACACTTTCAGTTTCACATCCATGGCAGCCACCTCAATCAGCTTGGCGAGATCACGGCCAGGCGCGACTGGGAGTTCCACGTGAGGTAGGTCAAGACCAAGGATCCGATACTGCTTAGGCGTGATGCCGACTCGCTCCAAGTCATTGATATCCTCGGCGGGCCGCAGCGTGATGATGACATTCAAGGCCTTTTCCAAGCGCACCGCGCCGATGCCATAGAGTGCCATGACATTGATCAACCCGATGCCGCGTACTTCCATGTGATTTCGGCCAATCTCGGGCGACGTGCCGACGATGTCACCGCCCTCGATCCTTCGGAAACGTACGGTATCATCGGCGACAAGACTTGCCCCCCGATCGATCAATCCAACAACGGTCTCACTCTTTCCCGATCCGCTAGCCCCCTTGACTAACACACCAATACCATGAATATCAACCATGCTACCATGCTCCGTCGTCGTCGGAGCAAAGGCCCACTGCAACCGAATGGTCGCCGCATTGAGAAAGTGCATGGACGCCATCTGAGTCTGAAAGATGGAAAGATGGGCCCGGTGCGCTTCGTCCATGAACTCTTTCGGCAGACTATGGCCTCGGGCAAGGATCAAACACGGCACGGCTTGCCGACAGAGTTCGCGGAAACGACTGAGCCCATCCTTATGCTCCAGGCAGGTGAGATAGGAGTGTTCCGCATTGCCTATGACCTGGATCCGCTGTTCTGCGAAGTAGGTGTAGAAGCCCGCGATAGCGAGCCCTGGCCGATTCAGTTCAGGCTCGATGATCCTACGATCATAACCGGCTTCCGATCCAACCAAGGTCAGCTTGAGAGACTGGCGGTAACTCTCATAGAAGTCACGCACCTTCAACGCCGAGAGGCGCTTGATGGGCGACTTGCTAGTGTTCTGATTCTTATCCAGAACGACGGCAGCATCCTCGCTGACCTTGGGGACAGGAAATTTATCCACAGACGTGTGTTGTTAAGGTTCGATCATCCCATAATCGCCGTCACTGCGGCGGAAGAGAATGGAGAGCTTGTCCGTCTTGGCATGCTGGAAGACGATGAAGTCGCGTTCACTCAGCTCCATCTCCATGATCGCTTCATCCTGGTAAAGAGGCCTGATGCGATAGTTCTCTTCATGAACAATGACAGGCTCGACTTCCTCCGGCACAGCCTCCTCTGACATTTCCGGACTGTAGATTTGCTCGCTGATGTACTTGATGGTCTCGTTAGGACGAGGGCGATGGCTTTTGAGCAAGCGTGTCTTGTACTTACGCATTCGACGGGCAATCTTACTGATCGTCTCGTCGATCGACTTGTACATGTCTTCCGTCTCAGTGCTCGCTTCGATCGTGATGTGATTGGCACAGAAGAGAATGATCTCTGCCATCTGACGCGTCTTCTTCTGCACATCCAGGATGACCTTGGCTTCGATGATCTTCGGGTAATCCAAGTGGAGGCCTTCGACTTTCTTGTGCGCGAAAGTGCGCATGGCTTCGGTGACTTCCACGTGACGTCCCGTTACCGTGATAGGTAAGTTTACATTGGCTGTTTGCATTGGCTTCTGGTTTCTGGGTTATGGGTTAGGTCCCTGACGGAGCATTCACATGCTGAATCGGTCTCCGAGGTAAAGTTCTCTTGTGATTGGATCGTTGGTGAGGAATTCGCTGTCGCCCTCGCTTTCAACCTTGCCCTCGTAGATGAGGTAGGCGCGATCAACGATATCGAGAGTCTCTCTGACATTGTGATCCGTGATAAGAATGGCAAGGCCGGATTCGCGCAGCTTGAGGACAATCTCTTGCACATCACTCACAGCCTTCGGATCCACGCCGCTGAAGGGCTCATCGAGCATGAGTAAAGTGGGATTGGTGACGAGAGAACGGGCAATGGTGAGACGACGCTTCTCACCGCCGCTCAAGGTGAGGGCTCGATTCTTCGCGAGCTTGGTGATGCCGAACTGCTCAAGTAATTCCTGACAACGTTCCTTCCGATCACTACGACTGAGCGGCTGAGTCTCTAGCACAGCCATGATATTATCTTCAACGGAGAGCTTGCGAAAGATCGATTCTTCCTGGGGAAGGTAGCCCATGCCGAGTCGCGCCCGCTTGTACATCGGCTCGCGTGTGACTTCATTCCCTTGAAAGAGTACCTTGCCACCGTCTGGTGGGACGAGGCCCACAATCATGTAGAAAGTGGTAGTCTTACCCGCCCCGTTCGGACCTAACAAGCCAACGATCTCGCCCGGTTTGACATTGATATCCACGCCACGAACAACAGCGCTCCCATCATACACTTTGATCAAGCCCTCCGTAGAAAGTAGAGGGCTCTCCGTCTCAGACCTGGCAGCAGGTTTGGGGCTATTCGCAGTGCGGGTGACAGACATGAATAAAGTTAAGGCGCGGTCTCTTCAACGTCTTCCGGTTTCTTAATAGTGATCTTGATCTTGCCATGGATGCGCGGTTCAATCTCACCATCCTCACCGATCAACAGTTCAATATAGGCCGCCTTGTCTTGAGCTTTCAACAACCGGCCCGGCATGCTCACTTCAGGCCAAAGACGAAGATAAATCCGATCCTTCTCGTAGATGGCGAGCTGGCAACGCGCTTCCACGGGCTCCCCCTTATCATTCAGCGCATTGATGACGACCATGGGTCCACTGGCGATGGCCGTTTTCACCCCACCCATTTTCCCGTCCTTCTCTTTTGCCGTTTCGTCCAGGCGCACTTCCAGCTTTTCACAAAGCACCGTCATATTGTCTCGCTGGACATGCATGACCACATCTTCTTCAAAGACGAGGATCCCGTCGTCGAGGTTGCCTGCGAACTGGCGCGAGTTCTCGATGGTGATGTCGTCGGCGGCTTCGGTGAGAGAGAACTTGATGGCTTTCTTAGGAGCCGGGCCTAACACACCCGTGGAAACCTCGTTCTCTTCTTGAACTTCCTTGACGTCAGCGCCCACGACTGATGCTGCTTTGCTGAGGGCGTCCTTGGTAATGAGGCCTTTGGCTTGCAGGTTTTTGATGCGTGCCTTGGTAAGATCGATGATTTTATCGGCATCGGGCAATTTGTCCTCAAGGTCCTGTAGGATCCGACGATCCTTCAGCTCATCGCTGAGCTTGGCTTTCTCCAAGACCTGAATGGCCTCTTTCAAAAGATCCAGATCTTCGTCAGCCTCCTCCTCTTGAGACCATGCTAGAGTGATACATGTGGTCGCGACCGTGAGAATGGCCAGAAATGGACGGTAAGATTTCTTCATGGCTTCTCTGACGTTTTCTCCGTGGCTGATATTTCATCAGATTTCGATTTCGGCGGAATCCGAAGTGTGGTGGTGACTTCCCTCAAAAGGCTCCAAACAGGTGGGACGGCTGGGATCACGGCACCGTCGACCACTTTGCTGGAACTGCCGAGCCGATAGACAAAGCCTCTCCCTTTGGATTTCATAGGATTCTTGCCGCTGTGTTGTTTGATATTCACCAGATCGCGACCTGCAAGGAGGTTGTGTTCCATGTAGAAGCGAGCTCGGGGCGTGGTGATGTCTCCGACTTCAACATTGTCCTCGAAGAGGCGGATCTTCACATCTTCCATCGAGAAATGGGTGTCGCTCGTGCGACGGAGGACGCCGATCTCGATGATGGACGTGGTCTTGCCTTCCTGGTCTCGCTGAGGCAGACGGAACTCTCGGAGAGGCGCATTCAAGGGCACCATCGACGCGAGGCGCATCTGAGACGACGTCCCACCCTTCTCCTCCGCGCCAACAAGCATTGGCGTGAAGGCGAGAAGAGTAATGCTCGCAATAATCCTAACCATGAGCGGCACGGTGAATGGTTAGGAGACGTTCGATCACGCCCTGTAATTCTGATAGAGGAACCTGATTCGGTCCGTCTGATAACGCTTTGGTAGGATCTGGATGGGTCTCCATGAAGACGCCATCACAACCGACGGCCACAGCGGCACGGGCTAACACAGGCGCAAGAACGCCATCTCCGCCACTCGTTTCGCCCTGACCACCAGGACGTTGGACCGAGTGCGTCGCATCGAAGATCACTTGATAGCCTTCCTCTCGCATCCAATAGAGCGCCCGCATGTCAGCGACCAGATTGTTGTAGCCGAAGGAGACGCCACGTTCCGTGAAATAGAAATGCTGGGCACCAAAGGCCTCCAGTTTGTGGGCGATGTTCTTCATGTCCCAGGGCGCGAGGAATTGCCCTTTCTTCACATTGACGATCTTGCCAGTCTCGGCAGCGGCTTGAATGAGGTCCGTCTGTCGGCAAAGGAAGGCTGGGATCTGCAAGATGTCCACGCTCTCACCAAGGATCTTCGCTTCCTCAGCGGTGTGCACATCGGTGGTCACGGGAAGATTCAGTTCGGTGCGGATGGCCTTGAGCAACGCGCTTCCGGCTTCAGGGCCGGGGCCACGGAACGAAGAGGAGGCGCTGCGGTTCGCCTTGTCATAGGAGGCCTTGAAAACGACGTTGGCACCCGTGGCGATGCCGATCTCTTGCACCGCGCGCGCCATTTCCCAGGTGAAGGTCTCCGACTCCATCACGCAGGGGCCTAGGATGAAGAAAGGCTCAGTGCGTGGTCCTTGCTGGAGGAAATTCCCGATGATTGCCATGATATGAGAGGAACCGGTTGATAGCCTCTCTGAGCCGCTTGTCGACTCTGACCACCCGAAAACCAGTCTCCCCTGGAGAATATAATAATTATCGATCCGAATGACAAGTGGCTTTGCCAATTTCCCGACCCGAACGTGGTTCCATCGAATGAAAACGGTTCTGGTTTGGAGTATTCTCTTGGCGATTTCTCATGGGTACTTGGCCGCCGATTGGGGGCCTGGATCCGAGGTGACCTGGATAGGGCTGGGAGAGAAGACGCCGCTCAAGGTCTTCGTCCCTGAAGACTACGCGGCTGAGCGCGCTTGGCCTCTGATCTACATCTTTCACGGCACCGGCGGGCGAGCGAGCACGAGCATGATGCAGCGCTACACCAAACGTCGTGGATTCGTCTTGGTGGGGGCTCCCTTCGCCATCCCTGGGGAAGGCTCGCTTTCACGGCAAGGCGTCCTAGGAGAAATGCGACGGATCGGTCAAATGCGCACTTTGCTAGGGCAATCGCTTTCACTTGATCAGCGAACCTATGTCGGCGGATTCAGCAAGGGTGGGTGGATGTCGGACCTTCTAGCCACCGAGGGCTTTCCAACCCTGACAGGCGCACTTATCCTAGGAGCAGGTCGGATCCCCGAGGATGTGGGCCGAGTCTTGGATCGCGAGAAGAAGCAGCCCTCCGCTGTGAATCCCATCTACATCTACATCGGCATCGGACAATTAGACACGAATCACCTCTACAGCCGCCGTGCCGCCGCGCACTATCGCGAACGGAAACATCCCGTGGTGTTCGAGGAGTACCTGGCCAAAGGGCATCGGCCAGGGGCCCCCGATGCCATCTACTTGAGCCAATGGCTACACTTACAGATCGCCAACAAAGCCACGATCTCAACCGAAGCACACACATGGTGGGAAACGATGTTGAATCGGGCAGAATCCATCACACCGCCGATCGAACGCGTTCTCTTTCTGGAAACGATGCATGCGGCACCCTTTGCCGCGTTGGTTGCTCCAGAGAAACGAACCGAATTGGCAAAGAAGCTAGAGCGCGTGAAGCGCCATCGCATGCTGATAACGGAGATGGAAGCGCGGCGCGCCTATCAGAATGCGCAGACGGAAGAAGAAGCCTTTCGTCGTTCAAAAAAGCTGCCCAAAGTCGCGGCGAGCTTTGCCCGAGTGCATGAACGCTTTCCAAAAACGTTCTTTGGACAACGTGCAGGACTGGATCTCATCCGCGTCTCGAAGAACTATCGAACCCTTCAGCGATCGGTTGGGGAAGCGAAGGCGGCGGAGTTCCCTCTGCCAAAGAATCAAGAAGCCCTGGAAGAGCGGTTCGCGCAGTTTGATCGCAAGCTCCGTCAGGAAGGACGTTAGGACGTGCCATTCTCTGGGGTGACGCGCGACAGTATCCGACTGAGGTAGGGGAAAAGTTGTTTCTTACGGCTGACAACGCCGTTCAACTCATAGAGTCTCTTTCCGATCTTGGGATACTCGATGGCATCCTCCACGGACTTGGCCGCGGTGGTGAGTAGGACACTGTTATTCTCATTGATGTCCGTGACCATGAGGCATGCGAAGTCCAGGTTGTTGGCGGTGCGCACTTCTTCTAGCATCTCGGTCAATTCTCCCTTGTACTTCCAGAACTCATCGAGCCCAAGCTCTTCGATTTGTGAGATGCAAAGCTTCCATGGGCCTTCTGTGAACTCTTTCCGATCCGATTCGATGGCTTCACGCGGAGAATAGTTTTTCAGAAGAGATCCGGTGGCGAAGAAATCATTCGAGAAGGCTACCAAATCGAGTTGAGCGACATCCGCGAGCCATGCTAGCACTTCTTCATCCACTGGAGTCTTCGTTGGCGAGGTGAGATGAAGCGTGTCCGAGATGATGCCAGCGCATAGACAAATGGCCACTGGCGCTGGTGGCTTGATCTGATGCTGACGGTAGAAGGTGCCGATGATGGTAGAAGTTGAACCTACAGGCTCATTGATAAATCGGATAGGGTCTCTGGAAACGAGATCCCCACTGAGGCGGTGATGATCCACCACGGAAAGAATGTTTGATTCATCCGCCCCAGGGACGGCTTGGGAGAACTCGTTGTGATCGACAAGAATCAAGTTCGGTCGCTTTGGATCGACCAAGTCTGATTTGGAGAATACACCCAGGAGCCTTCCTGATGTCTTACGGACCACAGGAAAGAGGACTTGGGAAGTATCTCGCACCGCTTTGACAATGTCAGAGATCAAAGCGTCTTCAGGAAATGAGATGAAGCTCCGATCAATGATTCCAGCCACTTGTCTCGAACAACGAATGAGCTGTGCTGTGCTGGCAGTGTCGTGCTGGCAGCAGATGATGCAGACCCCTTGCTCCCCAGCCTTGGCCAACAACTCTGGATCTGGATCAAATCCTCCGGTGATGATGAGACAGCGGACCCCAGCATCGACGGCCATTTGCTGAACCCTTGGACGATCTCCCGTGATGACGATAAGACTGTGAGGCGGAAAGCGGCGCATGCGCTCCTTCACGGTCTCGAGGCTTGATGCGCCCACTAATAGAAATAGATCCTCTTCTGTCTCGATGGCAGGTCCCGTGGCGAACAGCGCCGCATCGAGGCTATTCGTCATGTTCCGAATGCTTGATTTGATCGTCCGTGCGCCAGATCGCATTTCGCCCACTGGAAGAAGGAGTTCTAAGATCTCGAGCAAAGTCGGCATGCCCACGATCTTCCCATGATCATCAACCACGGGAATGGCGCGGAAGCCGTGGGTGCGCATCTTCTGATAGACCTCGAGGAAGGTCTCATCCTTAGCGGCGACGACGAGTTCTTTCTCGCACAGAGCTAGTGCCCGAGGTCTGAGATCACCGAGAAGGCGAGGCTCATCGAGACCGGCGTAGCGCAAGACCCAAGCGGTGCGTGGATTCACAGAGCCGCAGCATGCCGCCGTTGCTGTGGGCATGCCAGTCTGTCTCAAGAAGTCGGCGTAACCGATCGCTGAACAAATCGCATCCGTGTCCGGATTTCGATGTCCGATGACAAAGATAGGTTCTTGGGTGTCTACCATTCTCTGAAATTTGCCTGACAATCCAAGCGTCCTATAGATAAGTCCTTCAATCTACCTGCCTTAAAGTCAAACAGTAACCCTGACGAAGCTCCTCCTGATTTGTAACATCACGGATCCTTCTTATGGGGGCGCTTCTTCGGCTTAGCTTGTTTGGATTCAGGGTCGCTCTGATTCGGCTGGGTATCCTCTGGATTCTTTGGTTTGGGCTGTGAATCAACTTCGGGCTTCGGTCGTTTCTGCATGAGCATGGAACCAAAGATCAGCCCCCACGCGATGCCGAGAATATACAAGCCAATGTTAGAAGCCCGAAGGTCAGGAAACTGATAGGTCACGCCAGCGGAAGGAGTTACCTGAGAAGGTTCCAGCACCACCTCGGGTTCGATTTCAGGCATTGAATCCGGTTCTGGCTCGGGTTCTGGGGAGCTGATCGCTTCTTGGAAGATTACTTGGACGGTCCAGGCGATCAGTTCTGCGCGAGATAGGCGGTTTCCTGCAGGCAACTCGAAGAGCTGAGCCGGTTCTCGATCTTCTCCGAGAATGACCACGGAATTCTTGATCGGTGACGCCGCCGCAATGGATTCATGGTCACTCAAGGGGATCAATTTCTCAGCGGCAATCCTCACGAGATCCACAGGAGGCTCGAATGAGATCATGACTTGGCCTGCTTCATCGATAGCGATGGGACGATAACCCTCACCAAGTTGCAAATGACTGCCCAAGGTGAGGCGAACATTCTCCCATGGAATACCCAAGGCTTTCACGACCATCAACAATGCCAGGGAAGGCAACGCCTCTCCTTGAGGACCAAGCGCCACCAAAGGCACGTGGATGCCGTCCTCTCCAATCCTAGCATCTGCTCCAAAGTCAATGTGACTGAAGCCGACGGATGGATCTGACAGAAACGCCGCATCTGGCAAAGAGGAAACGCTCTTGAAACGCGGGACAGACGCGAGATCTCCTTCTAGCAAAAGCCCTTTCGGGAAATGCTGCAAAGCTTCGGCGAGCTTGAGGTCTTCTGCATCATTGTCTAGCATCGCGGCAAAGGCGACAGACAAATCTGTCACTTGTTTGGCGAGGACTCGAATCTGCGTGGCATCCACGCCAGGCCATTTCCAAAGCGGAACGATGCCTAGGAGGCGCGGCTCATGACGACGCAACTGCTGAATAAAGGCCGCGTAGACGATCGGCGATGGCGGGTCGGACTCAAAGATATCTGCGGTGGCCTCATCCAGGCGCACGAATGTGACCGAAGGCGCTTCCTCAGCGAACCCGCATGCCCCACAGGTGACAGCGAGTCCAACAAGGAGCCTCAGCCATAGGGAAACACAGTGCAGCAAAGGCATTTTCAAGGATTTTTAGTGGCGCGTGAGTTTGTCTTCCTGCAAAGCGTCCTGTAGGTCGGGAAGCAATCCGCCTTCCTTCAGAACGAACCGCAAACGTCGCAGGGCGATGGGGATCGATTTGAGGAACTCGGTCTTTCCGAGATTGCGGCCCAGATTTCCGTAAGCTCCTAACGCTTGCATGAGTCGTTGCGCGGCGCATTTCCAGTAGAGACTCCTAAAATCCTCCCATGAATCGTCACAATGGTGACGATGATAGTATTCAAGAAGCTCTTTGCGATGGTCTGTCCCGAACTGCACGTATGGGTCTAACAAGATCGAAGCCAGATCATACTCCGGACGCCCCCAGCGCAGCCCCTGGTAATCGATGAGATGAACTTCGCCACGATAGACCATGACGTTTCGAGATTGAAAATCACGATGGACGAGAAAGCGCGGAAGAGCTCCCAATTCTTCAGCGAGTTCTTTCCAGTCCTTGCTTTCGAAGAGGGCTTCGACCTGTGTTGGCTTCAAGCGTGATTGATGGCTGAGAAAGTGTTCGTAGAAATACTCCTGCTCCCAGCGATAGAGCCCCGCAGAGAAGGGCGGCTCCAACTCACAAGAGATCTCGCTTTCAGGGACAGCGTGAATCTTCCAGACCTCATCAAGAGTTTTCCGATAAAGCGGGGCAATGAGTGGCCAGGGTTGCAGACGCTGTGACCACAGATCGATCTCTCCGAGATCTTGCAACCAGACCATGCGACGCTCTTCATCGAACCCGCACAGCTTCGGAACCGCCACATTCAATTGGTCTTCCAAGTAGCGTGTCACGGGGACGAATCGCTGATTGTCAGGGCGATCCAAGTCATACTGCATGACGATGAATGTCTGGCCCAGAGGCCGCAGATGGACCCGGTGAAACTTGCGGCCAGAGCCTCCACCCGTCACGGGCGTCGTTTGGATCGATTCGAAGTCGTCGATGGACAAATAAGTGCGTGCATGTTCGGCCAACTCGGCTTGATCCAGATTCATAAGCGGCTAAGGGTAGCTACCAATGGTCGGAGAGCAACGGGACGTTGAAAAACATGAATTTGTCCCTCGGGACTACTTTGAAGTGCAAGAGAAAGAGGCTCTTTTCCCCGGTGAGAGGCCGATGGAATTGGACATTGGCTGCGGGGATGGACGCTTTCTCTTGGCCATCGGGGCCCAACATCCGGAGCGAGATTTCTTAGGGGTGGAGCGCCTTCTCGGGCGGATGCGCAAAGTCTGCCGTAAAGTCGAAAGGCAGGGCCTTGAGAATGTGCGAGTCCTTCGGCTGGAATCGAGCTACGCGCTTGAATGCCTCCTTCCACCAGCCAGCTTCTCCCGTTTGCATGTCCTGTTTCCGGATCCTTGGCCGAAAGCGAGACATCATGAAAGGCGCATCGTCCGATCAGCAAATCTGGGCTTCTTTGCCCGAGTGCTGGCTCCAGGCGGCGAGTTCCTTTTCAAAACGGATCACGAGCCCTACCATGTGGACGGAACGGAGGCGATTCGAGCGTCCGGCTTGTTCGAGGAAGTCCCGTGGGAAGACGATGCGTTCTTCTACCCTCGCACCGATTTCGAAGAGCATTGGTTAGGGCAAGGGAAAGCCATCTACCGCTCACGTTTCAGAAAGATCTCCTGATCAGCACGAAAGCCGCGCACTTTGATCTTGGATTTCGAGATGCCAAGGATCACGGCACCGACTTCCTTTTGATCGACGACATGAACGGCATGCTTCGCCTTCCATCCGCTGACCGAAGAGGGGTTGTCCGTTTCGGAGTCCATGACGATCACCTGCGGATTCACGGCCGCGAGAAATTCAGCGAGACCACTGACATCATCCGCATGATTTCCTTTGATCAACACATCCGCTCGCAGGTCCTGCTCTGAATCTAACAACCAACGCTCGGTGTGAAATCCCGCATCCGCCATCAAGAGGACGCGCCAATCGTAGGCATGCAAACGCATGACCAACCCACGATCATCTGCCG
Organism: Verrucomicrobiales bacterium; assembly: GCA_047616785.1. GTDB lineage: Bacteria > Verrucomicrobiota > Verrucomicrobiia > Verrucomicrobiales > DEV007 > JAACDM01. Next base: position 17,205 of record JBLHHN010000071.1, read on the forward strand.
GAGCAGGCGCAAAGGATTCGTCCTGAGGTGGATAGAGGATCTCCCAATAGGCCGCTTGCGCCAGCGGTAACGAATGGCCAGCGTGGATAAGGGTGGGTGGCATCTTTCGCTGCTCTAACGTCACGCCGATTCGTTGAGTCGAAGGGCTCCTACTTGGCCAGCTCGGCTGGTAGACCTTGGTATGATAGAGATCTAGAATTTCTGCGGCGGCGCCCGAATGTCCGGTATCGCCGTGAGTCAGCCACAAGCGATCCACGCCATTCAAACCAGCATGACGCAGATAGGGTTCCGTGAGTCTTCGGAAGCTATTCACGTGCCCAACATCGATCAATTCGTTAGGGCCTCCCCTCACTTGTACATGAGCGCAGCCACCACCACGCGGCATGTCTAGGACAGTGATTTCGATCGGAGGACGCGTGAAAGGAAGTCTTCCTGAAACGAGGAAATGCCCACCAGGGACACTGGAGAATCCTTCTGCTAGACCGATCAAACCATGCACGAGGGCAAAGTTTGCGTTGTTGAATAGGATATTCACGGGCCCCAAAATGGCGATCGTTGACGACAGCATGCTCATCGCGGCCGTGAAGAGGATGAAGAAACCTAACGGCATCAGAAGGCAGTTGGCCAACACAGCCACGGGGGTGACCAGATGAAAGGTGAAGGCCATGAGGAAGAGGGACCCAAACCAAGCCGCCACAGAAACGGCGACGATGTCTCCGAGCCAACGCCGAAAGACGTAGGCTCGTTGTTCATGCTCTTCCAGAAGGCTGACCGGAATGAAAGCGTCAGGATAGAGCCAATGCCGAAAGGGACGCTGAATGGGCTTGGCGAATACGATGATCGTTAGTAGAACGGCGAAGGACAGCTCGAATCCTGGCAGGAACAGTTGGTTGGTATTTCCTGCGAGAATGAGAATCGCCGCGAGTCCAAGACTGTTCGGCAAACGCGGATCGCGATGCATGCAGTAGCTGGCCAGGAAGACGGCCGCCATGGTCGCCGCCCTTACAGCAGACGGACGCCATCCAGTGACGAAGGCGTAGAAGAAGAGCAGCGGGATGAGAATGAAAGTCACATGCGAGCGGCTTAGGCCTAACGGTTTCAAACAGAGCCAGGCGATCAGTGCGAAGATCCCGACGTGCAAGCCACTGACGGCAAAGATGTGCAACGTGCCGCTATAGCGGAACGGACGTTCCATTTCAGGCGTGGCTTGATCACGCATCCCCAACACCATGGCGGTGAGCACGCCACAGATCTCTGGTTCCCGCTCCAGATCACGCGTGATTGCCAGCGCCATGCGTTCGCGTGCTCGCAGAGCCATGGATTTGAAGGCATGTGGCTTCTGCTCGCGTACCTCCAACTGTTCGCTCCTTCCGACATCCACAATCCCCACCCAATCATGACGCTGCAGGTACGTCCGATAGTCAAACTGCCCCGGATTGCGAGGTGGTTCTGGTAGGAAAAGGCGCCCCGTGAATGCGAGCACATCCCCATATGAGATTGCGTGATCAGAGACGCGTATGAGGACCTGATGCGTTAAGTGATAGGACCGGCCATCAATGGTGATCTCCTGCAGCTGAAGAGCCGCTTGCTTGGCGAAGCCGACGGTTCGTGGCTCCTGCAACACCCGTCCGACTGCTGAGACATGAAGCCCCTCGGCATCTGCCGCGATGCGCTCAAAGTGAGGAAACGCCCGGAAAGCTTGCAAATGAAAAGCATGAATGGTGGCAAAGCCCAACGCAATCGCGGGCCAGACAAGCAAAGGTCCACGAGCAAGGTGCCTCCAACGCCAGGAGACGATTCCTAATACGACAAAGGCAGCCCCAAACGGGACTGCCGTTGCAAATTGATCTGCTAGGACGATGCCTAGCGCTGCTGCGAGAGCGACGAAGAAGAGAGGATCGGCACGTAAACGCTTACTCCATCCTTCTCGGCTGTTCGCTCGCACTCTAGCAAACGTTAAACATTCGGACTTGGTGGGCCTGCATTTGGATTGGGCACATTGGGTGATGCCACGCCCGCTCCGGAAGTCGTACCCTCGTCGCTTTCAACGGCTTGCTCGGCGGCGATCTCCGCCTGAGTGCTAGCGACAAGCGTAGGATCAATATCGCGCAAGCGATGGATGGCATTGGCGGAATGTCGCGTGTCTGGATAACGGCGCATTACTTTCTGTAACAGATTCACCACGCGATCCTGATCGTCTGAATGGTGTTCTTGAATGAGATCGATGAGGCGGAAGATGAAGTAAGCAGCATCATCAGGTGCCCAATGCTCCTGCCGAATGGCATTCTCCAACGTCAGTTCGGCATTGTTCGTATCATGGAGGCGATCAAGGTATAATTTCACGATCTCCACCACGGGCATGCGGTCCTCAGGATTATCTTTGGCGATTTCTCGGAACTCAGCCACGGCCGCCTCGTAGTCGCCAATAGCAACCTTGCCACGTGCCTTCATGTAAGGATCGGTGCCGGACTCTTCAGCGGAGGATAGCATGGCCTCGCCCACGGCGTCTCCAAACACGGGGAGAATGTAAGACACGAAGAGGAATCCACCAACGACGGCAGTGATGATGAAATAGAGAATCAGAACGATGATCCCGTCTGTCTGCTGGCTTTCCGGCATGACTTTATAGGCCTGGACCTTCTGATAAACGAAGAAGAGCAGGAGAAGGAAGATAAAGACGGCGATGTTTCTGACGAGGGTCGTGTGCATGGGATAAGGTGGCGTTCTCTTTGACGGAGCCTAGGAACGTCCTAGCGGAGAATCAACCCGAAAGTTGTCGGGGCAAGACGCAGAAAGGGCCCCCCAGCGTGCTGAGAGGCCCTTTCGAAATTGCAGTCTTGAACTGCGATCGACTTAAAAGTCGACGCTCAGGGCAATGCCGCCCCAGAAATAATCGTTCTCGTCGGAGCCCGTGACGTTGCCACGTCCATCTTCAGCAACATCCAAAGCGACGCTGGTCGCAACGTACGGTGTGAGCGTTGCGGAACCAGTGAGTGCGATAGGGAACTCAAGCTTCGCGAAGGCGTGATTCAATCCGCTGTCTCCGCCATCGATATCAATCCAAGAAACACCCACGGATGGATCAAGGCTGACATAGCTGCTCAAAGGAAATGAGGTGCCTGCAGTTGCTTCCACATAAACGTCCTCAAGATCGAAGTCATAGTAGTATGCGAGAGCCACATCCACTGGACCAAGCGTGGTGCCTGCAGAAACGTAAGCTTCGTTGGTCTCATCGCCGTTGCCGAAATTGGGATACATGTAGTGCGTGTAGCCAACTTCCATGCCCCATGCACCGAAATCGAATGCCAAGGAACCATAAATGTCGATCTCGTTGGCGCTATTGTTGAAGCCATCCGTGTACCATGCACCAACGGACAATTCAAGAGTGTCTCCCAATGGAACGGAGAGGTCGAGAGCTGTCCAGAGGTAGTCATGACCGAGGTCGTAACCACGCCAGATGTAATCTGTGTCGTAACCGGTGCTCAAAGTAGCCCCGACACTGTCCCATATACCACCGCCACCACCAGGAGGAGGGAGGAAGCCTGGGTCAGCAGGTGGGGCGAAGCCTGGGTCAGCAGGTGGGGCCGAATTCGGGCCTGCCACCGCATAGCCAAGCGAGACAGCGCTTACCGCAGCAAGCGCTCCAACTTTACGTAGTGCGTTTAGTTTCATATGTTTCCTTGATTAAGTAACCTGGAACGGTCGTTGTATAGATAGAAACCCGAAATTTGAAGTCAATGAAATTTCGATGTTATAGTGTACTATCCTGTTCATAACCGGGAGCGATGTAAAACAAAAGTTTTTAAAATACCTTAAATATCCTCAAG
>JBLHHN010000072.1:0-20959 GCA_047616785.1 Verrucomicrobiales bacterium
GCTTGGCGGTCGAGATGCTCTTGGAGATAGCGTTGCCCTTGCTTGAGATAACCTTCACGCTTCCAAGCCACCAGGGCAGAAACGATGTTAGGCTTTGGAAATTTGGAAACCCACTGACCTCGAAAGGGGAGATCCTCAGCCCGAATGCGTTCTGTGGGCTTGGTGAGTGATGGCACATCTGCGAGGATCGTGGTCGCGGTGACTGGACCTCGATAGATGATGCCTAACTGATTGAAAGAATCAGTGAGGAAACTTGAAGGCAATGGCAGAGGACGGCGCATGCTGAGAAATGAGCGGTGAAAGACATCCAGGGCGCCGGCTTGTTCCGCGGTGATGACTTGAGCACCGAAGGGCCAACTGACTTTCTTCAAGAGCTTCTGCATCGCGGCCGCTTCTTTGTCTAACGTGTCCTCAGGCGCAGGCACGGCGAGCACTTCGATCCCAATCCCTGCCTTCGTGAACTGGGCAGCGGCTTTGGCCAGATCGGCCAACTCGCGTGCGCATGGCTGGCACCAGGAGGCAGCGAAGACGTAGAGCGTTCCCCGCTTCTGGCTTGACTTGGAGGTGGGTTCTTGAAGGCGCTTTCCGTTGATCCTCGGCATCGGTAAACGTGCGGTCAAGGCGGTGCGGGATTGTCCTTCCCATGGTGCGACGTCCGGTGCTCCTGAAGCGAGTGGCGGCGCAGCGATCTGCTCGGCGGCCACAACTGGCTTAGAACTGCCTTGACGGAGTTGCCAACGCTTGCCTGCGGCGAGATCTGCAAACGTTTCGGTCTTCCCGTCTGGCCAGTGAACCGTGAGGCTCAGTTTCCCTGAAATTTCTTTTCCCAATCCAAAGTGGATCCAGGCGCTGTTCTGGGTGAGGAATCCTTCTCCACAACGGCGTGTCTGATAGAGTTTGCGGCCCGAAGGCAATGTGAGGGTCATGCGCGCGCCGATGGCATCACGATTACAGGTCGTGCCTGTGAGCTTGACGGCGAGCCAGCCGCTCTCTTGATTTAGTTCATTGCGCAAGAGACGGAGACGCGGGGCGGTGCGATTCGTGATCCAGACATCGAGATCGCCGTCGTGATCCCAATCGATGGTGGCGACGCCGCGCGTGTCATCGTCAACGCCAAAGCCTGTGAGGAAGCTCGCATTGGCGAGTCTGCTAGGCATGCCATCGGGACGGTTCCCGGTGTTGAAGAAGAGGCTATTGCGTTCGCGGCCAGAGAGGGAGTGTCCAGCGAAGAGCAGATCCGAGATCGCAGCATAGGCGGTTTTGTAAGCCATGTCTCCGCTCGTGCCTTTCGTATCGGGTGATTGCGACGCCACGCGTCGCCACATGAAACTTCACAAATCATCCTCTTCAGGCCCCGTGATGAACCCATTTCCCACTAAGGAATCAAGTCTGCCATCGTTGTTGATGTCAGCCATCTGATGACCCCATGCCCATCGCCCTAACGTGATGCCAGAAGCGACGCTCTCATCACTGAACGTTCCGTTTCCACGATTGATGAGTAGAGAGTTTCCGCGCGCGAAACGTTGGTGATTGGCAATGACAGCCGGTTGGCTTCCTTGCTTGTAGCGTGGTTGATAGGCGATGCGATTCCCGGCTCCGGAAAACATGTTGCTCACTTGGAGATCCATCAAGCCATCGCCATTCACGTCTCCCCAAGAACACGCCATGCCGGGTGAACGATCTTCCACCTGAGCCTGCGCAGCGATGTCCGTGAACTTACCATTCTTGTTCTGATAGAAATTGTTCCGGCCGAAATCATTGGCTACATAGAGATCCATCCAACCGTCTTGATCCACATCCTCCCAACAAGCCGCGAAGGAGAATCGATTGTTATTCGCCCCTAACCCTGTGGCTTGGGTCACGTTGGTGTATTGCCAGTCGCCAGCGTTGCGAAAGAGCGCGTTGACAGCGCCATTGTTAGCGTCATCCCAAGGAAGTGGCACCCCTTCTTCGCCGAAGGTGGAGAAATCACGGCCATAGCTGCAGGCATAGATGTCCACGAGACCATCGCGGTCGTAGTCCGCAGCCGCGAGACCGTGCACCCGAACGGCGGCAGGAACCGAGGCTTTCTTCGTGAAGACCGCTTTGCCGTCATTGGCCATGAGGAGAAGTTGGTCTTCAAGGGCGAGCACAAGATCCTGGTCTCCATCGTTGTCGAGATCGACGAACAAGGCCGCCCGGCTGCGATCCAAGTAGTCGAGTCCCGCGCGTTTCGTGGCATCTGTGAGAGTGCCGTCGAGTTGGTGAAGGAAGAGTCGCTTGGGCAAGCCACCTGAGTCCGTGTAGAAGAGATCTTCCAGGCCATCGCCATTCACATCCCCTAACGCCATCCCATTGATGCCGCCTGGCTCAATGGAAAGGGCCGTTTCCAAACGCATCCGCCAGTGATCCATGCCGAAGCGGATCTGTTCATTCCACGCTTCGGTCTTTCCGAGGGCAGCCATGGTGACATCGCTGAAGAGCGGCTGCGCGGAAGCTGAATAGATTTCTTCGAATTCTGCTAGGACGAGACTGGCCATTTGCCATGGCGCGGTTTCTGTGGCACGCGTCCAGGCGATCTTCCAGGTGATGTTCTGCTGGACGAGGCCACCTTCTTTGGATGGGCCAGTGACATCAACATAGACGCCGGAGATCGCATCCGTGCCTTGGACAACCACACGGAAGATCTTCACGTGCGTATCGACAGCTTTGATAGATGCAAACGGTGCGAGCCATTGGGCGATGCCCTTCTTCAGATCAGACTGGCTGGCTTCTTGGCTGAGCGCCGTCTTGGGACGGCGGACTGTGAAACCTCCAGCCAGTAATTGTTCGGTTAGGGCTGGAGGACGCAGCGCCGCGAACTGGAGCTTGGGGCTGATCTCCTTGACCAGCGCAGTGTCCCATTGGCGTTCGCCGATCATGGCTACCCAACGTTTCACCAAGGGTTTGATATCGTCATGAAAGACCTCGCTCTCCCAGTCATCTTCCCTCGCATCGACGCGGCGTAGTTCGTCTGCGAGAAAGCCGTTCTTGGCCGCCGAGAACGCTTCCGACAACTCGGCCGCAGGCTCTTGCGCCCAAGTCGGAAGGATGGTGAGCAGCGCGGCAAAGAGCGCCGCGCGTAGAGGAAACATCATACCGGCGACTTCACCGGAAATCCCTCATGCTGTCAATTTAGACAGGCAAATGAATCAACGACCGAATGGGCCTTCGGATTGCTGAATCTGCTGATTATTCGTCCCTTCGATGCGCTGCAGGAAGTTCTGCTTCATTTCGTCTGGGAGCGCCGAGTTCTGAATCGCACCCAGTGCGCTGTTGGGATCCATGCTCGTCCACTGGCGGAAGACGTTGGAAAGCGCATTGTTGCGTTGATTCTCATCGCCGATGCTGGCGGCCCATGCCGCAGCGCTCTCTGGGTCATCACGTTGAATCTGATTGATCAGCTGAGTGGCGGCTTGGTCGCGAGCGGGGCCTTCACTGAGGCCACCGATCCATTCCGAAGCACTCACGGGATCGATATCCGCCCATCGATCTGCCACGGTACTGATGGCTTGAGTCTGAAGTTCTGGATTAGGAAGAGTATTGATCCATTCCGATGCGGATACGGGATCTTGCTGGGCCCAGCTGCTTGCAATTTGTCTAACAGAATTTTTGAAAACTGGGTCATCTTGTCCGATTCCAAGATCATCAAGGTGCTTGATGGCTGCCGAGGGATCGTTCCTGGCAAGTCGGCTCATCGCCGAACCCATAGCATTCTCACGTACTCCTTCTTCGAGACCATTGGCCCATTCTAGCGCTTCTTCAGGATTCTTGTTACCATATCCGGCGGCGATGTTACTCATAATGTTAGCATACTCAGGATCGTTCTTCCATTCTGCGGCCTTATCCAGGGCAGCCTGGAGATCATTGGATGCCAAGCTGCTGAATGCGTTGCTCAATGCGTTGTCTTTGATTTCAGGAAACTCGCGGGCCAATGCGATGGTTTCTTCTGGCGCTTTGTTTGCTAAGGCATAGACAGAATTTTTGAGGGTGCGAAATTTTGCAAAACTGTCAGGTTCATCGCGGATCCATGCGATGGCGGCATCAGGATCCTGGTCCATCAATCGGCGCATGGCACCAGGCAATGCACGGTTTCTTACGGCGGGATCCATGTTGGCCAGTAAATCCATCGCCGCCTTGGCATCGCGCTTTGCATAGGCTTCAAGAGCACTGCTACGCATAGTCTCGCGCTCGTAGGCGGACACCTCGGTGTTGCTGATCCAGTCGAGCACCCCCAGGGGATCCCCTTCGGCCCATTCCTGGCCGACGATCTTCAGCGCTTCGCGACGCGCTGCTGGACTCTCCACAGTGAGCGCCATCTTCGCTGCGGTGGTGGGATCGGACTCGGCCCAGTTGTCGAAGACTTCGTGATAATGTTGGGGGCCCACGCCTTCCGTCTTCTTGAGAAGTTCAAAGGCGCCGGCAGGATCGACTTCGCTGGCTCCGACAAAGATGGAACTCAAGGCGCTGCTCTTGTCACCGGAATTTTCGAGTTTGTTCATGACAGCCAGGGCTTGAGCAGGATCGGTTCGGCCTAACTGTTTGAAAGCTTTGCCGAAGATGCCTTTGGTGGGCAATTCATCATGGACTTCCAACGCTTTCATGGGATCCGCCATGGCGAGGTAGTCGATGATCATTTCCCGAGTCTCACGTCGGCGGGAATGGTTGGGATACTTGTCAACATCCAAGATCAGGTTCGCGATGTCCTTGCTCGGCATCGCCCCGAGCATCTGATAGAATTGATTGATCGCTGCTTGGCCGTTTGGATTGTTGATCACGCCTAACAAAGCGTCTGCCGCAGCACTGCCTCTAGCGGGTGTCTTAGCATCTTTGAGGGGGCTGACGTTCGCGTTGGCAATGGGAGCGCCATTGAGGATGGAATCATTGCCACGGATGATGACTGTGTCCCCAACCGACAAGTTAGATGCTGAAGGAGCGAGTGGGCCCCGTCCAAGAAAGACGCCTAGGGCGATTCCCGCGATTCCAAGCACGGGCGGTAGAAGAGTGCGGAGTTTCATAGGTTACTAGTAGGGTAAGACGCGTGAGGTTCGGGTTTCTTAGGGATCAAATTTCTCGAGGAGCTTGGATTGATCGGCGGCTGAAAGCACAGAATCCGTGATGGCACTGGCGTGCAGCAGCCTCACTGGATTCTTTCCAGGTGTTGATGGTGCTTTCGACCGCTTTGACGCGATCGTGTTCATCTTGAATCGTGCTGGCCCAGAGGAAGGCGCTTTCCGGCTCCGTGCTCCGGATGTTCTGAGCCAGTTGACTTGCGGCGGCATCGCGTTCGGGCCCATCTGAAAGCGTGCCAATCCATTCGGACGCACGGACCGGATCAAACCGGCTCCAACTTCCCGCGACTTGCGCGACGGCTTCTTTGCGCGCCTTCTCGCTTTGGCGGGTGCTAGACCAATCGGCGGCTGCCTTGGGATCGCTCGCGGTCCAGGTTCTCGCCACGGCGGCGGCCGTTTCTGCCGCATGAGTGTCGCCAGCGCCATCACTGAGCAGGCGCTCGACTTCTTTGGCTGCTTTGAGAGGATCTTCGGCGGCTGTGAATTGAATGCTAGAGCCAAGCGCTTTGTCGCGCGACTCACCGGACAAACTTTCAGCCCATTCCAGGGCTTTCTCCGGATCGTTGTTCGCCCATGAACTGGCCACCTGTTCTAACGCTTGGTTGCGTTGATCTTTGTCTTCCAACGCAAGCGCTTGGTCCCCGGCTTCGCTCGGTTCTCGATAGGCCCACGATCGATAAAGCGAGGCCATGATCTCGGTGCTCGCGGATGGGCTATCAATGGTCGCTGTCAATTCAAGGGCTTCGTCAGGGTCTTGATCCATCAAATGGGAACCCAGGGTGCGAAAGGCGCGCTTGTTCTGATCCGTGATGGCAACTTCATCCAGGATCTTTTGGAAACCTTCAGGATTCCCCTCGGCGAGCCCCCAAAGGCTCCCTTGGACTAACAAACGCCCTTGCGTCTTGGGTTTGAAAGATTGTAGCCATTCGAGACCGCCATTGGGATCATTCCATGACCAGTAGGAGAGGATGTTTCCCATGAAATCAATCTTCTGCGCACCCTTAGGCAAGTCTTTGACCAGCTTGTAGGCCCTTTCCGGGTCTTCCCAAAGCATGCTATGGGCACTGCCATAGAAGAGCCGGAGACGTTCGGCTTGATTGGGTCTAACATTGATCCATTCCATGGCCGCTTCATGATCGTTCTCAAACCAAACACTGAGGGCGCGCTGACGCAGGCCATTCTGATCCTGGCGCGGTTCCTTTTCGACTAAGCTCATCGCTTGATCGGGATCATCCTTCGCGATGCGGCCGATCACAGAGACGACGGCGTTTCTTCTAAGACGCGAGTCGCCGATGGTTCGGGCCCATCCTAGGGCGCCATCAGCATCTATGCTAGCCCAAGCTCTGGCCACGCCATCGATCATGTTGTCACGCTTTCTTCCAGGCGTTAATCCAGCCGCATAGCTACTCGCACTGCTTGGATCAAGGAGCGCCCATTTCGTGGCGATCTCTCGAAAGGCATAGTCACTGGAGGAAGCGCTATTTCTTTTTAGCATGCTGATGCCTTGCTGTGGGTTGGCATCGGCGAGGCCCGCGGCGAGCGCACGCAAGGCTTGGCGTTGCACGCCACGTCGATTCAATGAGGGTAATTGACGTTCCGTTAGTCTTGGGTTTGTTGTGCCCAATTGCCTGAACACCGCGCTGACAGCATTCGCCCGGCTCGAACCCTTCAATGCTTTGGCATAGGAGAGAGCGTCCATCGGAGCCAATTCTGTCCAACGTGCTACGATCGCGGATTGCACACTCCAGGCAAGATCCTTGCGCGCTAACACATCGGCCTCGCGTGCGAGCGTGGCCAATTGTTCGGCGCCCAATCGCTCCACGGCCAGATACATTTGGGCCTGACTGCGCGGGTGATTGGCGCTCTCGATCGCATTGAGAAGATCCTGCGCCGTGGCTGCTTGGGGAATGTCTTCTCCGAGAGGTTTCTGCTCGACGACCTTTGCTCTGGGTTCTGTCAGGATCGATGCTGCTTCCCCTTCTGTGGGATGGGAGTTGCCTGACAGTTTTCCTGATGGAAGAACCCAGCCCCCCAACGCCAGTCCGAACCCCAAACACCATACAGCCAACAGAAGTGCTCCGGTTGTCTTCATAAATCCCCCCAAGACGCTGAAGCTACGCGAGGAAACCGTCTTTAGGCAAGCGGAAGCTAATTCCATCGCGCTTGGCCCGCTCGAGAGCAGGCCAACAGTGCTTGATAAGCGCCCGGAAACATCGTTTCCTGGTGGATGACCAATCGACGATCCTTTCTCAAGAAATCAGGCCTCGCGGCAACCGCTAGTTCCATCCCGATGTTCGCCATCGGGAAATCTGGTGAGTCTGCCAATAGCAAGATCAACTGCGCCGTGGTCGGCTGTGCTGGCATGGGAGGCTATGCGGTCAGTGAAGCAGGGAAACAGAATCTGGTCGCGATGTGCGATCTGGATACGGAACGCGCTGGGAAGAATTTCAAGAAGCATGAGAACGTGCCGAAGTTTAAGGACTTCCGCGTGATGATGGACAAGATGGACAGGGAGATCGACGCGGTGTCGATCTCGACTCCGGATCACACGCATTTCGCGGCCGCGATGTGTGCGATGGAGCGCGGCAAACACGTCTTCGTGCAGAAGCCGCTTGCCCATAACATTTGGCAACTGCGCACTCTACAGAAGGCAGCGAAGCATTATGGCGTGGTGACGCAGATGGGAAATCAGGGGCACACCTTTGATGGCATGCGTCGGATCAAAGAATGGACGGATGCTGGGATTGTCGGTGATGTCGAAGAAGTCATCACCTGGACGAATCGCCCTAACAAACCCTGGTTTGTTCCACCTGCATCATTTCCAGCACCGACGTCTCCGGTGCCTGATAATCTCGATTGGGATCTATGGCAGGGTTCGGTCGCCCATCGCGATTTTAGCAAGCACTATGCACCCGTCACTTGGCGTGGCTGGTGGCCCTATGGTTGCGGTGCTCTCGGAGACATCGGGTGCCATACCTTTGACGCGCCTTTCTATGTGTTAGGATTGGGATTCCCCACCAAGGTGGAAGTGGCGCGCACGCCACCACCCAATGAAGAATTCATCCCTATGGGCGGTTCGCTCACCACCTATCACTTTCCTGCGCGTGGCGACAAGCCGCCCGTGACGATGAAATGGTATGAAGCGGGGATCGATGTGCCAAAGCCGCGCCGATGGGAAGAAGGCCGGAAGTTGCACGGCCAGGGTGGGATGTACATGGAAGGCACACGCGAGACGCTCTATCATGGTGACATGCGCCCGACGAGTCCTGAGCTCACTCCAAGCGCTCACTTTGCGGAAATGAAGGCTGAGCTGAAGAAGATCGATCGGACGGAACCTCTCGGGAAAGGGCCCATTGATGAATTCTACCGTGCGATCAAAGGTGAAATCCCTGCGCCGGGTTCCTCGTTTGATTACGCAGCCAAGCTTACTGAGGTTGTTCTGTTAGGTGCGCTGGCTCAACGCACGGGTCGGACCATCGAGTGGGATGCGGAGACGATGACGGTGAAGGGGCAGCCTGAGTTGGCCGCCTTGATCAAGGAGCCCACTCGTGAAGGCTGGTCCTACGGCGAAGATCTTTGGAAGTGATCTGCCACGACGAAGTCAGCTTTCCAAGTGCCTAACCGTTTCACGGTGAAACCGTGGGCTTGCATGATTTCCGTATAAGCGGGGAATGTGCTAGCTTCGGTCTTTGTCACGAGATGGAAGAATCGGTACATGCCCCAGAGCAGGACGCGTTGCCACCACGTGTCAGCGGTGAACTCGCTGACGTACCAGTGTCCTTGTGGCTTGAGGCGAGCGGCGATTTCCGGGATCAAGTCATGGAGGGTTTCGTCTTTGAAACAGTCGAGAAAGAAATGACTCACAATCACATCAAAGGTGCTCTGGTCGAGCGCTGTCAGACCGTCCCGAACATCGGCGTGAATGAATTGCACGCGGGCCTCGGGAAAGAGGCGTTTCTTTGAGAAGGCAATCATGCCTTCACTTTGATCGATGCAGAGGAAGTCCGTATTTGGCCAAGCCTTGACGGCCTTTTCAAGGAAGCGTCCATCACCATCGCCGAGAACGAGCACGGATTCTGGAGGTTCGCCTTCCCAGGAGTTCAAAAGAGCGCATCGCGCCCGTTGCAAGGCGCGCCCGAAAGAGAGGGTCTCTAGACTTTCATATACGAGTGCTAGCGAGCTGTAGCCATCGAGGTACATCTATTTCCGAGAGCGGGCGTTGGGCTGCCGTCCCTCTGCTAAGGAAACGCCACCCGCGCCGGATACTAGCAGAACATTGCCGAAACCCTGGATGAGGCAGGTGGTGTCTTCGACAAAAGGCCGGGCCTCCTCAATTTCAGGAATGGTGAATGGGATCATGACCAAGGCGGCGTCCATGGAGTGACTGCGTAGATCTGTCTCTGCATGGTCTGTCGGGATGATCTTAGGTGTGGCTCGAATGCGCGAGCGCTCGATGACGTTGGCGATGCCTTCGCGCGCGCGTTCGACATCGCCTGACGCGGAGATGCACTGCAAGATACGGATGGTATGTCCCCGCCATCGCGTGTTCTGGGTGAGGAGATGCGCGAGCACGAGCATCAGCGCACTGTCAGGACCACCACGCCACCAAAGATCGATGGTGCCCTCAGGAGTTTCCCAGCGGACGCGTTTCTCCGTGGGGCAGCGCACGATGACCATGTTCTTTTCAAATTCGCCGACCAGTCGGAGCATGCCGACAAAGGCTTCGCTGCGATCAGGATCCTCTGACCAGCCTAACAAGACGGTGTTCGGCTTGATGCCACCGATGCCGTGGCATTGTAAGAGGGAGCCCAAGCCGCTGAGGAGTTCATCTTCGACGACCACAGCGGGAAAGGCATCGATCTCTTCGCTGGCGATGAATTTCCGAAGCTTCTTCTCGGCGGTCTGACGGGTCTCCTGGTGTTTGTCCAGCTCGCCGATGATGACTTGGCCTAGTGACAGGATGCCACGGCTAGCCGTCAGCCAATGCGCGTACTCAGTGAGGTGGTTGCGCAACCAAGCACCTCCGCTCAGTGCGAGGATGATGGGGCGCCAATTTCTCGGATGATAGTGGCCAGTCTCAAGTTTCAGAAGAGCACGGCGGGCCCGTTCAAAGGCCATGCCTGACGAGACATCACCCCATCTGACTTCGATCTCCTTGCGTTTGATGATCTGATGGAGTCCCGCCATCCCGGCGATGGCGACGGTGGCCCATAAGGGATCGATGAGGAACATGACCGCGGTGCAGCCAATGGCACCTAATAGAGCGCTTGACCAGTGGCTGATGCGGAAGGCCGGCCGATAGCTAGGATTGTTCGTCACCGATTCATAGAAACAGGCGAGATTGATCGTGCCATAAGTGACCATGAAAAACATGGTGATGATCGGTGCGATCGCGTTGAGATCGCCTAACAAGATGGCGGCTTGTGCGATGCCAAAGGTCAGGATGGTGGCATGACGAGGTTCATCGCGGGGACCACTACCCCGAGCAAACCACTGCAAGGAGGGAAAGATACGGTCGCGTGCGAGCGCTTGGAGGATGCGCGGGGCTCCCATCATGCTGCCCAGTGCGGAAGAGATTGTGGCAGCGAAGATCCCAGCATTGATCAGCGCGGGTGACCACGCGATATCGAGCATGACAAAAGCATTCTCAGTCAGCACTTCGCGGGGACGGGAGCCGGCCAGAAGAAGGCCCATGGACAGATAGATCAGCGCCGTCACGATGATCGCTGCCAAGGTGCCTCTCGGTATCGAACGGCTTGGGCTGGCCAGATCTCCTGACATATTTACCCCAGCCATGATTCCCGTCACTGCGGGAAAGAAGAGAGCAAAAATGGTGAACCAGTTAGAGTTTGGAAGAAAGCCCGTCCCACGATTGGCGGCGAACATGGACGCGTCGAACGCGTCGAACGCGCCCGCGTAGAAAGATCCTAAAGCCAGGACAAGGATGGCAAGGATCCCGTATTGAAGTTTGAGCGTCCATCCGGCACCGATGAAGACGCAAATGAAGACGACCAAGTTGACCACGCTGGCGATCGCCGTTCCTGACAAAGCCATGTCGGGGAAGACATTAGTCAGAGCTTCGGTGAATCCGATGACATACATGGATACCGAGATGGCCTGAGCGAGGAAGAACATCACGCCGATGGCACCGCCATACTCGACGCCGAGACTCCGGCTAATCAAGAAATAGGCTCCGCCACCTCGGACACGTGTATTCGTCGCAATGGCAGAAATGGAGAAAGCCGTCAGCGTGGTGATCAGCTTGGCGCAAAGAAGAATGAGCACCACTTGCGCCCACCCTGATTGTCCGACCACTTGTCCGAAGCGCAGGAACATGATGACACCAAGAATGGTGAGCGTGCTTGGTGTGAAAACCCCGCCGAAGGTCCCAAACTTCCTTGGTCCGGCGATCGTCTTATCTTGGCCCATCGCGGCGAGCCTCAGTTCTGCGGTCCCGTGGCGCAAACAATTTGATGTGGTAGCAACTCCTCAAGGTCCCCTGTCCTCCCCGGGTCAGGAGACCCTGGGTGTTGCCGCGACACAAATCCTTCTCAATTAGGACTACGCAATCTTAGCCAACTTGTTTCTAGAAACTGGAAAATGATTTCTGAAATTTCAAAACCATTATGAACACGACCAGCAAGCGCCTAAGGACTGCTTTCCTCCCCAGGTAAAGCAGCCCTTCGGCGTTGCCGGACAGAGAATCAAAGGAATGATCTCTCAACTTATACTACGTGTTTTCTCTCCGAATGTTTCGAACAAATTGCGAATTTCTTTCAAAAATCGCGTTTCTGCCCTAAATGGACAACATCTGCAGCTCCCAGGTTGAAAACTAAACGAAGGAGATTATCTAGTTATTGTGGGTATTGGAAAAGCTGTAATCACGGCGGCTGGCGAGAGTCAGCGGCATCTCCCTTTGCAGACCATCGTCGATGGGCGCGGGCGTAACCGAAAGATTCTTGGATTGCTGGTCGACGAGGTCACCTCGGCTGGCATTGAAGAGGTGGGGGTTGTCATCCGTCCAGGAACGGAAGAATTCTACCGTGATGCCGTTGACGAGGTCTCCGCCAACGTCACTTTCATCGAACAGCACAACCCACGCGGATACGCTCATGCCGTGATCAGCGCTTCGGACTATACTGACGGCGAACCGTTCATGCTCATGGTGAGCGACCACGTATACGTGAGCGATTCTCCTGGTAAATCGTGTGCTCGCCAACTGATTGAAGTCGCCGAGAAAGAAGAGTGTGTTGTCTCTGGCGTACAACCAACTCATGAAGGGCGCCTAGCCGATTTCGGCGCTGTCGGTGGGACGCCTTTCGACACCAAGCGTGACCTCTATGAAGTCCATGCGGTGATGGAAAAGCCCACCCCTACCGATGCAGAACAGCGTATCATGACTCCCGGGATACGGCACGGGTACTATCTGTGCTTCTTCGGCATGCACGTGCTCCAACCCTCCGTGATGGAGATTCTGAAACGACGCGAGACCGAATTGCAACCGGGTGAGAATCTTGATCTGTCAGAGGCTTTGAATGAAGCCGCGCAACGAGGACGCTACCTTGCCCAGGTCATGAATGGACGCCGCTACGATCTCGATTGTCGGCATGGTATCCTCATCGGACAGCTTGCTGTGGGTCTGTCAGGGAGCCATCGAGATGAAGTGCTTTCTGCGATCACAGATCTCTTGGCCAATGGTGCGAAGCGTATATCGGCAGCTCAGTCATCGTGAATCCTTCCACTTTCTCAAGACTCGTCCAGGTCATCGTGGCTGTGGATTCTGATGATCGCGACATGCCCCTGGAGGCCGTCTGTGACGAACTCAGCTTGGAAGATCTTCTTGAAGAATGTGAGTCGTTGGACGCCTTTCGTCGCCATTGCCCCAACCTTTATCAGCGCGTGCGCGCGCTTTTCTTCCTCTACGCGCTCTATCGCTTTCATATTCCATCAAAGTTAGGCGACAGCGATCAAGCAGGAGCCATCGTCTCATTTGAAGCGCACTCACACTTGCTCGAACGGCGTTTCTCCGAAGCTCTCGATCATTTCTTAGATGACGTGGCAGAACATGGAATCTCTGATCCCTCTTGCAGTGCTCTGGCAAAGTCCTACTATCAGTTAGGCATTCAAAACCTGGCCGACCAGGTGCGCTCCAGTGTCCGCGCGGTGCGAGGAAATCAGTGGATGTTCCGCATCGGTGCGATCGAAGACTATCCACTGCGTGTAAGCCCTGAACTTCTCCAGATGACCGCGGGTGCGTTTCCGGTCATTCATGAGACCACCGCCGTGCGCATGGATCTCTCGCACAGCGCCTGGAGTGACATCTTCTTCCTTGGGATGGACTATCCCAGTGGGGCTCGGGTGTTGAACATCTCCGTGGACCTCGCGGTGCATGGACGTGATCCGAGAACGAAACCTCCGGTGGAAGGACTTTTCCGCATCATTGATGAACCCGTCATCCGGCTGTCGAGTGTCGATCTTGGTGCCACGGCTGAGATCACGGAGTTGGGAGATGTCTTCAACTTTGCCAAAGACTATCTGGGACTTCTCAAAGCCGCCCTCATCGCTGCTGGCATCGTGCCCATTGGTTTGGAAGGATCAGGGCAACGACTTGAGGATCTGTTAGAAAAGCTTGTTGGGCCAGGGAAGGGGATTGAGTTGTCGAGTTGTGTGAATGATATTCCGAAAGGAAGTCGGCTTGCCGTTTCCACCAATCTGCTAGGTGGTCTAATCGCAGCCTGTATGCGCGCTACGGGTCAAACCAAGTCTCTCGAAGGCCCTCTCGAAGAAGGTGAACGGCGGCTCGTGGCCGCTCGCGCCATTCTCGGTGAATGGTTAGGCGGTTCAGGCGGAGGATGGCAAGATTCAGGCGGCGTTTGGCCGGGTATCAAAGTGATCGAGGGCTCCATCGCGAAAGCAGATGATCCTGAGTATGGGATCAGTGGCGGAAGACTTTTGCCGAAGCATACTTTGTTAGGAGAAGACATCGTCTCTGCCGAGAAACGCCATAAACTGCGTGACAGTCTGGTTCTCGTTCATGGCGGCATGGCGCAGAACGTGGGACCGATCCTTGAGATGGTGACTGAGAAGTACCTCCTGCGCTCTGCGGAGGCTTGGGATGCGCGTGAAGAATCCATGCGTCTCTTTGATGCCATCCTCGAAGCTCTGAGCACAGGCGATATCAAGCAGCTGGGCGCGCTGACCACGGAGAATTTCTTTGGTCCCTTACAAACAATCATTCCCTGGGCCACCACCTTCTTCACGGAGCGTGTCATTGATGCCGTGAAGGCTGAGTTTGGCGAAGATTTCTGGGGCTTTTGGATGTTGGGAGGCATGTCTGGAGGGGGCATGGGGTTCATCTTCGAGCCTAGCCGCAAGGCGGAAGCACTCGTGCGAATGAAGGAGATCATGGGAAGTCTGAAAGAGCAGCTGCAGCACTCGCTTCCGTTTGCAATGGATCCTGTTGTCTACGATTTCAGCATCAATGAAGTGGGTAGCAGTGGACGTGTGCTCTTGGGTGAAGAAGCGCTTATGCCTCCCGGCTACTACGCTCTGACATTGCCATTGCTGCTTCGGGAGGATCCTCGATTGCTCGGCGAGACTCGCCGTGCGGAGATGGGGCGATTTGAGCACAAGGCTGATCGTGACAAGGCTTATGATCGTGTGAGAGATACGTTGCTCACGAGTCTTTTCCCTCGGTCAACGCACGCGGATGGGCAAGCGATCTCGTTGGAAGGTCTCCTGAAGGATAACGGATTCGATCCCATCCTTCACGAGCGAATTCGCGATGAGATGACTCATGGTTTGATTGGCTTGTCCAAGAACCGATTGCCTTCCAGTTCCCGCGTCGATGATGTGCGTGCCGGGGATGTGGTGATACGTTTGGAGGCATCAGATGAAACGTTAGGACGCGAAGCTCTTGCCAATGGTGAAGTGGCGGTGATCACTTTGGCGGCTGGCGCGGCGAGCCGATGGACGGAAGGGGCTGGTGTTGTCAAAGCGCTCCATCCCTTTTGCAAGTTCGAGGGGCGGCATCGTACGTTTCTCGAAGTGCATCTGGCCAAGACGCGTCTAGTAGGCACCCAACATGGGCAGTCTCCTCTACATATCATCACGACCAGCTACCTCACGGATGGGCCGATCAGCCGTTTCCTCGAGAGTGTGGATCACTACGGAATGAAGGAGGAGGTCTTTCTCTCACGCGGGCGTTCCATTGGCCTGCGACTCGTTCCCATGCAGCGGGACCTTCGCTTCGAGTGGGAAGAGATGCCTCAACAGATGCTTGATGAACGCGCCCAAAAGATGCGGGCGAGCCGTCGAAAGGCATTGCGCACTTGGGCTCGAGAGACGGGTGAGGGGAAGGACTACCGTGACAATATCCCACTGCAATGCCTCCATCCCGTGGGGCATTGGTACGAGATTCCTAACTTGCTCCTCAACGGCACGTTGTCGGAGTTGCTCGCCAAACGCCCACAACTCCGAACCTTGATGTTGCATAACATTGACACGGTCGGAGCCAATGTCGACGCCGCGTTGCTCGGGTATCATCGCCGCACAAACGCTGCGCTGACGTTCGAAGTGATCAAGCGCCGGATCGAAGATCGAGGAGGTGGCTTGGCAAGAGTGAGCGGCGGTCTGCGTTTGGTCGAGGGGCTGGCCATGCCACGCGATGAGGACGAGTTCAAGTTGACTTACTACAACTCCAACACTTGCTGGATCGACATTGACCAACTGTTAGGTTCCTTTGGGCTGGATCGATCAGATCTTGCGGAACCAGCGAAAGTTTCGCATGCCATTCGTGAGTTCAGCAGCCGATTGCCCACTTACATCACGTTGAAAGAAGTGAAAAAACGCTGGGGGCATGGTCAGGAAGATGTGTTTCCTGTGGCTCAGTTCGAGCGTCTCTGGGGTGACATGACGGCGCTCTCGGAGATTCCGTGCAGCTACGTGGCTGTTTCCCGTTCGCGCGGGCAGCAGTTGAAGGAGCAGGCGCAGCTAGACGGGTGGTTGCGTGATGGGTCTCGCGACTTCGCGGGTTCGTTGTGTGAATGGTAGCTTTACTCCTCTAGCGCTGATTCGAGATGGCGGTGAAGTTCCTCTACACGGTCGAGGTGAATGTTGGGCGGGCGATGCTCCAAGAGCCAATCCAAGTCTTCTTTCGCTAGTTTCCAGCTATTGGATTGGTAGCGCAGGAGGCCGCGACTCAAGCGGTGAGAGGCTTGATCGGGAGCGATGGTGAGAAGGAGATCCAGCTCGGGCAGCGCCTGGGTGGGGTCATCGGAATCCAGGTCGATTCCTATCAGATTACTCAGCATGCGCACAAGGATGGCGCGCTTGCTGGCGGGTTCCAGATCGGTCTCGTCTAGTGGACGTCCTGTCATTCCCGAGACCAAAAGGTTGGCATCCTCTATCGAGAGAGGTTTCGCACTATCAAACACATCGATGAGTTGATGCGTTTCCACGCCACCTTGGGCTGGTCTGTGCTGGACGACGAAATGACCGGGCAATGGAATGCCGACGACCCCTTTCACTCCAAGTCGCTGAGCGAGTTCGATGTAGAGCACTGAGAGGGTGATAGGAATGCCTTCGCGATCTTCAAGAACCGCATTCAGGTAACTATTCTCGCGACTGTAGAAATCGAGTCGGCTTCCGTGAAAGCCAAGCTGTTGGAACAGGTAATCGGCTAGAGACTCAAGAACGGCGTCTTCTGCGGAGTCTTCCTTCAGGGTTGATCGAATCTCTTCTGCCATCGCGTCGAGTTCTTGCTCGTAGATGGCGAGATCGAGGTCAGGGTCAGAGAGTTTGGCGATGAGTAGGCCCGCGTGAAAGAGATCGATGTCAGGATCTTCACGATCAGCGAGCAGCTCTTTCATCTCCTCACAGACTTTCTGATGATGGAGATCGATCGCCCATTGGCGCAAGGACTCTGCTTGCTTGTCCAGGGCACGTGCGCGATCATCTAACAGATCAAGAGACGCCTCTGCATGCGCATCAAGTGCCTCCTTGCTCTCAATCGCTCCAGATTTCAGCCATTGGTCAAGTGCTTCCGTTAGTTTCGTATTCAGAGCATCGTCATTGGCCGCCATCGCTCTCGGCTCGCCTAACCGAAAGCGCTGATAGCTGGCTTCGGTCTCACGAAATTTACAGATTCCTACTTGGCCACCGCGCAGAGCGTCGTGTTCCACACGGACGACTTCTTCTCCATTTACAAAACCTTTGATCGAAGCTTCGTCCACGATGACTCGCAAGTGATTCCAGTCACCTGGGCGGTAGTTAGGCACTGGAACGTCCACGAGAATATTCCATGAGAACACGTCCGGGCCCGCGAAGTAAGTGAGGCGCATCTGTCCTCCGCTGGGATAGAATCCGTAGTGCCGATCCTCACCGTCCGAGGCAAAGACCAGGCCAGCGGCACCAGCTTCATCGTCCTGCTTCACCGTGACGGCGACCTCGTAGGGCATGGCCTCGGGAATGGTCTGATAGAGGCAAAGTGATCGCCCGCCAAAGCCTGCGCCCGCTCCCCTCACCGTGATGGTGCCAGCGCGTTGTCGCCATTGTGCGCCTTCTTGCAAGGGTTTCCATTTCCGTGGGCTGAGTCGGCCGACCGTCACCCACCGCTCCATGGGAATGGGATTTGGTTTGTCTAACAAGAGTTTGAGCGCATTCACGGGGATTGCGAAACCAATGTTATCCGTGAGCATGGATTTCAGAGATGGGATGCCGATGACCTGGCCTTGTCGATCTAACAATGGCCCGCCGCTGTTGCCGGGCTCGATGGGAATGGCCAACTGAATCATGGCCAAGCCGTCCATCTCTCGCCGCGCGGAAATGACCCCCTCGACCACGCTGAATCGGAAGCCCTGTGGATTTCCCATGGCGACAACCGACTGCCCATCAGGCAGCTCTGAGGAATCTCCTAGTGTCAGCACATGCGACGCTTTCTCTTTCACTCGGAGGATGGCGAGATCGAGCTTGCGATCGGACGCATGCACGGCTTCGACGGTGAATTCCTTGTCTTCACTTGAGACCACTTTGATTGAACGCGCATCGCCGATGACATGGAGATTTGTCGCAATGAGGTGCTCGCCGACAAAGAAGCCGGACCCTTCACGGTCACCACCGCCAGGACGTGAGTTGTGCGAGATAGCGACAAGTGCAGGGCGGGTTTCCTTGGCAATCTGTTCAGCGGACTTTGGGCCTGGCTCGTCGGCGAGGAGGGCACCAAGGGATAGCAGAATGGTAGTGAGAATGATCGCGATTCTCATTACCAGCCTTGTCGATCTTCAGATTGAATAAACGCGTTCGCCTCGGCCACGTTCGTGATCAGCATCTTTTCGGCATCCCAATCCAGACGTTTGCCAGCCGCACGGATGGCAACATTGCCTAACAAGACCGTCTCTGTAAGTGGCCCGCCATAGCTGAAGTTGGCACCTGCTGCAGGGCCGCCTTTACACGCCGTAATGAACTCTTGATAGTGCCCTTCGGATCTGGCCAATGAAGGCTCTGGGCGCTTGTAGGCTTTCATCTTCTCTTCAGGGATAATCCGCACGGTATCCGCTAGACCTCCGGTGAGAATCTTACCTTTCTTGCCGACGTAGAGGGTGCCGCCGAACTGGTCGCTCATCTTACGGCCTTCTTCCAACTCAGCAGGCCGCTCTGGCATGCGACCGCCATCGTACCAGACCACTTTCAGCGCAGGCCGTTCACCACGAGCAGGAAACTGATAGGTGATCGTCGATTGCTTGGGGGCTGTTTCGGCAAAGGATTCGCTACATTCCGCAAAGACTGACGTGGGGGCGGTGAGTTTCAAGCTGCGAAAGATCGGGTCGAAATGGTGGCATCCCATGTCTCCAAGGGCACCACAACCAAAGTCCCACCAGCCCCGCCAATTGAAAGGATGATAGGATGAATGATAAGGCCGCGCCGGTGCAGGGCCTAACCAAAGATCCCAATTCAGATGCTCTGGGACAGGCGGCGTGTCTTGGGGGCGATTCAGACCCTGAGGCCAGACGGGGCGGTTCGACCAAGTGTGTACCTCCGTCACGTCACCGATCGCGCCATCAGCAATCCATTCTGACAATACTCGATGAGAGTCTTTGGCATTCCATTGGATGGACATCTGCGTGGCCACACCCGTCTCGGCAGCGCGTTTGGTGACTGTGCGAGCATCATGAATGGTCCGCGTCATGGGCTTAGCGCAGTAAACGTGTTTCCCAAGATCCATGGCCGAGAGGGCAATGAGCGCATGCGTGTGATCCGGAGTACCGATTACGACCCCATCGATGTGTTTCTCTTTTTCTAACAACACCCGAAAGTCTACGTAGCGTGTCGCTTTGGGATAAAGACTAAAGGTCTTGGCCGCTTTCTTCGAGTCGACGTCTGCGAGAGCAACGATATTCTGACTGGCAAGTTGACTCAAGTAGTTCGCCCCCATCCCACCGACCCCGACACCTGCAAGATTCAGCGTCTCGCTCGGTGGTGGCGCCTCTGCCCCACCCATCACGCGCCGAAGGAGAATGAGCGGGCCGCTGGCTGCAGCCCCCAGGTGGAGAAATGACCGTCGTTTCATCATTCCAGTGTCATCACGCGTGACCGGAATGGCGACTCAATAGCAAAGTGGGTCTGTGGAAATACCTCCCTCAAAATTATTATAATTTCCATGCTTTGCGAATCAGATATATTGCGGAAAAGGTTATACTATGGGACGAACGGACGCTACCGCCAATCTGTCTACGGAAACACCGACTTTTGTGCCTACCGAGTGGGCATTAAAGCAACTGAAAGCCTATTGGCCCGCCATCGAGATCTTGGAGGTGCTGCCGGCTGAGAACCCTTCGAAGGTCCATGTGAAAGCCTTTCTGCCTGATGTGGGCCAGATAGGCCTAAGGGTGCTGACAGCGGATCCGAAAGATCCCCAAGGGCCTCAACGGCTCGCTGCTGCATTTCACCGCGCTCAAACCATCGCTGCGATCCCAAATGATGGGGCCATCAATACTCTGCAAGCGGGAAGCCTTTCGGGATGTCTCGTGGTGGTCTCTGAGTGGCAGGAAGGCGTGCCTTTGCTTGAATACTTCAAAAGTGAAGAACGGCCGTACGAAACGAGCTTGGCTATGATCGATATGATCGCACAGGCCCTTGAGACCTATCACGAGGCAGGATGGGTTCATAGTTATCTGCGTTCTGACAGTATTCTCGTGACGGGCCCGGGCCAAGCTATGATCTCTGGCCACGGTATCATTGATGTCCTAACCGGCTATGACCCAGATCCCCTCGATCCGAAACGCACCTACGCGGCACCCGAAATCACAGGGGATCCAAACGCAGCAAGGGCAATCCAAGCAGATGTCTATGGGCTCGGTGTTATCGCCTATGAGATCCTCACTGGAGAGCTGCCTACTGGGCACTTCCTGAAGATGCCATCGCAGGTCACTGGCGCTGGGAAATGGTTAGACGACGTCATACTCCGCACCATCCATCCGAATCCTGAACTGCGCGTCGCGACGATCAAACAGTTCCGTGATGAGATGGCCTCCCAAACGCTCAAGTTGATGGATCTGACCAAAGCGCCCGTTGAAGAGAAACAGAGAGGTCCAGCAGAGAAGTCCGGTGTCACGGCGATGATGCGCGGTCACTTCATCGTCTTCATGATCTTCGGAATTGTCGTCATTGGAGGAAGCTTATGGTTCAGCATCGATTACTATAAGAAGAACGAAGGAAAGCCTCCGATGGATCCGATGGAATTGGTGACCACGATGGCGCAGGTAGCGGCTGCGATCTCTAGTGACGACTCAGCAAGCGCGGCGGATTTCGATGCTCTTCTCTCCAAGATTGAAGACGCCGGTCCCCAGGCTCTTCAGCTTGTGTTGGAAGAG
>JBLHHN010000073.1:0-20902 GCA_047616785.1 Verrucomicrobiales bacterium
CGGTCTTCTTGGCAGAGGCGTCGGTAGGTGCTTGGCATTGTTTGGTTTCGAAGTTGAATGATGCTTTAACACACATCCGCGCCTCTGCCTGCTTCATTTGTGCGCTAGGACTATGAATCCGCCACCGCCCCAATCTAAATCGAACCATGGACGACACTCCCACCGATATCTCCGCTCGCATCGCCGAGTTCCTCGACCATACGCAGCAGTTGCTGGGCCAGCTCGATCATTCCGCGATCGCCGAGGCGCGGCAGATCCTCCTCGACTGCCACCAGCGCGGTGGGCGGATCTACACCATGGGCAACGGTGGTTCGGCATCGACCGCACAGCACTTTGCCTGCGATCTGGCAAAGTACGTCATCCCGCCCGGCCAGCAGCCGTTCGATGTTCGCTGTCTGACTGACAATGTCTCACTCTACACCGCGTGGGCGAACGACGCCGATCGCGAAGATGTTTTCGCCAACCTGATGCAAGGGCTGATCACCAAGGACGACGTGGTCATCGCGATCTCCGTGCATGGTGGCAGTGGGTTTTCCATCGACCTCGTTAAAGGCGCTCGTCTCGCGCACGAAGTCGGCGCCAAGACTATCGCGCTTGTCGGTTTCGACGGCGGCGTTCTCCATCGCGAATGCAGCTGTTCGATTCTCGTCCCGGTCGAATCCACGCCACAGACGGAGGCTATCCATCTCGTAGTCGAGCACTTGCTCATGCACCTACTTAAGGAAGACCTTGCCATTTCGAAAAAAAAGATCACACAGATGCTAAATGAGACCATCTTCACCGAGGCTTCGTTAGTCGTTGTCGGCAATCTCAATCGCGATATCAAGACCGCAACGCTGCTGGCCGACGCGAACCTGATTGCCGACGGCGAGACTTCAACCAAGTCTATCATTGAAACCATTGGCGGCGGCGGAGCCAACAGCGCATTCGCAGCAAAGGCGCTTGGTGCAAATGTGGGTTTCTCGAGCAAAGTCGGTGCCGACTCTCTCGGTGATCGCTTGAAGCGGACTCTGGACGACCACCGCATCTCGGCGCATTTGGCGAGAGATCCTCAACAACCGTCTGGCACCTCCATCGCCCTGTCATTTGACAACGGGCAGCGGCATTTCATCAGCTGCCTACCGGCGAATGAAGCGCTGACCTTTGACGATCTCACACCCGAGGTATGGGCTGGCCGGGCCCATCTACTTCGCGCCGATGTCTGGTTCTCAGAATCCATGTTATTCGGCGGCAATCAGCAGTTGCTGGAAGTTGCCCGACAGTCCGGGCTCCAAACGTCTATCGATTTGAATTGGGACCCGCAATGGGGGCATCCCGACGACGTCCACATCACCGCGCGCAAACAAGCCGTTCGCGATGTCCTTCCGCTAGTGAACCTCGCCCACGGCAATGTCCCCGAGTTGATGGAATTTGCCGACGCGCCGGATCTCGACACGGCCCTGAAACGGATCACGAACTGGGGAGCCGAAGCCCTCGTCGTCCATCTCGGTGCGGAAGGAGCGGGCTATTTCTCGGACGGCAAACTGCTCGTCGAACCGCCCGCTCCAGTTAGGAATCCTGTCAACACCGCAGGCACTGGAGACGTGCTGAGCATCTGCATGATCCTTCTCCACCATCGCGACGACATTGCCATCGAAGAACGCCTCCGTCTATCCAATCATGTCGTGGCTGAGTTCATGGAAGGACGCCGAACGCTGATTCCCCTCTTGAGCGACTGAACTTTTCCTAACCATATTTCTAACAATCATGCGCTTTGGCATCAACACCTTCCTCTTCACCTGTCCGTTCACGAACCGCAGCACCCGCTGGTTTCCCAAATTCAAAGAGTGGGGCTTCGACTCGGTCGAGATCGCGATCGAAGACCTCGCGCACACCGACCCTGTGTTGGTGAAAGACCGGCTTGAACAGCACGGTCTCGTTTGGGGTTCAGTGACCCCTTGCTTGAGTCCTGACAAAGATTTGCGCGGGACTAAGGAACAACAGCGCGCAGGAATTACTTTTCTAAAAGCCACGATCGATCGCATGGTCGAGCTCGACTCCCCTACCCTTTGTGGCGTTGTCTATTCCACGGTCGGTCGAGCGGAAGCAACAGCCCCAGCGGAACGTCGGCGTCAGTGGAAGACCGTCGTGAAGAACCTCAAGGAAGTGAGCGATTATGCAGGCGAGCACGGCCGGATCATTGCCATGGAAGCCATCAACCGATTCGAGACCGACTTTATCAACACCTGCGAACAAGGCCTGACAATGATCCATGATGTCGACAGCCCGGCGCTCAAGCTTCACCTCGATACCTTCCACATGAACATCGAAGAGAAGAACCAAGCCGCCGCGATTCGCAAGGCGGGCAAACATCTCGGCCACTTCCACGCTTGCGGCTGCGACCGAGGCACGCCGGGGAACGATCATATCGATTGGAAGTCCATTGCCGCCGCGCTCAAAGCGATTCGCTATCGCGGCGATGTCGTGATCGAGTCCTTCACCACCGACGTGAAAGTGATCGCTCGCGCTGCTGCCATCTGGCGAAAGATCGAGCCGAACCGGGAGGAGATCGCTTCAAAGGGAGTGAAGTTTCTAAAGAAGGCCCTCGCCTGAATTCCAAGATTCCCCTTGATTCGAAGCTCGTAAGTCCCTGTGGATCCGCGCACTATAAAGCCTTACTCCATTCTTCCTGCATCAATTCTTAACCACCGGCACACCTGAGATGAAAACCAACGCCTCGCTTCTTCAACTTTCGGCAATTCTGTTAGCCAGTTCATTCTTCACTCCAACCTCAAGCACGGCGGAGGAAGTCCCCGACGGCGTCTGGGTTCGCGAAGGATACAAACTCACGGTTGCTGTCGATGCACTCAAGTCACCACGCTTCCTCGCATTTGGTCCTAACAACACGCTCTACGTCAGCACTCCTAAAGAGGGCAAGGTCTACGCCTGCAAGGATGCCGACGGCAACGGCTCCTACGAATCAATGACCACGTTCATCGAAGGTCGGGACCCGAAGATGATCCCCCAGGGGATCCAATGGCACGACGACGATTTATGGTTGGCCCAGCTCGACGCGGTCACCAAACACCGTGACACCGATGGCGACGGCAAGGCGGATAAGATGGTCCAGGTTCTCGGCCCCGAAGACGTCCCAACGGGTGAGAAGAGTGGTCACAGCTGGCGCGCGTTGTTGATTCACAATGATAAAATATACACGCACGTTGGTGATCAAACAAACGCAACTGACGAGCCCATTGACGCCTCGGAGCGGAAGAAGATCTGGACCTTCAACTTGGATGGCTCTGACAAGAAGCTGTTCTCGTCCGGCGTGCGCAATTCGGAGAAGCTAGCCGTGCGGCCAGGCACGGACGAGGTCTGGGGTGTGGACCATGACATCGACACATTCGCCAGTAAACTGGAAGGTGAGAAGACCGCGAAGTTTGGGCAACCCATCACCGACCACAATCCTCCTGCGGAGCTGAACCACTATCAGGAAGGCCATTTCTATGGGCACCCATGGATCGTCGGGAAGAACCAGCCCAACCTGAACTTTCTCGATCACCCGAAGCTCATCGAATACGCTAGCATGAGCACGATTCCCGAGTGGCTGATGCCAGCGCATTGTTCCGCAAACTCACTGACATTTTACACCGGCGACAAGATTCCGGATGCCAAAGGTGATGCCTTTGTCGCCCAGAAGGGCGGATGGAATGCCACGAAGAAAGTGGGCTACCGTCTGTCGCGCATTCTGTTTGAAGACGGGCATCCTTACGGCGAATTGAAGATGGTGAGCTTCCTCGATAGCGATAAAGTGCTCGGTCGCCCAGTCGATTGCGCTCAGGCGCCTGACGGCTCGATCATCTTCAGCGACGACACCGGCCACAAGGTGTATCGACTGGCGTACGTGGGGAAGTAGGTTTGATCAAGAGCGAATGGTGATGCGACCAGTGCTACTCTTGGTTATCATGGCACTTTGCCTTGGGCCGGTTTCAGTGGTTGCCGCAGCACCGGATTGGAATGCGAACGGCCTTGGCCCGTTGCCGAAACAAGGCATTTCGACCTTCGACCTCGGCGACGACAAGAATCAGATCGCCGTTGGCACGATCTCAGCGCCGGGCGATCCTAACGTTTTTCTGCTCGATGCGCACTCGGGCAAGCTAATCGCGGAATGGGAGGCTGGCGTGAGGTGGGTGGAGAAAGTCGTCTGCGGTCCTGCCGGCGTGGTTTATGCGGTCGTCACGATGAGCGACGGGACGGCGGAGGATTATCCGAAAGTTTACGTTTGCGAGAAGGGAAAGAAACCTGTGCCTGTGCCTGTGCCAGTCTCAGCGGGGCAGGCCGAATACCCGCAAAGTGTGTTCCATTGGGGAAATGCTTCCAACCACTTTGGGGGATTACAACTCTGTGGCACGGCGACCGGCGCTGTTGTGATAGTGGCCGATCAGGTGCTCTGGATTGCGGGTGCCAATCCAGAGCCAGTGGCGCGCGGACGCTTTCCTCGACCAGCTGAAACCGTGACTGTTTCGGCCGCTAGCAATGTGTCAGGGTGGGTCGCTGTTGGTTGCGCAGTGGCTGAAGGAGAGCCTGGCTTGTTCCTTTTCGCCCCCCGAGCAGCGAAGCCGGATTGGTCGCGAATCGCGACTGCCGAAGCCGCGAGCCATCGGCAACTGGAACCCGGTATCTACGGATCGCCGACGCTGCCCGACGGGCGCAAAGAACCGCTACGACAACAGGATGTCCCGATGTTCGCGCCGCTTTCGATTGCGATTCTTGGCGACGGGAAACCGGAGGGAATCGCCACCGCCGATTACCCTGGATGGCAGCGTTGGGTGCGCTCGACCGCTACCTTTCAGCAGCAGAATTACGGACTGCGGTTCCTTCCAGAGAAAGCGTTCGTTTTCGTGCACGACGGTGGAGGCAAACTAATCAAGCGCTTCTCGCGCAACGACATCGGCCTCGACGGCTGGGTCGATTTGCGCTTTGCTAGTTCGGGCCGTTTGATCGCGACGCCGCACACTTGGACCTGTCGCGGTCTGGCAGGGCGCGCGCGGCTTCCACTCGAACCCCACACTTCCGACGATGACGTCGTTTCTCAAACCCTAACAGTTGACCCAGGAGCTGCGGAAGCAGGTCGCGTCGAGAATGGCCCGCGCATCATTGCCGACTCGAACGTCCTTCGCTCGGTGAATCCCAATGGCGCCGAGATCTGGTCCATCGATTTGGAAAAGGCGGCGACTCCTGGCGAGAAGCCTTGGGTTGAGAAAGCCAGTGTCTGGCCAGTCGGCAAGGGCGTGTAGAATTTGAACGCGGGACGCTATCACAGTGACATGGGTGGACAGCGTCTCATCGCCGCACCGGATGGCCTCATCCTCGTGGAGGCACACGCCGGTCTTTCCTTCGAGGCCGAGTGGGCAGCAATCCAGCGTCTTGGCTTCGACCCAATGCAAGTGAAGTTCGTGCTCGCGACCCATGAACACGGCGATCATTCCCCCGGAGCCTATCTTTGGCGGGTTGTTACCGGAGCGAAGTTCGTTTGCAGCGAGGAGATGGCCTACCATTTGCAGCACCACCTGCCACTAGGGACGGGATACGGATTTCATCCTCCCAACCTCGCCGGAATGAAGATCAGAGCGGTCCGCCTGCCTGGCCACACGGCTGGCTCGATGGGGTGGCAATTTGAAATGAAAGGCAAGACCTACCTTTGCAGCGGTGACCTGATCATGCCGTCTGGAACGCTGGGATATGCGGGCAGTGTCAATTTCAGCGCCCGGGACGCCCTCGCCAGTCTGCGTAAGATCGAAGCCCTGCGTCCTGACTCGATCCTGCCTGGCCACGGACCGCATGGAGATCCGGCCCCTTACCTAGCAGGCATCCAAACGGCTCGGGCAACGGGCTGGGCGCGCATGCCACCGGAAGCACCTGATCCGTATTTCAACATTTCGGAACGCGAACATTACCGCGTCGTCGGCTGGAATCAGGGCGCGGTATCGGCAGCTGTGGGTGATCTCGATGGGGACCAACAGCCTGACATTGCCATCGTGACCAACCCTCGCGAGGGAATGCCCATGGTGCGCGCCTTCCTCAATCGCGGAGGATCTTTCCCAACGGTGGCTTCGTTAGAGATCCCGCTCCCATCATTAACACCAATCCGGATCCTCATCGAGGACTTGAATGATGATGGCCTGGGCGATCTCATCGTCACCGGCGAATCGATCGACCGTGGGCCTGACGGTCCGCGAGGCAGGCGAGCCGAACGCAGCGAAACACAGATTCGGCAGTTCCTTTCGCAAGACGGCCAGTTTCGCCAAACGCCTGGCACCTTTGTCGCCCCAGCAAATGTCATCGGCGTGCGCCGGGGAGATCTGGACGGCGATGGGAACAGAGACCTGCTCCTGCGCAGCGCCCATGGCGGCGTTCACCGTGTGAAGACGACGGCGGACGGCAGCAGCGTCGAGGAAGGCGTGCCTCGCTTTCGTCGCGCTCCTTATCCTGACATCTTTCTGAACGACTTCAATGGAGACGGGCGCAACGATCTTGTTAGTTCGATCGGCGAGTTGTTTCTGCGCGATGCCGATGGCGTTCTGCCTGCAGAACCAACGCTCGTTCTACCCGCGCCCGGCACCGAGTGGACCTACGCTACCACGGGCGATTTCAACGGCGATGGGCACGCTGATTTCGTGATGATGACCAACGACGGCGAAAGTCGCAGCCCGAAAGCCGCCGTTTTTCTAAATACGTTAGACACGGCGAATCCATTCTCTAACAAACCGTCAACCACATTCCCCTTCCCTCTCCGATCCTGGCAGAACACCGTGGCGCGCTATGACTTGCAACGAGCGTCCTTGGTCGCTGCCGATTGGAACCGTGACGGCATTGACGACCTGCCGTTCGCGGGTGGCCAAGGAGATCAGGCCGTGATCCTGCTCGGCGGGAACTCCGGATTGAGCGAGTCCTCACAAGAAACAATCCGTCTCGACTTCATGTTGCATTACGAGCACGGGCTAGTCGTCGCAGACTTCAATGCGGACGGCGTGCCCGACCTGGCATGCTTTGGCAATACGCTCGCAGCGG
Source organism: Verrucomicrobiales bacterium (assembly GCA_047616785.1). GTDB lineage: Bacteria > Verrucomicrobiota > Verrucomicrobiia > Verrucomicrobiales > DEV007 > JAACDM01. The sequence continues at coordinate 7,051 of JBLHHN010000073.1, forward strand.
GCGTTGGGGGATCCAAGGACGGTCCGACTGCGATGTTCGTGCGTTTGCAAGAGCCTTGATCCCGGAGCAACGAATGAAAGAGCTGCAATCACTTCACTAAGCTTTGGGACGTGCGTGAGGGTTTTCATGTTAGTTATTTCTATTCTCGGCCGTGAAAGCCCTCCTCTTTGGGAAGCGCGATGACAGGCCATGTGGCAGGAAAGAAGCGGACGATTTTTCCAGGGCGGAAGCCCTCCAGGAGAATGCCGCACTGCACCTGTATCTGCACGCCGCTGCATCCAGGCCTAACGGGAACGTTGCCAATCTTCAAGATGTTGCCGCCCTTGCGGTCATTGACTTGGTCGTAGGTCATGAGGCACTCGCGCGCGACGACGATGTTTCCTTTCGGCGAGAGGTTGCCCTCTTCGTACTCGGAGGTCGGCCAGCCCAGGGGCTTGGGACTGGTGCTAGACAAGTCCTTGAACAGGCTGGGGTCAACGCTATCGAAGAAGGTGATGGTGACGACTCGCTTCTTGTCGTCCACCGCTGCGACCAGGCCCGGCAGGCCGCGCTCGCGAATGTGGTTCCGGTGACGCTCGAGTTGGCGGGCGGTGGCCCGTTGGCGGCTCTCTTCATCTAACCAAATCTCAAAGATTCGGCCCGGACCGTAGAGCGTCGCCCAGGTGAGGTTCATCTGCACCTCTTGCTCTGACACGATGTCATCCAGGGTGGCGAATTCCTTTCGGAGAAACACGGCGGTGCTGGAAGTCAGGTCGAAGAATTTCGGTTCGCCCACGGGTTTCCCGTCCATCTCGAGCGTGGCGGTGAGCTTCTTTTCTGTCAGGTCGACTTTGCCGATTCTCCACGCCTGCTTCTTTCGCGAATAAAATGTGAAGTCATCTTCCAGCCGAAAGCATCGCGTGAAATCGACCTCCAACGATGCTCGTTGACCGTTCATCGCATGTGGTTTGCCATTGCGGAGTTCCCAGAATCGCTCCTTTTCCGGCCTCGCATAATACCATCCGTGCAGATGGGTCCCGAGCGGGATGTCCCTCAGCGCTGCTGGTGCATTGTTGTAATAGACCGAGCCGCAGGGCAACATCGCCGCGCCGAGTGGGTAGTCCATCAAAGCACGCCCTTGGGCATCATTGCGATCCACGCGAAGGGTGATCGTACGTTCCAGATGATCAACGCCGACGAGTTCGCCCGAAACGTAGTGCGCCGAGTTCTCAGGCGGGAACTCTCCATCGACGAGTTGAAACCAAGGCAGACTTTGGTCGGAGTTGTCGTCGGATCGAAACTTGGGTGAATCGTCTGCGACAGCAACCATCACAGTCAAGAGCAAGAATAGCAGAATCCTCATCTCAACAACCAACTAACAAACTCTGAATCGAAGCCGAAATGTAGACACGACACTCTTGTCGTGTTCGGGAGTGCACTGTCAGACACGACAAGAGTGTCGTGTCTACGAGGCGTTGTCCTTGCTTCATTTGCTCAATGCCATTCATCGGAATTCAATATCTAACTAAGCGACTATTTCAGAAATCGTTCGATTGCTATCCTGGAACTGCTCGGTCTCAACGTCCATGCGTTGGAGCATTGTCAGGAACAAGTTGCTCAAGTGAGCATCGCTGTCGACCGGGCGTCCGCAGATTTTATAGTGTTCGTTCGCTTCGGCGACGTTGTATTTGCCGATCTTCGGCAGGTTGTAATCGAGGTGTTGACCGTGCTTCACGCCAAGCTTATTCCCGCCTGCGTAAAGTGTTGGTAGATTCGCATTGCCATGGCTATGACCATAGGCCATACCACTGCCCCAGAGCACTTGCGTCGTGTCTAACAAGCTTCCTTCGTCGTCGCTGTGTTCCTTGAGCTGCGCGAGGAAATAGCTCAGTTGCTCCACCAGAAACGTATCGGTCTCGGTGAGGCGACGAAGCTGCTCGGGATCGCCGTTGTGATGGGAAAGCCCGTGGCGCGCTTGCGAGATGCCGATGTCGGGGATCGCTCCACCGTTCGATTCGCTGCAAATCATGCAGGTGATCACGCGTGTCATGTCCGTGCGTAGCGCGAGCACCATGAGATCGAAGAACAGGCGGTGGTAGTTCTGCACCTGGGTCTCATCCATCTTGCGCCTGAAGCGATCCGCTTCGCCTTTCGGGAGCTCCGGCTTCGGGACGTCGAGCCACGCATCGGCGCGTTCGGTCCTTACTTCGACTTGGCGCACGGCCGTGAGGTATTCATCGAGCTTCGTGCGGTCTTCTGCGCCGAGCTTCTTGTTCACCCGATCAGCATCGCCCAAGACCGCATCAAGAATGCTCCCGCGCCGCGCCAGACGTCGGCGAACCGCGTCTTTCCCGCCGCGCTCCTCACCAAACATCCTGTTGAAGATCGAACTCACATTGCGCTCGGCCGGAATCTGAATCCCATCGCGCGACCAGGCCAGGGAGTGCCCTTCGATCGCCATCTCCAGTGACGGAAAACGCGTGGACTTGCCCTGCACCTCGGCCATCAACTGGTCTGCAGAAACGGTGTTGCGAAACGCACCGCCGTTGCTCGGGACATTGGCGCCCGTCAACCAGACCTTGTCGCAGTTGTGGTGCTTGCCGAGCGCCATCGGGTGATGCAGGCCGCTGATCGGCGTGATTTCGGCCCGATGAGGTTCCAACGATTTGAGCGGCGAGGTGAATTCGTAATCGGCACCGGCCTTCTCGATCTGCCAAGTCAGCGTGTTGACGCCGTTGGGGATGTAGAGAAACACGCTGCGCTTCGGCGCCTTTGGTTTGGCCGAGCCTGGGGCGCTCATGCAGTCTAATATCGGCAGGGCAATACTTGCGCCAAGACCGCGGAGCAAGTGGCGGCGACTAAGATGCCAATTGTTAGTTTGGATATTCATAGGCTTCTATCTTTGTTGAAAGAGATCTGAGAGGATGAAGGCTTCGACGATATCCCGCAGGCGGTAATCTTTCTCGCGGCTGACCTTGGCGATGGCCTTCAACTCGTCGCTATCTTCGAAGCTAACAGTACGACGCATGCCGTAGATCGCGAGCTTCTCGATAAAGGCCTCATTAAAGGCTTCAAGGTCGGCGAGGAGCAACTGCTTGAACTCTTCGGCGTTTTGAAACTTGCGCCCGTCTGACAACTCTCCGCTCGCATCCACCAGGGGGTCTTCCCCTGTGCCGGTCACGCGTTCGTGCGTGCGCCATTCGCCAATGGCGTTGTAATTGTCGAAGGCCAAACCCAGAGGATCGATCTTCCGGTGACAGGACGCGCAGCTTGGATCGTGTTTGTGCGCTTCCAATTTCATCCGCAAGGTCGCTTTCGAAGAGTCCACCGGATTTGGCTCGATGGGTTCGACGTTTGCCGGCGGAGGCGGAGGCGTTTTTCCGAAGATCGCTTCGGATAACCACGCTCCACGATGCACCGGGCGATGTCGTGTGCCGTCGGAGGTGAGCGACAAGACGGAAGCCTGCGTCAGCAAGCCGCCACGATGCTGTTCAGGCGTGAGAGAGACTCGTTGAAATACATCTTTGGTGATGTCAGGGACGTCATAGAATCTGGCCAGACGTGGATTCATCATCGCCCAGTCGGAGCTGATGAATTCGCGTAATGTCAGTCCACGCTCCAGCACTTCCTTAAAAAACGCCTGCGTCTCCCCGACCATGCTCTTCTCAAGGTGCTCGTCGTAGTTCGGATAGATCTTCTTGTCCGGTGGAAACTTCCCGACCTTGCGTAGATGCAGCCATTGGGACGGGAACGATCTCGTGAACCGTTCCGACCGGGCATCTGTTAGCATCCGGGCGACCTGGCGCTTGAGCTCCGCGCGATCACGCAGCTTGCCTTGCTCTGCTAGTGCAAACAATTCGCCGTCTGGCATGGTGCTCCAAAGCAGGTAGGAAAGGCGCGAGGCAATCTCCCAATCGTTCAGTGTGTGGCGTTCCGTGTCTTCATCGCCCTCTGCGATAAACAGAAAGCTCTTCGAGCAAAGAATCGCTATCATCGCCGACTTCACCGCGTTCGCAAATGTCTCCCCGGCCGCGATCTCGTTGTCGACGATTCCGACGAAGGTATTCAGCTCGTCTTCATAGATCGGGCGGCGAAAGGCACGCTTCGCCATGGCCTCGAGCCCGGCGCGAACTTGGTCCCTATTTCCTTCCTCGCTCGCCATGTAAGTCGCGCGCCAATATTTCTCTTCGTCCGTTAGAATAGGGCCGCGCATGGCAACGGTATCCAGGATCAGAACCGAGTGCAGCGGCTCTCCTTCGTCTCCGATGATCTTCATCTGCCATGGCATGCGGCCTTCCGCGAAACTAACAAAGGGCCCGCGCCCGTGACGTGCTGATCGGTGGGTTGGATTGAGGCCGCCGAGTTTGTTGATAACATGGATCGTCGGCATGCGGTTCGAGGGAAAATGGGCGCGGAAAGTGACCGTGGTCGGCTTGTCCTCCGGAGCGATCACATCTTGCTCGAACAGAACGCGGTCGAGATCTTCCGCATAGACCTGCATGCGCGGTGCCGGTTGGTCTTCCGCCTTCAGACCGCTCAGTGTAAAACTGATTTCGTAGACGCCCGGGCCGGGAAATCTATTCTCGCCGCGGAATGGGTTGCTGCCCCGGTAGAGGTCGCCAGCCCACAACTCGTAACGCAATTTATCAAGCTGCCCCGCCGCTGCCAGCCGCTCATAGTGAGGATGGTTACGATCGATCGTCTCGGCCCGTTTGCCCGCCTTGACATACTCCATTTCCTCATCCGGGTAAGCCTCGCTCAGCACGATCTCTGCCGCCGTGATGTACTTCTCCACATGCGTCGCGGACAATGTTAGGACAGATCCAAGACGTTCAAAACCATTCCATTCCGGATCCTCTAGCAAGCCACCAGGATCCGTCGCGTCGTAATGCACGCCGATGAGATCGCGCATGGTGTTGACGTATTCCTCCCGGGTAAGGCGATTGTAAGAAACACGATCCCGCTGCGCCATGCGCGCCGCCTCACCCTCGTTGATGCGCGCCGCGATCCATTCGACGATCTCCGCAGCTTCCTCCGCATTGGGGAGAACATCCTCGTCATCCGGCGGCATCTCGCCCGAGCTGATACGCTCCATCACCTCCGCCCATAGCGGCGTGTCTGTGAGCCCGATCTCCCGCGAAAGTTGATCCAGTCGAAACTCGCCCTTCTGCTTCTTCTCCCCATGGCAATGTACGCAATGGCTATTGAGAAACGGCTGAAGGTCCCTCTCAAACGAAGGGTCGTCCGCGAAACTGTTAGTGCCAAAGAGCCAGAGGCCAACGACCACTAACATCTTAGAAAGAGCCGTTAGTGATTGGCTTTTAGCTTTTAGCTTTTGGCAGTTAGCAACTGCGGCGCTGAGAGTTTGGGGACCCATGGTTTTTCGGACTTTCTGACAGTGAAAGGCTAATCGCTAACAGCTAATCTGGAAGCAGGGCGACCCACGTCTCGGCGGTGAGCGGCATCGGGTTATTCAGGCCACCACCGGAGACCACGATGCGGTCCGAAACGATCGCGGCGACGGGCGCGAGCAGTTTGCCGGGCAGGGCACCGATAACGCTCCATTTATTCGTCCTGGGATCATATTGCAGGATGTCGCCCACCACGTTTCGCAGCGGATTGGACTGATTGCAGCGGCCACCAAAGATGATGATCCGGCCTTCGTGGATGATCGTGCTTGATTCGAAATGGCTGCGGGCATCGGGAAGGCTGGCGATCTCTGTCCATTTCTTGGTAGCCGGATCGAACTGGTGGCACGAGGCCACGTCGATCTGCGTCTTGTCGTGGCCATGGTCGCCGCCCAGTGCGTAGATCTTCCCGTCGAGCACGGCGGCGCTCACGTGCCCGCGAGGGTCCGGCATGTCGGCCTCTCGCGTCCATTCCTTTCCGCCATCGAGGGCCAAGCTCCAGTGATCACCCGCATCTGTCTGACGGTCGGATTTGTAGCCGCCGAAATAGTGGAGACGACGGCCGACAACGCCCAGTCCTCCTCCGCCCCGCGGTTCCGGAAGCGACGGTCCGGCGGTCCATGCATCCGATGTGACGTCGTACTTCCATACCTCATCAGTGACCGGCCCCGGGTGCTTCCCTTTGAATCCGCCAGCCAACCAGATGTTAGAGCCGTCCGAGGCCGTGTTCAGGTGCGTGGGATTGGTCGGCATGTCTTTCCGCTTCGACCAGGAGTCATCCACCGGATCGTAAACATCGACCTGGGCCGAGGCGTCGAGTGTCTCGGTGAAACCTCCAAACTGAAAGAGCTTCCCATCAACGACGGCAGCCGGAGACTCCACTCGCGCAAACGGCGATGAGGCCACCTTTTTCCAAGCGAGGGCTTTCCAAGCGAGAGCTTGTTCGCCCGGTTCGTCGGCGTGACTTGCCACGAGAATTCCCAACGCGGCGATTGTTAGAAAGGTGGGGTAAACGCGGAACATGATCACGGATTGTTAGGCGGCAGGTTCAATTGATCTTCATGAACCGCACGCACACTGGGCTGGGCACTTTCACACTCGCCTCGGTGGGGATCAGCGCGCCTGTTGTCTGATCGATGCGGAACACGATGACATTGCCGCCCGACTGGTTCGCGACGAGCATGTATCGACCCGTGGGTTCGATGGCGAAGTTGCGCGGCGTCTTGACTCCGATGGCCTGATGGCCGGCCGCGGTCAGCTTGCCTGTCGTCGTGTCGATCAAGAACACCGCGATCGAATTGTAAGGATCACGGTTTGAGACATAGACGAATTTCCCTGACGGATGCACGACCGTCTCCGCAGTGCTGCCGCCTTTGCGTTCCACGTCGCTGGGCAAGGTGGACAGCACTTGCCTCTGTGTCAGGGCGCCTTTGTCCGCGTCATAGTCGCAGGCGATGATGGTCAGATCGGACTCGCCATTGATGTAGGCACTCTTGCCATCCGGGCTCCAGGCGAAGTGGCGCGGACCGGCGCCTTTCGGAGTGTCAAACGCACCGTGCGGGGTCAGCGTCCCCTTCGCGGCGTCGAAGGCGTAGATGATGACTTTGTCCAGGCCGAGGTCGCAGCAAAGGGCGAACTTGTTAGCCTTGTCGAGATGGATCGAATGCCCGTTCTTGCGGTCCCCGACGTGCTGCTGGAACGAGGATCTATCGCTGAGCTTGCCGGTGTCCGCATCGATCGGAATGCTGAGGCAACTCCCACCCGAGTAGTTGGCAGCGAGAACGTTCTTGCCCGTCGGATCGATGACCAGGTGACACGGCGCGCCACCCTGCGAGGGCTGCGAGTTGAGAAACGTCAGCTTGCCCGTCCCCGCATCGATGGAGAAAGCGCTGACGGTCGCCTCCGATTCGTTGACGGCGTATAGAAACTTCTTGTTAGGATGAAACGCGACAAAGGACGGACTGGTCGTCTCGCCCGCCAGGGTCGCCGCCGTGAGTGAGCCGTCCGCAAGGTTCAGCTCGGACTGGTAAATGCCCTTGCTCTCCTTGCCCGTGTAGGTGCCGAAGTAGACGCGGTATTTATCCTGCGCTTGTGCGGAAGCAGAAGTGGCAGCGAGGAGGAGAGAGGCGAGAATGAGTCGGATGTTCATGTTGTTAAGCTGGGTTTTCAAAGGCTTCGAAAGCAATGACAATAGGTTGAACCACCGTCATGACAAAACCGAGCGGAAAACGAGCCATCCAACTGGTAGATCGATCTCGGTTTCCCCCAGGTTGTTCGATCACAGGGACCTATTGCGAGGACCAGGGCCGCATGGGTGGTGGTGGCGGCGGTTCGTTCCAACGCCACCTCGACCGATACTGAACGTCTTTCAGGAAGGGCGTTACTAAACGCTCGCTGCCACGATGCATTGATGTCAGAAGGGCGTCGAGCGCGCCGCTGGTCATCAAAGTTCGCTCGATGTTCCATGAAGGCTCACCTGTTAGGATCATCTTCTCAACGCCGTTTAAGAGCCAGGTGAAGTGCATGCCAGGCCGCCCTTCTTGCGTCCAGAAGAGCGACGACTCAACACTATCATCGTCAGCATAACGCCAGGCTGCCGCCCACTCGCCGACTGCACCGTTGAGTTCGAGGAAATGAGATTTCCAACCGTCTGCATACTCAAGTGTGAAAAGAAGCGGCTTGTCCACGGCTTTGCGAAGCGCGTCGAGATCGTGGCTGCCTCGTGGATTCTCCAAGCGTTCCCAGGCCGCTTGGAAGAGCGCTAGATCGAATTGCTCTTCCGCAAAGGCACGCCAGACGGCCTCGCCTTGAAGCGCCTGCACTGCCTCAATGCCAGTCTCCCCGCGTCGACCGCGTCGTTCAGCTAACGCTTGCGCTAACTCGAGCGCATGAAATCCGTAGGCGTCCGTGGATCCGTAAGTGAGGGTGACCATCTCTTTCAGATTGGCTCGGCGTCGGATATCGACAGCAGGACGACGCCAGGTCGTGGGCAAGGACGATCCTGCCATGATGGGGATCTTCATTTGCTGAGCAGAATCGTAGATGAACTTGGCATCGGTCCAATTATCAGCCAGGTGTTTGTCGATAAAGACTGGCACGACTTGGTTACTCCGCTCAAAGACCTTCACGATCTCTTCCCAGAATCGGCGCTTCGGAAACTGCGTGTTCCCGGTGGCTGACTTGGGATAATCGCCGTGCTCGGCAATGAGCAGCACGCCATCGACCGCGAGTTCGCCAGTGCCTAACGTCAGCGCGTCGCTGATCGAATCGAAGATGGGAAAGTCATATTGAGTAGAGAACTGCCGACTGGTGTCACTGTCAGGCACTTGATCGGTGTAGAGCGAAGCGAGCCTGAGCGGCGATTCCTTACCTTTGCCATCCAAGGTGTCCGTCTGGAATAGACGACTCACAATAACATCTGCGTGCGAATTATGACGGTACTCGGTGACAATGGCGGCCACGCGTGGCCGACCACCGGATTTCAGGAACGCGACGAGATCGAGCACTTCTTCCTTCGTCAGCACATTGACCATTCCTACTGGCATCAATGATAGCGCGGGATCAACGCCAGGAACACGATGCCGCTCTTCTTTGATGCTTTGCGAAGGCAGAAGAACGGATTCGAGCAATTCCCGTGAAGATTGCATTGAGCCTACATTCGAAAGATCGGGGCCAACGACACCACCCGAACCCGCAATCTGATGGCATTGAGCACAGCCTGTCTTCTCAAAGGCATTCTTGCCAGAATGATAGGGGCGATGCGCTGACGTCTCTAAATCGCCCTCGAAATCTGATAGAGTCCACTCATTCACTGGCGCCTGACTGGGGCTCAATCCTTCAATCCATTCGCGGATCATGGCGACGGCCTCGGTGTCCACTCGTCGGCTCACAAGAGGCGGCATTTGGCCCGAACCACGATGAGAAAGTCGGTGCACCAGCACGGAACGGTCTGGCGCTCCGGGATATACTAACATCGCATCATCAATGCCAAAGGTCGCGTGTTGCGGACGTGCTTCGATCAGTTTGATCCGATTCGGAGAAACGCCTAGAGTCAAGTCCATCATCGCATTGCCGCCGCCACTCTCAACGTGGCAGATGGCGCAGTTTGTGTGCAAGTAGGCGCCGATGCGCTTGTGTATGTCAGCGTTAGGATCGTAAGGATTCGCCAAAGGAGCCGCGCGCCTCTCGGGCACGCCATTGCTGAAAAGACCCTGCTCAGTGAGTCTCTTGAGCTGATCGGCGTGATCGAGTTGCTGGCCAGTGATGCCTAACACATAGTTCACCGCACGACCGTGACAGGCCGCACATTCCGTCCGACTGGGGATTCGCCAATCAATCTCGGCGACGTCCTCGCCGCCTTTGGGAACGAGCACGGCGTCCTTCTGATCATCGGCCCACCGGTAGCTGTAGCCCATCCATTCCTTCTGTTGGCGAAGTTGGACGCGCGTTTCGATCCGCACGCCATCTCGCTCTAATGTTTGCACCAAAGCGGTTCCATCAGGAAACTCGCCAGCACGTGCGCCATCGGTGAAAGTGATCGTCTCTTTGCCAGGAATGGCCATCCAACGCTTCGCGATCGCCCCATCATGCCAGCCATCTGCATTTACGGTATACGAAATGACTCCAGGCGCCATCGTATGCTCTGGCGTCGATTGAAATAAGCCCGTCTCACTCAGACTCCGTGGAAACGCGTCGGCGTCTTGCGCTGGCTTAGCGCTGTTGGTTAGGCGATAAATCCCACCCGCATGATCCACGACACAGAGCGCATTCTCAATCACCCGAAACGACGCGATCATAAGCGCCGTGTCCGCAAGCTCCCGATGCCAGACCAACGCATTGCCATCATGCTTCGCGCCCCAGATCCGGCCTGTCGAGTAATCGCCATAGATGTAGGCGCCATCAAGCTCCGGCCAGCGTGTGCCCCGATAGACCACACCTCCCGTCAACGAACGAAACTCCGCATGATGATGTTCGATCGTTGGCGCAATGTGAGGCGTTGGGCCAAGTTGCCGGTTCTTATAGAAAGGGTAGCTGCCCTCAAACACACTCCACCCGTAGTTCTCCCCAGGACGGACAAGGTGAGCCGTCTCCCAGAGATCTTGACCGTTGTTGCCGACCCAGATCTGCCCGGATTCTTGATCGATCCCCATCCTCCAAGGATTGCGCAAACCATAGGCATAGATCTCTGGTCGTGCGCCTTCCATCTCAACGAAGGGATTGTCCGGCGGCACTTCGTAAGGATGCTCCGCTCCCGATGAACGCACGTCGATCCGCAGCACGGCACCTAACAAGTCATCCAACGTCTGCCCTGAATTCCATCCATCCGAATCATTCGAACCATCGCCGGTCGTGAGGTAGAGCATCTTGTCTTTTCCGAAGGCTATGTCCCCACCGTCGTGCCCTCCGGACTTCCACTCGATGATGGTGAGTTTGTCAGTAAATCCGTTCTTCTTGTCCACCCGATACCGATCGATCTGATCATTTCGATTGCGGTTCGCTCTAGGCCCATTGCTGAAGAGATAGATCAAGCGGTTCTCTTCGTAGCCAGGATCGAAGATCATCGAATAGATCAGATGTCCTGGCAATTCAAACACGAGTTCCGATTCCGTGGCTTCCGGATGGTTGGGAAACCCGACGATCTTGGCGGGCTTGTCGCGTTCGCCACCTTGTAGCACCACCCAAAGGCGATCGCTGCCGGGTTCCTCAATGAGATACATCGGCGCAGGCAAGTCCACCTTTGGAAAGATCCTCTCAACCGTAAATGGCAGTGGCGGCTCAGGCGATCCCGCCAGGCGGGACGACGTCCACGGCACGCGTTCGTTCTCCTGTGCAAACAGACTAACCGAAAGCACGAGCCACAAGAGACTCCTGGTGGTGGTGACTTTTAGTCGCCACGAGAGCCGAGAAGATATTATCAATGGAATCATGGCGCGAAGACTAACCGAACAACCGCATAGACGAGGAACTCTGGAATCTCATAGCGCAGTCGGCCATCTTTCCGATCCAAAGCCAAGCTCATTTCATCGGCTTGTTCCGGCGTCAGGAACGTCGCAGTCGCGACCTTCCGCCCATTCAGCAACTCTGGCATCTCGACCTTCACGCCAGATATTGGAATCGGCCTTTCATCCACGATGCCGCTTCCCGGAGAGGGCTGGTCATCGGTAGTCTTGGGTGGTTCGGTTCGGTTGTAGTTCACGAAATGCAAATCAATTTCGTCTTCACTCTGCGCAGGCTGACTCGCCGAGACGCGAACTGTGAACGGCGCCTGGACTCGAACACGACGCTCTCTCAACGCAGTCTCTGGCGATGAATGGCAATCGATGACATGAGCATAAAGCTCCCGCTCCACTTGGTCATCAGGCACCACATCAAAGAGCAAATGCGCATCAAGCAGCGTGCGCCCGAGCTCTTTGAACTTCGTCAGAGCCTCGACCTTTCCCTGGTGAACCTCGCTTCGTGGAAACAACAGTGCGGCTTCTGCATAGGGACGATTGCCGCGATAAAGCATGTCGTAACGTTTTAAGAATCGATAGTACCGGACAATCTCCGCACGCGCCTGAGGATCTTTGAATCGTGTATAGAAACCCATCGGCGCCCCGCCGTTGGCAGCAAGCTCGGCGATGGCCACTCGAATCCTTGTACTTTCATACTTCCCCAACGTGAACGGCTTGTCTGCGAATGCGCCACGGATGTAACGCGCCTGAAGCGTTCCCTCACCGAGAACGCGATTGGGAAGATCGGTCGCATTAGCCGCACCACCCGTGCTGTACCACAGGTAACTTTCATCCTTTCCCCAGAGATCCGCAGGAATGAGACAACGCTCATCACCAGCGATTTGCGAAAAGTCTCCAAGATGGTTCCACTGACCGACCAGCAGATCCGGCTTCAAGCTGCGCCCATAGCGCACAAACACATCATCAAAGACCGCTTTGTTAGAGATTTGAGAAAAGCGCAACATCTCGCGCCGCAGGGGCGTGCTTTCGCTAGGATCGTGCCAACTCACGATCTCGCCAAAGGCATGCTGATCCAGATCACCGATGTCGAACTGCCTGTGCAATTGCGCCGCGGTGAATCTCTCAGCGAGATAGCCTTTGAATCCACTCACGCAATGTTCACACAGGCAATTGCCGCGATAGAAATAGTTGATCATGAAGCCATCGATCCCACGCTGAATGCCCTGTTTGACCCACCCCTTGAGAATCTGCTGCCAGCCCGGGTTCCGCAGGCAGGCTCTGTATTCGTGCATCCCGCCGATCGCGTAACCCTGCGCCTTATGAGGCACGCCATGCTCGTCGCGTTCTAACAATGCTGTCGGATCCGAAACCGGTCGCTTGCTCATCACCGCGTCGTCCCAACCTTCCTGATACCATTGAAAGAATCCACGAGGCCCATCCTCACCAACCGGATCTCCGACCAGAAACTCGATATTAAAATGCCCGACGACTTTGATGGACTGATCAATCTGATGCACCTCATGGTTCCTCGATTCAAACCAGTCGCCGCAAGCATCCCAACCTTGCACGGGGAGATGCGCAGGATACCCACCAAACTGGGGCGTCTGCACCAAACTCCAGAAATGGGCACCATAGAAACCTAACTGAATCACTTCCGGCTGTGCGTCCCTAACAAACTCAAGGTAGTCCGCATCGCAATAGCCATCCCAGTGCGCGATCATTCGCGTGAATTCAAACCGCGGCTCATCCTGGGCAAGGGCCAGAGGCACAGCCAGCGAGAGCATGAAGAGAATAAGTGGGCGCATGGGCATGGTAGCACTGATCATCATTGCTCCATAGTGAAGGCATTGACCAGATACTCCTGCAAACGCTTGTTCGCCCAGCGGCGGAATTGCGTGCCGCGAGGTTACTTGGCCCGAAAGCCAGCGGCACTCCACGCGAGACTTCCCGTCCTCCGGTGTGTAAGAGCAGGAACTCACCACTAGGTTTGTTTCCTGATCATATTCATCGATTTCTCGATTACTGATTTGATCCGATCATGCGGGCTTGCCCCGCTCCTCGAGCTCTGCAAGCATGGCGAGTAGGTCGCGGAGGGAGTGCTTGAAGTCGCCTTGTTTCCGGCAACCGCTTCGCCATAACCGCTCCAGCGATAGTCCTTAGGATCGTTGACCAAGCCCGCGCGTACGGGATTAAGATCAATGTAAGCCGCCATGGTGAGGAGAACGGTTTTGTCATTCTCTAGCAGTACGCTCTTGAACCGCTCATCCCACAAAGGCCCTTTGCGTTTCGCCTTTTTGTTATACCTCTGGGTGAAACGCTGCTTCAACTCGCGCATGAACACATATTCCGCATGGTGTTAATGTTATAAATCGACTTTGGTAACTATCTAACAGTAAATACGTTATGAATTTATTAATTTTAAACTTGTACTTTTGCTAGTGTCTGCTTTGCTGTCTCCCATGGAGCCTCAACTTGCTGACATTTCCAAAAACATCGACGTTTGCCAAACCG
>JBLHHN010000074.1:0-20894 GCA_047616785.1 Verrucomicrobiales bacterium
CCGCTAACGCTCTAATTATCAGTGACTTGCGGACCCGAAATCGTTGTCTTTAGGAGGTAAAACCCGCATAGAGGCCGCATCGGCGTGACCGGCCGAGCCACCGTGCAGTACCGAGGCGATCGCGTGACCTCCGTGTAATTGTCAGGAACTTCTCGTCAACGCGGCCGTTTCGATCTCAGCTTCCAGACCGGCAGGCATCAGGATGAGCGGCAGCGGCCGCAGCCACCGGAGCGCCGCGGTTGGAAATTCAATTTGGGCGACTTGTTCTAAGGACCCTAACGAAGAGCGAGGAAGCTCTCCAGAGTCACATCCCGCTGATAATAAGCAAGGCAAGCCAGTCCCACCACATTGAGAGTGCTGAGACTCGTGATGGACCATCCGGCACGCCTATCGGCGGCTGGCACCCTGTTCCCAGATGCCAGTCGCGTAGCGACCGTTCATGTTATTTAGCCGGGCGTTTTAACGCCCGGAAGACCATCCAGAAACTTGAGTTGTCGCGTAGCGACCGCCTTTCCGACAACGATAGATCCAAACCATTGAACGGTCGCGCCGCGACGTTGCCAGCTTGGCCACCAACCAGGCGCTGAAACGCCCGGCTAACATGCATTGTCGCTCCGCGACAGGATTGCTCGAACGGTTCGATCACTCCCCGAGAAAGCGACTATTTCCGTGCCGTTCGCCTTCTAGGCTGTGCGTCTATTCAGACTCGCTCTCGCCAAAGATCTCAGCGACTTGCTCGATCGCATCCGCATTGTGCCCACCTGGATGAAAGAGGAAACCATAACGGAACGTCACGGACCCTCCATCCTTGATCGTAAGATCACCCTTCTTTCCCTGATCCTTGTAGAAGTACGAATACCCAAACGGATTCGCGGCGATCAATCCATAGTCCCTTGCATGCCAAGTGGTCGGATGACGTGGGTTACTTGGATGCCCGAAGATGGCGACACCGACTTCTTTGTCACCCACCTTGCCCCAATAGTCGACCCACTTCGAGGCCTTGCCCCAAAGATCTTTGCCACTATTGCCCGCACTGTTCACCGCTTTTCCATTGGCCACTTCGCCTTTCAAACGAAGGTTCGGATGCGTGCGGATCGCCATGCTCCCTTCCTTCGTATCGCCAAAGACCACATCGCCGTTCGTCGCTTTGATCGTGATCTGGAAATCAATGTAACGTGACTCACCCAGTTTCCCAAAGGTGAAGCGTCGTTCATCCTGACAGATCTCTTTATCCCCCACGAGGGAGAGCCACTTGCTCTTCGTGACCAGGACCGCTTGATCTTCGCCATCCTTCATCGCCACCACCGAATGATGCACCACCTTGCCACCCTTCTCGGGACTCTTGCCACCCTTGGACCAAAAATCGAGCCCATTGACATCGCCATGCGTGTACCAAAGCGACGTGTGATGAGGATGATCATTCTCCTCGCCAGCGCCCACATCCTCCAGAGGATACTTCCGCGTCATGGCAACGTCTTCCGGGCCAATGACAGGATAAAAACATGGGTTATTCAATCCCTTGTGCTTGTAGGTGGTGAACGCCGCACCATCGATCGCGATCGCATACTCACCATCAACGTCTTTGATCGTGACTTCCGCTTGTGCGAGTGACCCAACGCCGAACAAGAGGGCGCTGACGAGTGAATAGGGTTTCTTTACAGTCTTCATGGGTGATTGGTTAGGCTTCAAAGATACGTTTCAGATAGTCGAGACTTTGGATGGCGATCGTTTCTGGATCTGGTGTGTAGTCAAACACTTCGACGGAAACGTAACCCGAATAATCGATCTCTTTCAAGGCCGCAGCGATGGGCTCGAATTTCACCTCGCCAAAGCCTGGTCCCCGGAGATTTGGATCATTGGCGTGGAAATGCACCACATGGTCTCGACTATCGCGGATGATGTCAGGGATGCTCTTACTCTCATCGCTCATCGCTTTGACATCGAGATGCAGTCGACAGGCAGGGTGATCGACTTGCTCTATGAGACGGATCGTTTCCTCGGCCGTGGTGAGGAAATTCGTCTCCTTCCGCCCCAGCGGTTCCATGGCCAGAGTCACGCCACTCTCCCCCGCCACCTCACTGATCGCATGCAAAGTTTCTGCAGCGCGCTTCGCCGCTTCATCATAGTCCCAACCCTCTTCCAGATTGCGCTGCTTCGGGCTGCCCCAGACCATGATCTTACCGCCCATGGCCGCGCAAATACGGACCAGGTGCTGGCCGAAAGCCACTGAGTCTTTGCGAAGCAGGGCATCAGGCGTCGTCAGGTGCAACCAAGCAGGTTTCACTAACAACCAATGCAACCCCACCACTTCGAGCCCGGCATCTGCGGCGATCTGAGCATGATGCTCCGCATCCGCTTCCGTGAGTTCACGCGGATCCTCCTTCAGCGTGAATGGCGCAATCTCGATGCCGCCATAACCTGTCTTCGCTACATGAGCGCAGGTATCTTCGAAGGTCCATCCTTGGTAAGTCTCGTTGCACAGGGCGTACTTGGTCTCCATGGCCTGAAGGCTAGAGAATTCCCCTGCCTTGACAAGACTCAACGCACGCGGCGTTCCTGCGCCTCCTTAATAGTCCATGTCCAGAAGGTGCGAACGCATCTCCTCCGCCTTGCGAAGCATCAATTCACTGTCCGATCGCACGCGTTTGCACAGGACCTTTCCCAGGGCTTTGAAAAGAACCACTCCCGCGATTGGGTCATCGGCAACAAACCGATCAAAAGCTTCCCTCTCAATGATCCAAAGCCGTGCAGGCCCCTCGGTCACACGCGCCGTCGAGCTCGCCACCTGAGGATCAATCATGCTCATCTCACCCACCACGTCTCCAGAACTCAGCAACCCAAGCTCCACATAATCACCATAGGCATCTAGACTCACGCTCACTCGTCCCGAGAGAATCAACGACATGACCTGATGAGACCGACCTTGCTTGGCCAAGAAGGCACCCTGAGGACGCTCGGAAAAACATCCCATTCGAGATAGACCCGCACGCACCTCCGAGCTTAGTTCAGCAGCAAACCCGATGGCAGGGAGTATTTGACTTTTTTCAGAATCCATAACGGCTCCTCTAGCAGACATGTTCATCCATATATGTTCCACGACGCCGATGAATATCACGCCTCAAGAGGTGACGATATCGCGACACGTAAGATCAACTCCGACGCTTGAGTGAAGGCACCGGCACGTGCAACGACATGATCAGACGGTCGAAGCTAGAAAAGAGCCTTCGGCAGCCCACTCCACCCACTAACGCTGACCTATGAGCAAGGCCCTCATGAACAATTGTCTTGCGGATGCGCTCCTTCACCGGAGCCGTGAAGAGTGCTTGTTCGTGACCACGCGACGTTCATTGACCGTCGGTGAAATATTGGACCTCGTGACTGCATGGAGGACGCAGTGCCGAGATCTGCAGGGGAAACGCGTTCGAGTGACAGGGAAATCAAACGAGGACCTCGTGCTCGCCCTGTTATTTCTGGATGGCTTTGCCTCATCGATCATTCTAGGCGAAGGGCCCTCCGATTCCCTGATTCATGCTTGTGATGGCGCTCTGGTCTCTGGCGATCTCGTGCTCCGATGGAACGTTCCGAACGATACCTCCGAAGGAAACCTTGAGAGTGATCAAGTAAGCACGTCTTGGATGGTGCCTACGTCAGGGACCCTTGGCACTCCCAAATGCATTGCGCATGACTTTGGATCGCTTTCTGCCTCGACCAAGACTTCGGATAAGAAAGGGCACGACCTGGTCTGGGGATTGGTCTATGAAGTGCATCGCTTCGCTGGCTTGCAGGTCCTTTTCCAGGCTGTCTTGGGTGGATCATGCCTGGCCATTCCTAACCAATTGAAAGACTTGGAGGCGGTGACCGCCCACTTCAAAGGAGCAGAAGTGAATGCCCTGTCCGCGACACCGAGCACCTGGCGTCGACTTTCCATGGGAGGCGCCTTGGATGATCTCGCGCTGCGGGTGGCGACCTTAGGGGGTGAGCCAGCGGATGATCAGATACTAGCGGAATTACAGTCGCGCTTTCCCAAGGCCAAGTTGACTCACATTTACGCTTCTACAGAATGGGGTGTCGGCTTTTCCGTGAGCGATGGGCAGGCGGGGTTTCCTGCATCCTATCTTTGCGAAGGTGCGCCTAACGGCATGCAGATGCGAATCTCTGAGAAGGGACATTTAGAAATGAGAAAGGCACCTTCAAATCCGTGGGCTGACACGGGGGATTTGGTGGAGTCTAAGGAAGACAGAGTTCTCTTCCGTGGACGTGCAGATGGCATGATCAATGTGGGTGGCGTGAAAGTGTCGCCAGAGTCTGTTGAACGCGTCATCTTGGCAATCCCTGGCGTGGCCATGGCGATGGCCGTGCCTCGCGCAAGTTCAATGATAGGACAAGTCATCGAAGCGCTGGTGGTACCGCAGATCAGCGACGATCAGGAATTTGGCGATCTACATGAGACCGTGATCGCAGCGTGCCACCGTCATTTAGAACCAGCGGAGGTACCGGCGATCGTGCGCCTAGTAAAGGAGCTGCCGATGACTGGAGCAGGCAAAGTCGATCGCAGAAGTCCCCGCCAATCGTCGGCGAAAGAAGCATGAGATTGTCTGGACTTTCCAGCCAAGTGAAAGTAACGACGTGGATCTCTCCCCCATGCAGAACGTATTAGTCACCGGCGCTACACGAGGTTTAGGGCAGATGTTAGCCCTGCGTTTGGTCGACGAAGGCTACCGGGTGATCGGAACGGGTCGAGGGAATACGCCGCCGAGCGATTGGCCCGCCCTGGAGAAGCTGATCTACGCCTCGTTGGATCTTGAGGACACTGACTTTCATTCGTTCATTCTAAATCTGCAAGAAACCCACGGCCCTCTCTACGCTTTGGTGAACAACGCAGCATCGGGGTTAGGCAGAGTGTTAGCTACGATGCATGAATCCGAAATCACCAAGCTCGTAGCCGTGAACCTGACAAGCACGATTCTCCTAACCAAGTACGCGATCCGCAGCATGCTCCTGCAAGAAACCGGTCGGGTGGTCAATGTGGCTTCTGTGATTGCGACGACTGGTTTCAAAGGTCTCTCTGTCTATGGGGCGACCAAGGCTGGCTTGTTAGGGTTCACGCAGTCGCTCGCCCGCGAAGTGGGAGCTGCCGGGATCACGGTGAATAGCGTTTCACCAGGATTCATGGAGACCGAGATGACTTCCGGAATGGGCAGTGCCGACTTGGAACGCATAAGGCGCCGCTCCCCCATGAAGCGACTGATCACACCTAACGATGTTGCCGGAGTGATCAAGCTACTCCTATCAGAGGAGGGAGCGAACATCACTGGCGTGGATATCAAAATCGATGCCGGGAGCTCCGTGTGACACACAACAACGCCATCGTCTCTCCAACATGACTCGCAATCCCTTACTCATCCTTGGTGCCTCAGGCCATGCCAAGGATGTGATCTCTGTCGCCAAAGAACTTGGCTACACCAGATTTGTCATGGCGACCTCCAACGGTGGAAATGGATTCTGGGGCATCGACCACGTTCGCATCGATGAAGCCATGCCAACTCGCTATCCCTCATGGGACTGCATCGTCGCTATCGGATCGAATCGCGTGAGACGAAGGTTGATCGAACAGTTTCCCGAACTAACATTTATCAATCTCATCGCCCCTAGCGCCGTGATCGCCTCGAATGTGCGTCTAGGTAAGGGCTGTTTCATCGGTCACCACGCCTACCTGGGAGCCCATAGCGAGATCGGCAATGGCGTGCTCGTCAATGTCGGAGCCGTCGTAGGCCATGATTGTCGGATAGGCGATTACGCGCAACTCTGTCCACGCGCCGTCGTTCTCGGGAATGTTTGGTTAGGCGATGATGTCTTCCTTGGAGCTTCTTCCGTGGTGAATCACGGAACCGAAGCCGCCCCCTTGCGCGTGGCCTCGCGGGTGATCGTAGGCATGGGTGCCGTCATCACAGAATCCATTACGCAAGAAGAGGTCCGCCTGATGGTGAAATCCAACACCATCTCGATCGGCAACCCATAGAATCTTCAGCCGCCGATGAGATAGGCATAAGCGGCGGCGGCCGACTCAATGTTCTCATGCACTGTGAACTCGGCGCTCACCAGTGACATGTCATTGCCCGTCCACCCTTCCTCACATGTCCACACAGAGGCCTCAGGAAACATGGGTTTCGTGCCCCAGGCATGGGTCCAACTGGAATACTTCTGTGGACGCATCGGACCATAGGGGACAATGCCAGGGATCGGCGCGGACACGTCATCATAAAGAGAATCGAGGTGGAGCACGGAACGACACGGGCGACTACCCAGGCCGGTGACCCAGCAAATGTTCAAAGCATTCGCTCCGAGCGCGGCATCAGCATTCAGAGTCATTTGCTCAATGAATCGAGACTCCTGAGTCACGCGATGGGCAGCGATCAACGGGAGATTATCCGGCGGGGTGAAACTACCGTGTCCAAAGGGCCGATGCCAATCGAATCCCTGGCGACGACCACGTTTCCGACCAGTTTCTAACACAAGCTTGTCGGCGTAGGCAACGGTGGCAAGACGTAGCATCGCCTGGAGTTCCCGATCTGAGGCATGCTCATGCATCACAGCATAGTGCCAGACACCCCAACGCTGATCGCACTTCTGATGGGTCATCAAGGGCACATCCGCTTTGGCAATCTTCAAGGCCTTGCGAAAGGCCTCATGAAAAGACTCATTTCCCGTGGCCCGGAAAAGCGCCACCGCCGCATGAGGCACGAAATCTGCAGGCGGCTCCTTCCGCTTCATCGCCCAGATCCACGCGCGCTGAGCTGTTTCCAAATACGCCTTCGCCATCGCATCCCTCTTCAAAGAAACTAACAAGCGCGCCATGTGCGCAGCGGTGGCCGCGTAGCGCAAGGTTGATTCCGCATCAGGCGCGAAGGCATACAAGCGCAAGCTATCTGTCCACGAGGCTTCTCCAAACTTCGGATGCTCTTCACTCTCCAAGCCACCACACACGCCGCCATCATTCTGCTGCAGCCGACGGAAGAGATCGAGATTGTAACGGGCCTCGTCAATGAGATCCGGCAAGCCATTACCACTCTCGGGCAAACCTAACTGATTGTCAGGAAATGCGTTCGGATTCGCTTCATAGACAAAGAGCAGGGCATCCGAGATCGAGAGATGCACCGCACGGCGATCCCAATCTCCTGCGTCATGGTAGCCGCCCCAAGCCGTCACTTTCTGCGTCGTGGCCTTGGCGGGAAGCTCTTTGAAATGGTCACCGGAATCCGTGACCCGATGCGTTGACTGAAGGATCATGCGATCGTCCGGGTGATGACAACGTGGTCGATCCCATTTCGTGAACTTCTTATCCAACGCACAACCGCAACGTTGATGATAGAGGCCTCGCATCGTGGTCTTGAAAGCATCTCGGTAGATGTCCTTCCCAATACGGAAGGGAAACGAACTCCCCACCCCGTCCATCACAAGCACATCCCCCCCCGGTCGACCAAAGGTCGAGAAATTCAATTCCCAGAGATCGCACAAACGATAGTTCGACTCATAGGCATCTTCCCCACCTTTCGCCGCGAGTCGAAGCTTGGGCTTGCCGGAATACACCGACTTCTTGGTCTTCGCATCTAACACATGGAAAGTCCTTTTCCCGATACTGTGGTTGTGAGGCGCCAAATGAGACAGCTCCATCTGCCCATCTGCCCATCGGACGACCGATTCTAGAGCTACCGCGTCACCAAAGACCTCATTGGCAGCGATCCAACGACGGAGGTATTCGAGGGGCGTGGCATGAATGAGTTCCACGGCATGAATGAGTTCCACGGCATGACGATGGGTAGGCTGGGTGACGTCTCGACGAATGTTAGCAACTGGGCTAGCGATCACCGTGGCAGTCAGCCCAAAGCCAGGCGGGATGGTGCTCTTGACCACCCGATCAATTTCCGCCGACAGATCGACGATGTGCTCGGTGCCCGCTTGCAAGTCGCCGAGCGCCTGAAAGCTCGGCCATGACTCCTTGCATTCCGTTAGGATTCCAATCCGAGTAGCGAGAGAACACGCTTGTTCGGCAAGGGCTTCTTCCCGAGTTGGCCCACGGCCTCCGCCGTTGTCCTCGCAAACGTCGCGTAGTCGGTCGTGAAACTCTTCAATTGAATAGGACACACCTCCTCCTTCTCGGCGATCGCGACCACTGATGTCGGCTGAGGATGAGGCTTTTTTTAAGAGTCCACGGAAGCAAGAGGGTAGTCCCGAGTCGCTTGAAGTCAAGTGTGCAGGCCAGGGGGCTTTCGCGTCATAATGTCCCTTCTCTAGCCATCTCGGTTTCATCATTCGCGCCATTATGACCCTTTACGAGATAGAATAAAATCCTATAACAGATTTAATATGAGTCTCTTAAGGGGATATGCCTTCAATGGCACGAGCAATGCTCTACCCAGAGCCATGAACGCACACCAATTTACCATGAAGATGCAGGAGGCTCTCCAAGAGGGACAGAGCCTCGCTGCCGAACTCGGCCACAGCGAACTCTCTCCCACCCACGTCTTTCAAGCGGCCCTCGCGCAGACAGATGGCGTGGTGCGGCCCCTACTCCAAGCAGTTAATCTGTCACCGGACCAGCTCAAGGCCGACATGGACGCGGTCCTCCAACGCCAAGCGTCGGTCCAAGGCGGCACCGAACCACAAGCCGGACGCGAACTCTCCGAAACGCTTCGCTCGGCGGAGAAGGTCATGAAGAAACTGAAAGACGCATTTCTCAGTGTGGAACATTTCTTTCTCGCCGCCGTCGATTCAAAGTCAACGTTAGGCGACGCACTTCGCAAAGCTGGCCTCACCAACGCCAATTTGGAAGATGCCTTCACCGCAGTGCGCGGACATCAGAATGTCACGGACCAGGATCCCGAGGGAAAGTACCAGTCCTTGGAGAAGTACGGTCAGGATCTCACCGCGCTTGCACGGGAAGGGAAGATCGATCCTGTCATTGGCCGTGACGAAGAGATCCGACGCTGCATGCAGGTGCTCTCACGTCGCACTAAGAACAATCCCGTGCTCATCGGCGAACCCGGCGTCGGTAAGACGGCCATTGTCGAAGGACTGGCTCGCCGCATTGTCAGTGGCGACGTGCCAGACTCACTGAAGAACAAACGCATCATTTCCTTGGATCTCGGCGCGATGATCGCTGGTGCCAAGTATCGCGGTGAATTTGAGGATCGTTTGAAAGCCTTCCTCAAAGAAGTCACCGAATCAGACGGTCAGATCATTCTCTTCATCGATGAGTTGCACACCATCGTCGGCGCTGGCGCTTCAGAAGGCGCGGTCGATGCGTCGAATCTCCTCAAACCGCAGCTCGCTCGCGGCGAACTGCGCACTGTTGGCGCGACGACACTGAACGAGTACAAGAAGTACGTGGAGAAAGATGCCGCCTTGGAGCGTCGTTTCCAGCCGGTGCATGTCCTTGAGCCCTCGGTCGAAGACACCGTCGCCATCTTGCGTGGCTTGAAAGAACGATATGAAGTGCACCACGGCGTGCGCATCCAGGACGCGGCCATCATCGCGGCTGCGCAAATGTCGGACCGCTACATCAACGACCGTTTCCTCCCGGACAAAGCCGTCGATCTCATTGATGAAGCTTCTTCACGGCTCAAGATCGAGCTCGAATCCATGCCGACAGAGATTGATCAGCTCGACCGACAAGTCATGCAGTTGGAAATGGAGAAACGAGCGCTTTCTAAAGAGAAAGATGCCGTGAGCAAACAGCGCCTGACAAAGATCGACAGCGAGATGGCGAATCTGAAAAAGCAGAGCGATCAACTGAAGACGCAGTGGCAGAATGAACGCGGCGCCATCCTCGATGCGAACAAGCTTCAAGAAGAGATCGAAGCGCTCAAGGTCGAATTGGAGCAAGCACAACGCAGTGGCAGCCTCAGTCGCGCCAGCGAGATCCAGTACGGTCTCATTCCTAACAAGACAGAGGAACTTAAAGCGCACCAAAGCCAACTCGCCGAAGTGCAGAATGGACAACAGATCCTCCAAGAGGAAGTCACCGAAGAAGACATCGCGAAGGTTGTAGGCAGTTGGACCGGCATCCCCGTGGCACGCTTGCAAGAAGGCGAACGCGAGAAATTGGTACACATGGAAGACAGCTTGCATGATCGCGTCGTCGGCCAGCAAGACGCCGTCGTCGCCGTGGCCAACGCGGTGCGCCGTTCTCGTGCCGGTCTCCAAGACGAAGATCGTCCCATTGGCTCTTTCATCTTCCTCGGTCCTACCGGTGTGGGTAAGACCGAGTTGAGCAAGGCCGTTGCCGAGTTTCTCTTCGATGACGAAAGTGCGATGGTCCGACTCGACATGAGCGAATACATGGAGAAACACAGCGTTGCGCGACTCATCGGCGCGCCTCCGGGTTACGTCGGTTACGAAGAAGGCGGTCAACTCACCGAAGCCGTGCGGCGGCGTCCCTACGCGGTGATCCTACTCGACGAAATCGAGAAGGCCCACCCGGACGTGTTAAATGTGTTTCTGCAAGTCCTTGACGACGGTCGCATCACGGACGGTCAAGGCCGCTCCGTGGATTTCACGAACAGCGTCATCATCATGACGAGCAACATTGGCAGCCAACACATCACGGAGGAGTTTGATCCGAAAGAACGAGAGAAACGCGTGACTGAAGCCCTGCGCGGGCACTTCCGTCCCGAGTTCCTCAATCGGATCGACGAAACGATCATCTTCGATCGTCTTGATCGGGAAGTCCTAGGCAAGATTGTGGAGATTCAGTTGGCCAAGGTAACCAAGCGCGCTGCCAAGATGGGCATCACGCTCGACCTGACGAACGAGGCGATTCAACTCCTCGCCAATGAGGGCTTTGACAGTGTCTACGGGGCACGCCCGCTCAAGCGCACCATCCAACGTCTCTTGTTAGACGAACTCAGCATGCTGCTTCTCGATGGCAAGATCGCCGAAGGAGACTCCGTGCGAGTCAATGCGACAGGCGACCAACTCGTCTTTGATACCAACCCTCACCAGAACGGCATCGCTGCCTAACCTTTGCGACCTTCTATCATTATGAGCGACATCATTCCATTGAACCAGATCGACCACGGCGAATCTCAGGCCGTGCCTAGCACAGCGCCTGTTATTCCATTGCGCAATGTGGTGGTCTTTCCTGGCACCATCACGCCCTTGCGCTTCAATAAGCCCGAGAACGTCGCAGCGATCGAAGCTGCGGTGGCTGCGGACCAACACGTCGTCCTCGTCTGGCAAGAAGATCCAGAACTTGAGACGGTCACACCCAAAGCCTTGCCGAAGATCGGCACCTTGGCTCGCCTGGTCCGTGTCTCACGTCAGGGCGATGATCTCACGGTCGTCGCCCAAGCGCGTGAACGTGTGCGGCTCGACAGCTATTCCCAAGAGACGCCCTTTCTCCAAGCGACTTTCAAAGTCATGCTCAATCATCTACCGAAAGATGACGGTGCCTATTGGGAAGCCGCGATGAGGAATCTGCGAGATTCCGCCTACCGACTGATCGAGTTAGACGACGACATTCCCAATGAAGCTGAACAGGTGCTCCGCCAGATCGAAGATCCTGTGCTCCTCACAGACGTCCTCGCCGCCAATCTCAAGTTGGACATGGACCAACGTCAGCGTTTGTTAGAGCACTCCAATGTGCAGCATCGTTTCGAAGTCGTGCAGAAATTCCTCAGCGAACAACTGAACATCGCCGAGCTGCAACAGAAGCTTCGCGATGATTTGCACACGGAAATGTCCGAGTCCCAGAAGAAAGCCTATTTGCGCGAGCAGGTACGCACCATCCAGAAAGAACTCGGTGAGGACGACGGTGCCGAAGAGCAGATCGCCGATCTCGCTCAGCGCCTGGAAGAAGCCCATCTGCCGGAGAAAGCTAAGGAACAAGCCGACCGCGAACTCAAGCGGCTCGGAATGATTCCTCCGGCCAGTCCTGAACACTCTGTCATTGCCACCTATCTCGAGACACTCGCAGAGCTGCCTTGGGACAAGCTGAGTGAGGAAACGGTCGATCTGGACAAAGCTCGCAAGATCCTTGAGCGCGATCATCACGGGCTGGACAAAGTGAAGAAGCGTATCTTGGAGTACCTCGCGGTGCGCAAGCTCAAGCCCGATGGGCAAGGCGCGATCCTCTGCCTCTCCGGCCCTCCGGGCGTCGGCAAGACGAGCCTCGGCAAGTCCATCGCCGAAGCGCTAGGGCGCGAATTCATTCGCATCAGCGTCGGTGGACTGCGGGACGAGTCGGAGATTCGCGGGCATCGCCGCACCTACATTGGTTCCATGCCGGGACGACTCATTCAGGAGCTTCGTCGCGCGGGCACGCGCAATCCTGTCATTCTCCTAGACGAAGTGGACAAGATTGGCGCGGACTTCCGTGGAGATCCTGCCAGTGCCTTACTAGAAGTCTTGGATCCGAATCAGAACAGCACCTTTGTCGATCGCTATCTCGATGTGCCTTTTGATCTCTCACAAGTGCTCTTCATCGCCACGGCAAACTACCTCGACCCGATTCCTGCGCCTTTGCTAGACAGAATGGAAGTCACCGACCTTCCCGGCTACACCGAGGCTGAGAAACACAGTATCGCCAAGAAGTACCTTACGGTGAAACAGCGTGAGGCTCACGGCCTGAAGAAATCCCAGATCAAATGGACCGATGACGCGATGGAAACCCTCGTCGAACATTACACACGCGAAGCCGGCGTTCGAAATCTCGAGCGCGAGATCGGTGCCGTCACCCGCGGGATCGCAGCTGCGATCGTGGAAGGCGACGTGAAGACGGTCAAAGTCACTCCCAAAGTGGTCGAAGAAAAGCTTGGACCCAAGCGCTACGTCCGCGATGCCAGCCTCGATGAAAGCGCGCCCGGAGTCGTCAATGGACTCGCCTACACACCTGTGGGCGGTGAAATTCTGCACATCGAAGCGCTCGCCTATCCCGGCTCGGGACGGGTCAAACTCACGGGGCAGCTAGGCGACGTCATGAAAGAGTCTGTCGATGCGGCCTACAGCTTGGTCCGCAGCCGTGCCAAAGCGTTAGGGATCAAGAAAAAGACCTTCCGCGAAAAGGACGTCCACGTCCACGTCCCGGCAGGAGCCATTCCCAAAGACGGCCCCTCCGCCGGAATCGCCATGTTCACCTCTCTCGCCTCTCTTCTAACAAACCGCAACGTCCGCCACAATGTCGCCATGACAGGCGAAGTTACCCTGCGCGGGCTCGTCTTGCCCATCGGCGGCTTAAAAGAGAAGAGCATCGCGGCCTTACGTGCAGGCGTGACCAAGGTGCTCATTCCTGCGGGCAACGCCAAGGACATTCCCGACCTGCCCGATGAAGTGCGTGACCGCTTGGAGATCGTTCCCGTCAAGACCGTGGATGAAGTGCTCAAGCACGCACTGGAGTGACTTTGAGCCCAGAAATGTCCCAGTTCGTCACTCGGATAGCCAGGTTCGTCCCTCAAACGTTGTGAAACAGTGGATTGCTGCCACGATAAGGACTCATGATGCGAGTCTCCACTCTTCTCATCGCGTTTATGCTGATTCTCTCGAGCATGGCAGCAACGGAGACTTCTTCTTTGTCACTATCATATAGTCATTAAACGCATCGGACTCAGGGATCGTCCGCAGTCCCACGCTGGACGCCAATCTCGCAAAGCATCCCAAAGCGGGTCGAAACACTCACAGATGAGCAATACACCCAGACTCAAGAATGATGCCTAAGTGGTTACGATGGGTCCTGATCTACGTGGGCGTCTGGCTCGTGATCTTTCTGGTCTTCACCGCACAATCCCAGATCGGGACTGCAAGTTGGAAACAGGCCGCCATGCTGAGCCTTGGACGATGGGGACCGTGGATGATCCTCACTCCGTGCGTGCTCTGGCTTGTGCGGCGTTTCCCTATCAGCGGAGAGAAGCGATGGCGGCATGCCTTGGTACATTTGTTCATGTCAGTCTCGATCTCTATTCTATCACATGTGCTGAACGACTACGCCCTCTCTCCGTCGCACCCGAGAGAAGCAGTAGTGCATTCCGGCATGGGCCAGCCTCCTCCCCGCAGAAGACCCCCTCCTCACTTTGATGGCGAACGCCCACCACCTCCGCGTGGAAGCGAGCGTCCCCCGCCCCCGAGGGAAGAGCCTAGACCCCAACGTTCTTTCTTCGGCAAATGGACGGGGCGTCTCTATGTGAATCTTCCCATCTATTGGAGCCTCTTCGGCATACAAAGCGTGCTCCTAGCAGGCGCACAACTCAGGGAACGCGAACGCCAATCGCTAGAGTTACAATCGAAACTCACACAAGCCCATCTGGATACACTCAAGCTTCAATTGCAGCCTCATTTCCTCTTCAATGCTCTCAATGCGACTTCCACCCTAGTGCATCGCGATCCCGACAAGGCGGATGAAATGATCGGCCACTTGAGCACGCTCTTACGCGGCGTGTTAGAAGAAAGAGACGCCAACGTCGTCACGCTGAGCCGAGAGCTCGATCTCCTCACGGCTTATGTCAGCATCGAACAAGTGCGCTTTGGAGATCGAGTGCAGTTTGTTCAAGACATCGCACCAGAAGCCTTGCAAGCTAAGGTTCCCACACTCCTTCTTCAACCCATCGTGGAGAATGCGGTTCGCCACGGACTCGAACCTCTGGGTAAGCCAGGACATGTTTGGGTCTCGGCTTGGAAAGAGAGGGGCCACCTTCGCATCGAGATCTCAGATGACGGCGTAGGGCGCCAAGGCACAGGGCGACAAGGCTGGGGTATCGGTTTGTCCAATGCCGAGGCTCGGCTCGAGGCGCTCTACGGGCGCGAAGGCTACCAGCTTGCTCTCACAGACCGCAACGGAGGCGGCACCACCGTTTCCATTGAATTTCCTCTAGAAGATATGACATCATGAAACTTCAAGCAATCATTGTCGATGACGAAGCGTTAGGGCGCGAACGCATGCGCATGCTTCTCGAAAAGGTCGAGGATATCTCCATTTGCGCAGAATGTGAGGGAGGGCTTTCGGCTGTCCGCGAAATAGAGAATCAGCAACCAGACGTCGTCTTTCTCGATATTCAGATGCCGGACCTCGATGGCTTCGGAGTGATCGCCACATTGAAAGAAGCCAAGGTGACGGTGCCAGTGGTCATCTTCGTCACCGCATATGATGAACACGCGGTCAAAGCGTTCGATGTGAATGCCATCGACTACCTCTTGAAGCCCGTGCAGCGAGGGCGTTTGAAGTCCGCCCTCGATCGTGTCCGATCCATGCTTGCCAAGCCTGACTTGGATACTTGGCAAGAGAAACTAGCGGAGATGTTGGCCAGCAGACCCGCCAAAGAACCGCAATATCTGCAACGGATCGAAATCAAGTCTCAAGGGCAGACGGATTATGTCCGTGTGGCGGACATCTACTGGCTTGAAGCCGACGGCAACTACATGGATCTGCACACCATAGGGAAGACGCACCTCGCTCGCATCACCATGGCAGAGCTCGAGCGCCAGCTGGATCCCAATCAATTCCTCCGCGTGAGTCGCTCGGCCTTGGTGAACCTCAGACACGTGCGCAGCATCCAATCCGTCGGCCGCCGAGGCCACGTCGCGCTTCTCGATGACGATCAGAAGGTGACACTGACACGCGCGCTCGATGAGCTGCAGGAACGCTTGAAGTTCTCACGCACCGCAGGCTAGGCGTCGATCCCAGATCGTGCCGCGTTCATCCCACCATCCGTCAGGTTCGCCCCTCGCTCGTTGTGCCGGTAAAGAATCCGATCAGTGTGCTTGCGAATACAAACCCGCAATCACACGTCATGAGATCCATTTCAGAATCCTTAAGCCTAGTAACAGTAAGCTTGCTAATGTCTTCCGCTTCCGCTGAGCCCATCCTCTCATCTTGGTATACCGAGAAGTCAGGGAACTACGCACGCATCTGGCAGAACCAGACAGATGAGACCACCGAAAAAACGACCGGCACCGCGTCTTCCGTCACGACATGGGATGCCACGACCATCACCGGCAACCCCGTCGTGGGCGATCAACCATTGCCCGTCTACGCAGGCATCCAAGGCATCTCCTACTCAGATACTTACGTCTACATCAAATCCACAGGTCTCGCGACCAACACCATGGGACCTTGGCATAACAATGTAGCGAAGACAGAGGCCTTCCCTTCTTTCCCTGGCAATGCGGCGATTCTCTACCGCTTTCCTCGCACAACGAACTACCCCTCTACTTACACAAGCCCCAAGAATCTGTCCGGCCTTGGCAGTGGAGGTATCGGGGTGGACGGCGTGCCTATCTTCAACGGCAGCGATGGCATGTCCTACAACAACGCCGGCGTCTGGAACCGGGATGCCTTCTTCAATGAAGGCGTCACCTTCGATTCCGGCAATGCTCACCAAGCGATGGAGCAATTCCACTATCATGCCAACCCAGCCGCGCTCCGCCATACCCTTGGCGATTCGGTCGACTACGATCCCACCGTGGTATTCACCGGACTGGTTTCCAATGGAGGCAACAATCCTTATACAGAATCTCCTAACGGAACACACAGCCCAATCATCGCATGGATCAACGACGGTCTGCCCATGTATGGCCCCTACGGTTACAGCGATCCTACGGACCCCACGAGCACCGTGCGCCGAATGATCACTGGCTATCAGATGCGCGATGGCTCTAACGGTTCTTACGATTTGGTGAGCAGCGGCCGGAATCTTCTCCCCCAATGGGTCACCTACTTGAGCGACATGGCATCAACCACACCCGCTTCCAATGGTCCAGGCGTAGACGCCACCTACCCTCTTGGGAACTACCTCGAAGACTACGCTTACAAAGGAGACCTCACGGGATACAATCTTTACGAAGGAGTCTCCATCGATAGTGCCTACGTGGAATCCACCCACTACGATCTCAATGATTACAATGTGCGGTTCTGTGTGACTCCAGAATTTCCCGAAGGCACTTGGGCCTACTTCACCGCCATCAAAGCAGACGGCACACCGGTCTACCCATACAATCTCGGCAACAACTACTTCGGAGACAACGCCCTCGCTTCAGGAGTCGCCGAGATCCCTGACACAGAAACAATCATCACCGTCTTCGATGGCGCCCCTTCTGCCACACCTGAAGTGGAAAGCACCTCCATCGATTCCACAACAGACGTCATCACCATGACCTGGGAAGGCATCGAAGGGGGCATCTACCGAATCGAGACGAGCGAAAACCTCACCGCCTGGGATGAGACAGACGACACCTTCACGGCGGACTCCAGCGAGATCACAGCAGACGACCCGACCTCTCTCTCAACGTTAGACCGTCGGTTTTACCGTCTGACAAAGACAGGCATCAGCGACTACGATACCACAGAATTCAGCACCGCAGCAGGTGGCGGCGGCATGGGACCTCCTGGCGGGGGTGGCCCCCCTGCACGATAGCCCCAACAGCAGCGTCTGGGCATCCGTGCTCAGGCGCTGTTTGTGCGCAGATTCATCCCAGGATTTGTCAGGTTCATCCCACGATCATTGAGATTCGGCGGCCTTTACTTATAATTTATAACTGGAAGGACCCATGAGACTCATGCGACAGTGGATCACCCGCCCTTCTGGCTTCCTCAGCTTCAGCGGAGCCTTTGATCTCTTCTTGGTATACCGAAGGCTCGGGGAAATACGCGCGCATTTGGCAGAACAAAGCCGACGAAGCTGCGGAAAGAACAACCGGAAAACGGGCAGCTGTCTCGACTTGGGATGCCGCAACCATTGTGGGAAACCCGCGTGTCGGCGATCAACAAGAACCCGTTTATGCTGGCGTTCAGGGCATTTCCTAATCCGCCGACTACGTCTACATCAAATCGTCTGGACTTGCCACGAATACCATGGGCCCCTGGTATGATAACGTGACGAAGACCAACCTCTTTCCTTCGTTTCCTGGCAATGCCGCCATACTCTATCGCTTTCATCAAAGGACGAACTACGGCTCGGGCTACACTAGCCCTAACAACGCGACGAATCTCGGTGGTCAAGAAGGTAACGGAAACGCGAAGGACGGCTTCGTCTTCGCCTTTCGCTACATGCCCCCAGCGCAGAATCTCTTGATCAATCTCCGCGTGGGAACGGTGGCTGGCACGGTGATCAGCTATCTGTCCATGGGCCCACAGGGCGGCACGATTACCATTTCCTTTGATGACAGTAGCTTGAATGCGGGAAGTTCCGTAACGGCAAGCTATAGCCATCGACCTCGTGGGGCACCATTCGCTCACCTCGAAACATCAACAAACACTTACACAAAGCCATGACCACACCCACCGTTCCGTTAGTCTTCACGATCCTCCTTGGCACCTTCCTCAGCAACAGCCTGAGCGAAGAATGGTCGCGCTTCAGAGGCGCGGTTGGTGCCGGCGTCAGCCTGTCTAGCAAACCTCCCAAAATTTGGCGACCAAGCCATGATCTCGGTGGCATGTATCTCAGCGATAACGACTCTAACCCACGCAAATGGGTCATTCCTGATGGCACCATGATCGATGCGAACGGCTATCTCATCATCTGGGCTGACGAAGACTCTGACCAGGAAGGTCTACACGCGAGCTTCAAGCTCTCTAGCCACGGCGAAACCATCACTCTTGTCAGCTCCGACATTAGTGGAAATCTCTTACTCGACACCCTCACCTATGGCGAACTCGGCGAAGACGTTTCGTATGGTCGCTCCACCGATGGGGATATCATCACCGAACTCACTCCAAGCCCCGGAACGAATAACTAACCATCCCACACTATGATCAAGGTTCCATTCAAGTTCCTACTTTGCCTTTCAGTCACTGCCTTCACCAGCGTTTCATTTGGCAAAGATTCTAATAAAGCCATCACGAACACAGCGTTCTGGAAATCAATCTATGAGGACCATCACGTAATCGAGATGGACATCTCGCTAACCAAGGAAGCTTGGGAATCGATGGCGCCCAAACCGTCAGAGAGAGATCGAGAAGGCCCTCCATGGGATTCTGATAGCGAGTTCGCTTACGCGAAAGCTAACATCACCATCGATGGCGAGCCATTTGAAGATGCAGGCCTCCGTTTCAAGGGCAATTCTTCCTATCGCTTCTCATCGCGCGGGTATAAGAGACCTCTCAAGATCGATACGAACCGCTTCGTCAAAGGGCGGAAGCTCTACGGCAGGACGAAGGTGAATCTGTCCAACGCATTCCTAGACTCGGCTTACATGAAAGAGAAGATCGCCTATCAATTGTACCAGTCAGCAGGAATCCCCACGCCAGGAGTGGGTTGGGCCGCCGTGACGCTCTCCATTGAGGGCGTGATTGAAAAGAAACACCTTGGCACCTATGTGCTGATCGAACAGGTGGACGATGATTATCTCAAGCGTCAATTCGGGAAGAAGACCAAGAAAAGCTTGCTCATGAAGCCCGAATCTTCAGCGGACTGGGAATACCCAGGTGAAGACCCGAAGCTCTACGAATCGTTCGGCATCAAAGAAGGCGAAGACAATGACGAACAAATCCACCGGTTTGGCGAGTTACTAAAACTGATTGCCGAGTCCACCGACGAAGATTTCGCCAAAGAGATAGGCGAGCGCATGGATCTGGATCAACTCGCAGGTTACCTTGCCGCGACATCCATCCTAGCAAGCCTCGATAGTTACATCGGCATGCCCCACAACTACTACCTGCTGATGGACAAGGCAGATGACAAACTGCGCTTATTACCTTGGGATGTGAACGAATCCTTCGGCACCTTCAGCATGGGCACGACGCCAGAAACCCTGGCGAACTGGAACATTGATAGGCCATGGACTTCCAACCGTCGGCTGCTGGAACGATTGTTCGCCACGAAGTCATTTCCTGAGCGCTACAAGGCTTCTGTAGCCAAGTTGATGAAAGAAGAATTCACCAAAGAGAAGCTGTTCCCTCAGATCGACGCCATGGAGAAAGCGTTATCGCCACACATTGTGAAAGACGAAATTGGCACTGGCCTTGAAGGCATGCGCATGGGAATTGACGGTGACGATTCAGGCTTCAACACCGCCGTCGATCGAGAGGTGTTAGCGATCAAGCCCTTCATCAAGAAACGGATCGCCTCCGTGAATGCGCAACTCGCAGGCACGAGCGAAGGCGAGAAGATCGAGCCGCGACGCGGCCGTGGAGGACCTCCTGGTGGACGACCACCACGCGGAGGCCCAGGCGGACAACGCGGAGGTCCACCTCGGAGTGAAGGATTGGGTCCGCCTCCAGGCGAGGGCCCGCCCGCAGGTGACAGGGATCGTCCGGAGTGACTTTGTTATCACACCCAGGCTAGAAGCCGTCTTCTAGCCGAATTGCACGGAAACAGGCACGGTTTCGAACTGTGATAGATCCCCTGACCAGCGCAACATGTGGAGCAACTCTTATTCAGAATTTATTTTCCGGGCGGCCTGAGTAGATACTACCATTCACCTTCAGACTATTTTCTTAGCGGATAAGGAGCCAACTTTCGTCTCGATAGTCCACTTAGAATATCGTTAGCCTAAAGTCTATTACTTCTGTGCCTCCGGCGGCACCTATAGTGCCCCGGGGGGGACAACATCAAAGCACGTCTTCTTCTCTATTCTAACTCGGCTCGCTCAACTTGAACTCCGAATCTCCTAGCATTTTATTTATCAAGCACACCAGCTTTCGCATCACCGCTATCACTGCTATCGCTGCCACACGATGGCACTTCCCCTTATTTCATAGGCGGCTGTAGAATTCCGACAAGACGTGATTGAAGCGGCTTGCTGATTGCGCTCCCGTGAATAGTCCTCTTCTTACTCTTGCGCGCCCTCCTCGTGTCAAGCGTTTGCCTTTGTGCTTTCTTGGATTCATACTCCTAGCGCACATCGATTTGGGAGATTGCGGGAAGCGTAAAGATGAAATTGAATGAACAGATGTATCCGCGTAGCGGCAA
>JBLHHN010000075.1:0-20829 GCA_047616785.1 Verrucomicrobiales bacterium
ATGAAATCGTTGATCGTGTACTTGTTCGCGGTCTCGCTCTTCTCAGAGGCGGCATTGACCTGCTGACGAAAAGCTAATAGAGGTGCGGCATTGACCTCGATGTTCAGATAGAAATGCGGAATCTGTGTCTTGCTGGCTAACAGGCGCTCGGCAATGATGGTGCGCATGCCTGTGAGTGGGATTCGCACATCATTGGGTCCAACCACCGGACGAATCGCAGGAGAGGCACTGACCGGAGCCGCTGAACTGCTACCGCCTACAGGCGCATTCTCCACATCGACCTTCACAATGCGACCGCCAGGGCCCGTGCCTTGGATTTGTGCTAGATTGACGCCTCTGTCAGCCGCGATACGGCGAGCAAGCGGTGAAGCCTTGATGCGTTGACCAGCAACCAAGGGCGCAGGGGTCGAAACGGGCGAGGCAGCAGGGGGCTCAGCTGGCGCTGCCGTATCCGTATCCGCAGTGGCTGAAACAGGTTCTTGTCCCGGTAAAGGCGGCTCTTCGCCCTCTTCTAAGATAAGAGCGAGCTTGCTCCCAAGGGGAGCTTTCTCTCCGGCTTGAATGTAGACTTCATGAAGGATGCCTTCATCAAAGGCCTCCAGGCCCATGGTGGCTTTGTCCGTTTCAATCTCAGCGAGTTCATCCCCGACTTCAACCGTATCGCCAGGATTCTTCAACCAACGGACCAAGGTGCCCTCGGTCATGGTATCGCTCAGTTTGGGCATTTCAATGATCGTGGCCATTGTATTCTATAAATGTTATTTACAAACGGCCAAGGCTTTCTCGATCACAACCTTGGGATGAGGTATTTGGAGCGCCTCCATCGGAGGACTATAGATAGCAGGTGCGTCTATCGCATTCACCCGAAGAATCGGTGCATCAAGATAATCGAACGCTTTCTCTTGGATCATCGTCGCAATCTGTGAACTGACCGCGCAGAAAGGCTTGTTCTCGTCGACTAACAAGACGCGATTCGTCTTGCGCACCGAGGCCAGGATTGTCTCTTCATCGAGGGGGCGAATCGATCGGAGATCGACCACCTCAGCACTGATGCCATGCTCATTTTGCAAGATCTCTGCTGACTTCAACGCGGTGATGACCGCGCCTCCGTGGGCGATGATGGAAATGTCAGTGCCTACACGTTTCACATCGGCGACTCCCAATGGGATGGTGTATTCCCCTTCAGGGACTTCGCCAGGTTCGCCGTAGAGAACCGTGTTCTCCATGATATAAACGGGGTCATTGTCCCGGATCGCGGATTTCATGAGCCCTTTGGCATCGTAGGCCGTCGCTGGACAAAGCACTTTCAATCCAGGCGTGTTGGCAATGAAGTTTTCCGGCGTGTGAGAGTGCGTGGCTCCAACGCTGGTGCCGCCATTGGCAGGGCCGCGCACGACGATGGGGCAATGAATGAGGCCACCTGACATGTAACGTACGCAGGCAGCGTTGTTAATCATCTGATCAAAGGCCACGTAGGCGAAACTCCAGAACATCAGCTCCATAACGGGGCGAACGCCGAGCATGGAAGCACCGATGCCCATGCCGATGAAGCCAGCTTCACTGATGGGAGTGTCCACGACCCGCTTGTCCCCGAATCGTTCCCAGAGTCCTTCGGTGACTTTGTAGGCACCGTTGTACTCTGCTACTTCTTCGCCCAAGATGACGACGTTCGGGTCGCGCTCCAGTTCCTCGGCGAGAGCTTCGTTCAAGGCCTGGCGATAGGTGATCTTACGCATGATAAAGTCTTCTGACAGAGAGCGAAACAAAGCTCTCGTTAGTCGTTAAAAAAGTGTTTGCCGGTGCGACCAGCTTCGGTGCCTTGGTCCACCTCGTGATAGACATCTTCGAGAATCGCGGAAGGCTCTGGGAAAGGACTCTCTTCCGCGAACTTCACGGAAGCAGCGGCTTCGTCTTTGGCTTCCTTGTCGATGACCTTGGCTTGCTCGTCGTCGATGACGCCTTCCGTGATCAGTTGCTGTCGCCAGAGATTGACCGGGTCATGATGCGTCTTGTAACGGTCGATCTCTTCCGGTGAACGGTATTTCTTCGAATTGGCATCCGCCACGGAATGGCCGTAGTAACGGTAAGTCGAGATTTCCAAGACGGTAGGCTTGGACTCTTCGTGCGCTCTGTCGAGAGCGATTTGAGTCTTGGCACGCACCTCGTAGAGATCCTCACCATCCACCACATCCCAGGCAATGCCGTAACCGTCGGCACGTTCCGCGAGGCACGACTTGAATGCAGACGAGCGTTTCTGGCTCGTGCCCATAGAGTAACCGTTGTTCTCGATGATATAAATGACAGGGAGATCGAACAGCGCGGCCAAGTTTAGCGACTCATGATAGGCACCTTGATTGATGGCACCATCGCCCAAATAACACATGCACGAACCTTTGAGGCCCTGGTACTTCAGGCCATAGGCGAGTCCTGCCCCCAGAGGGGTCTGTCCTGCCACGATCCCGTGCCCACCCCAGTAATTCTTGTCCGGCGCGAAGAAGTGCATCGAGCCACCCTTTCCCTTGGAACAGCCCGTGGCTTTACCAAAGAGCTCGGCCATGCATTCATTCATGCCCATGCCCACGGCAAGCGCGTGTCCATGATCGCGGTAGGCGGTGATGATATGATCGTGTTCCCCCATCAGGGAAATGGTCCCGACGGCGACAGATTCCTGACCGATGTAAAGATGGAGGAATCCCCCCATCTTACCGGCCAAGTACTGCTTGAGCGAAGCTTGTTCGAAGCGGCGGATACGTGTCAGATCGCGCAAGAGGCCGATTTTCTGCTCCGGGCTAAGCTGTTGGTTGATGGCGGCGGAAGCGTGGTCGATGGCAGAATTCACGTTGCTAGTTTCGAGGAAGGTGGACTAGACGGCGTTTTTCGCAGCGTTCAAGGGCGAATCAGGAGAGTATCCTGAGACCTTCTTAGGGACCCAAACCACAAGGGCCAAGAACAGGATCGTGAACAGAGCATCCCCGACCATGGCATTGCGAAGGAACAGGTAGCTCGGGGGTGCGCCAGGAATGGGCAAGCCAATCGTTTGGCTCTGCCACCAGCCAGCGAAGGTCTTGGCGTAGGCAAAGGGCGGCATGGATGAAATCCACGCCACAGTGTTCATGACGATGTAAAACGTCCCCGTCGCCAAAGGCGTGATTACTAAGGCTAAAGCCGATGAACGGCGCTTGTGCAGGAGCCACGCAATGCCAAAGAAAGCTCCATAGACTAAGTATCTGAGGCCCACGACTGGGGAAAAGAGCAGCCCCGCGAAGGAAAGAGTCGGGTCGCCATGGACCACCAAGGCGGTCACAAAGACATCGCTAAGGAAAAGTCCCACAAAGGCCAAGGCGAATCCCCATGCCGATCGGTTGGAAAAAAGGCCGAAACAGAGCGCCATCGCCGTGATAGGCGCGATATTTACGAGGGATTCTTCCTTAAATCCCACAAATCGCAGAAAGAGTGTGACGACAAACAGCGTAGAGACCGCTATAGCAAACCAGTGTGTTTTTCTCATGGAAATTATTATTCAATTGAGGTGCTTGCGAATAAAACCCCGTCGCTCTTAACACACAAATGAATTATCCCAGAGGCTTTTACATAGAATTTCTAATCTTTCGGTTTGCCAGAATAGAAGAATCTATGTATTTCTAAGCTCTCCCCCCCCAATGAGCAATTCAGCAGCATTGGAACCGACAGACCCCATGACGTTACGATCTGCTCAAGGTTACTATGAGCTCGGAGTGATTCTGCTCTCAAAGAACTTCCCAAAGGAGATCGCCTTAGGCCAGATTGTCCTGAACTCACCATCTTGTTGAGCCTTGAACTCAAGGACTACTCCAAAGCATTGGAGCTGTGTGAAACGGCCATTCGTCTCTATCCAAAAGCTCCATTCGGTTTCGTGAACAAATCATTCGCGCTGCACGAAACGAATCAGACCGAGAAGTCCCTCCAAGTCTTAGAAGAATCTCATCTCATCGTGGCTGTTGAACCCGTGGCCATTTACAACCGAGGCTGTTACCTCGCTTGTCTCGACCGAAATAGCGAAGCGGTCTTTTGGGTGAGTAAGGCAATTCGCCTGTCCCCTGCGCTTTACCCCGCCGCTTTGAAGGATCCCGATCTTGAAGCGATCCGTGCTCGCCTTGAGCGTGACGATCAGTAGATCATTCTCAACCGAGCGAACCTACCCTCATTTCACTTGTGCTCTGAGCTTGCATGGAGCGATCATCAGGAGTGAAGTGGTTTCGTTTGACCGGATGGCAGAAGATCATCCTCTACCTTGGATTGACCATGGTGCTGGGCTCTCTCCTTGCGCCTTGGCTCTTTCAATTGGGCAAAGAGACCGTTAGGCAAGGCTGGCTCGCCAACGGACCCGCCCCCCTCACATACCTACATGGCGCGCTGGAGCGGAGCCCGTTCTCACGGTATTTCAATCGTGCCGTGATGGTCGTCGCCTTGATTGGACTGGCCATCCTCATCCCCTCTCTGAACTTTCGCGGTTGGCGGGATCTCAAGATCTTCAAGAATCCTTGCGCCGTCATGGATGTGACTGCTGGCGTACTTCTCGCCGCCGGATTTCTTCTCTTCATGGGAGCAGGCTTTCTCTACATGGGATTCTTCGTCCCAGAAGCTGAGGCTGATTGGGGAATCATTCCGAAGCTCATCCTCACCGCAGTTGCCGTCGGTATTGTGGAAGAAGTCTTCTTTCGTGGTGCCATCCTCGGCATCTGCCTCCGCAGGATGAAGGTCCTCAACGCCGTGATCCTAACATCAGGCCTTTTCGCTCTCATTCATTTCCTTAAGCCCAAGCTTAAGATTGCTGATCACGAAGTCACCTGGACGACAGGACTCGATGCGCTTGGTCTCGCCTTCAGCCAATTCCAAGATTTGCCTGCCGTGACCGCTCAATTTCTCACACTTTTCGCATTGGGTGTGGTCTTAGCGATCACTCGACTTCGCACTCGATCCCTCTGGTTGCCCATGGGACTTCACGCCGGGTGGGTCTTGGGTTACGAGCTCTTTAAGAAGAACACCGATGCCAGCGCCTCGATCGCCCAGTGGGCCCCCTGGGTCGGTGCAGACTTGAAGATCGGCGTGATCCCTCTGATCATCATTGCCATCACTGGAGCTTTGGCCAGTCTCTGGATTGATCTCAGCAGGCGACCAATCTACGAAGATACACCTTCTTCCCAGGACCAGGAAACATGAAAAATCTCATCTACTTTAGCCAAGCCACCCAGCCAGTGACGGGAACCGATCTGCGCAAATTGCTTGAACATGCCCGCGATCACAACCGGGCCCATGATATCAGTGGTTTGTTGCTCTATCAAGCAGGCTATTTCCTTCAAGCCCTCGAAGGAACCGCCGAAGGAGTCCAGGCCTTGTATGCCAACATCAAGCGTGATAAACGTCATCACAAAGTGACCATGATCTATGATCAAGAAGTTGATAAACGCAGTTTCTCAGG
This sequence comes from Verrucomicrobiales bacterium, assembly GCA_047616785.1. Taxonomy (GTDB): domain Bacteria; phylum Verrucomicrobiota; class Verrucomicrobiia; order Verrucomicrobiales; family DEV007; genus JAACDM01. The sequence goes on from JBLHHN010000075.1 coordinate 5,459, forward strand.
GTGGCACATGGGGTTCCACGTGGTGGCCAACGAGAGCCTACAATCCTGCGATGGCTACACAAACGTTCTCTCCGATGAAGTCCCGACCAATGAGATTGATCTCGCTGATGAAATGACCTTCTGCTTGGTTAGCCTTTTCAAGCAATACGTTAGGGATGAGCAACAACGCTAGGCTCCCGTTGTGATTCCGTGCGCTCGCGTTGCTGTCGATGGTTCTTCCGATCTGGAATTCGACTATCGAATTCCTGAAGAACTGATTGAAGCTGTGGCAGTCGGCTCGCGGGTCAAGGTCCAGCTTCGCAATCGCAAAGCGAAAGGCACCGTCCTCGATCTCATTCCCCACGAGGAACCACCCCGAGGTCTACGCGATCTCGAAGGTCTGATCCATGATCGCCCCATCCTCACGCCCAACCTGATCAAGTTGGCAGCATGGATGGCTGACTACTATTGCACGACGCGTGAGAATGTTCTGCGCGCCATGCTCCCGGAATCTGTCCGAGCCGATGATCCACCATTTCGAATTCGCAAATCCATCCGCATCATCGCTAAACCATCCGACGAAGAGATTGAGAAGCTGAAGAAACGCGCGCCACGGCAAGCCGAGATTCTCGAGCAAATCCAAGCGCTCAAAGAGCCTCTCCTCCTCACCAAGGTCAGTAACCTTGCTGCGGCGAAGGCCTTGGTAAGCAAAGGCTGGGCCCGTATCGAAGAGCAGCGTGTCGAGCGAGACCCCCACGAAGACGACGAGTTCATCGCATCTGAATCCCTGGAACTGATGGTCGAGCAACAGGCCGCGCTCACAGTCATTCTCGAGTCCATGGCGCATCCCGAGCGCCCCCCTCTCCTTCTTCACGGCGTAACTGGTAGTGGGAAAACCGAGGTCTATTTGCAGGCGACCGCGAAAGCGTTAGAACAAGGACAAACCGTCATTGTTCTGGTGCCAGAAATCTCGTTGACTCCGCAAACCGTGGAGCGTTTCAAATCCCGCTTCTCCGAGAAACAGAACGAGATCGCCGTCTTACACAGTCACCTTTCTCAAGGCGAGCGCTTCGATGAATGGTATAAGATCCACCGAAATGAAGCGCGCATTGTCATCGGAGCGCGAAGCGCCATCTTCGCCCCTTTGGAGAACCTCGGGCTCATCATCGTCGATGAAGAACACGAGAGTTCCTACAAGCAGGAGAGCAATCCACGCTACCACGGTCGAGACATCGCCGTCTTGCGTTCGCGCATCGAAGGCTGCGCCATTGTGCTCGGCAGTGCCACACCGTCACTCGAATCCTATCAAAACGTCAAGCGCGACAAGTACCAACTCATCCGTCTCAGCGAGCGGGTGGACGATCGTTCCCTACCACTGGTGCGGGTGATCGATATGAAACAGGAAAGCCGCAAACACAAGGGTCCCGCCATCCTGTCCGAGAGACTGCGGCAAGAGATTGAGAAACGGCTAGAGAAACGCGAGCAGATCATGCTCTTTCTCAATCGGCGTGGCTATGCCAACTCCATGCAGTGCTTGGAATGCGGGCATGTCTGCGGCTGCAATCATTGCAGCACGTCGCTCACCTATCACTTGTCCGAACAGCGCCTCATCTGCCATATCTGCGGATACAAACAGCTCGCTCCCAAACGCTGTCCCAAGTGCAAATCTCCCTCCGTCATGTACGGCGGCTTCGGCACCGAACGCGCAGAGGAAGTGATTAAGAAGGTCTTCCCTCAAGCGCGCATGGCGCGGATCGATGCCGACGTCATGCAACGCAAGAACCGGCTCAAGGAAACGCTGCGCGCCTTCAAAACACACAAGTTGGACATGCTCATCGGCACCCAGATGATCGCCAAAGGGCTTCATTTCCCTAACGTCACTCTCGTCGGCATTCTCAACGCCGATCTCGGCTTGCACATGCCAGATTTCCGCGCTGGCGAACGCACCTTCCAGCTCCTCACCCAAGTCGCCGGTCGCGCCGGTCGCGGACACTTGGAAGGCGAAGTCGTGGTTCAGACCTTCACGCCGCAGAGCCCCTCCGTGCAGTTCGCCCGGCATCACGATTTCGAAGGCTACTCCGAACAAGAGTTAGAGGCGCGCCAACTATTCAACCTGCCGCCCTTCACCCACGCCTGCCTCATGCACGTCCGTTCACGTCACGAACGTCTCGCAGAGTTCACCATGGAGAATCTGAGTGGGCGTCTCCGTCAGGACTTGCCCAAGGGCGTAATCATGGGTCAGCCGAACCCCTCGCCGCTTGAGCGCGCCCAAGGCATGTTCCGTTTCCAAGTCATGTTCCGCAGCGTCCAAGCCTCCCTCATGACACGCCATATCAAAACCGTCATGCGCCAAATGACCTTCCCCGAGGAAGTCATCATCATCATCGATGTCGACCCATTTCAAATGTGTTAGCTCGATCTTTCTTACAAAATCGAGCCGGGCGCATAGTCCTTCGCTTCAGGGCACGTCTCTAACAAAGCACCAACCTGCTCCACAAACGCATCCACCTGAGCCTGCGCGTTTCCGCAGCTCTGCCGGCCATCCTCTAGCAGCTGCTCCAAACGCGCCTTCGGAATCCCGAGCCGATCATCTGCCGCCAGGCGGTCTAACAAATCATTGTCCTGACAATCGCCCGTCCGCAAAGCCATCACTGCGGCCACCGCATGTTCTTTGATCGCCTCATGCGCCGTCTCGCGACCCACCCCACTCGTCACCGCTTCCATCAGGAACGTCGTCGACATCAGGAAAGGCAAGTAATGCGTGTTCTCTCGGCCAATCACGGCTGGATAAGCATCCATCTGGCTAAGGACAACCAAGAATGTCTCCAACAAACCATCGATTGCAAAGAAGCTATCTGGTAACATGACGCGACGCACCACCGAGCAAGACACATCACCCTCATTCCACTGATCACCCGCTAAGCCACTCGCCATCGTCAGATAGCCTTTGAGCAAGGTATGAAAGCCATTGATCCGCTCGCACGAACGGCTGTTCATCTTATGGGGCATCGCCGATGACCCTACCTGCCCTTTGGCAAATCCTTCACTGGCAGATTCATGCCCCGCCATCAGCCGCAACGTCTTCGCGAAATCACCGGGCCCACTCCCCAATGCACAGAGCGCGCTCACCACTTGGAGATCCAGGCTACGAGGATAGACCTGGCCCACATTGTCTAACTGATTGGGGATGCCCAAATGCACGACTACCTTCTGCTCCAGTGCCCGCACCTTCACCGCATCTCCTTTGAAAAGACTCAACTGATCCAACTGCGTGCCCACCGCGCCTTTCAAACCACGCGCGGCGTAACGCCCTATCACATCCTCCAAAGCCTGACATTGCACGAGCAACTCCTCACCAAACATGCTCATGCGTTTGCCAAACGTCGTCGTCTGCGCCGCCACATTGTGCGTCCTTCCGGTGATGACCAGATCACGCCATTCCTTAGCTCGCTCCGCCAACCCCGCCAGCGCGGCGATCGCTTTCCGACGCGTTTCTAACAAAGCCCGATAAACCTGCAACTGCTCCACATTCTCCGTCAGATCCCGACTCGTCAGCCCCTTGTGAATGTGTTCTTCGCCCGCCAAGTCATTGAACTCCTCAATGCGCGCCTTCACATCATGCCGCGTCACCCGCTCGCGCTCCATGATTGCCTCCAGATTCACGTCTTCTTTCACCTTCTCGTAAGCCGCGATCGCACTCTCCGGAATGTCCAAACCCAGCTCTCGCTGCGCCTTCATCACCGCGATCCAATACTCCCGCTCCAGCACAATCCGCCCTTCCGCCGACCAGAGATCACGCATGGGAGCCGTGGCATAGCGTTCAGCAAGGACGTTGGGAATGACGTTTCGGCTCATGCCGCAGCCAAGCACCCAGGTCGGGAATCGCGAGCCCTTTTTAGCCCTTGCGGGATCTCCGGAATCAGCCTAAGATCGGCCTCCCGTCACGCAAGACAAACGCGCGATTAGCTCAGGGGTAGAGCGCCTGCTTCACACGCAGGAAGTCACAGGTTCAAATCCTGTATCGCGTACCATTTCTAAACCCACTCGATGCAGATCGAATTCTGCTAGATTCTCCTCGGCCTCCCATGGGTATTGTCGCTATCGCCATCTTGATCGTTATCCTAGCGGGCATCTTTACGATCGCGTTTTATTCGCGAGACTAACTGCAGCTGAAGGCAGGCTAACATCAGCCAACGGAAGAGGAACAATTTCATGGTGTAATCCAGCACCAAATAAAACCCAACCCCAAGGCCGATCGCCGATCCACCGCCGCCTTCAAACGGTCGTGATACAGTCTCGTCGACGGCAACCCATCGATCAGGATGATTACGAGAAATCCGACGATGAACCATTGATCGAGATCCGTTTCAGCATGTTCAGACCTCTTGACATAGGATTGAGGCACCGCCTGAACCATCATAAACACATCGCAATCCCTTTACCGCCAATAGGTTAGCATAGCGATAAATCAAGGTGGTGCTCCGCCGATTCGGATTCTATTATTATTGTTATTGCGGTTTATTTTCAGAATAAAGATATGGAATTTCTCCATAACACAGGAATCTATGATAATTATCAATAGGTGGGCCAAAATCGGTGTTACTAGCAGTTTCCTGCCGCAATCAGCGGATTTGATACGTCAGGAGGTCTGATGTTAGAGGAATGCCCTCAGCCTAACCTAAAAGTCATCCTCCGCGAGTGTGATTCAAGACAATGTGCGACCCACGAAATCAGCCGGACTAGAACGGACAGCCATCATCTTCTGGCTCTTTCTCAATAGGGTCTGGGGCGATCACGGGCTCCTCCGACTCGTCCGACGGTTCCGCATTCTTTCTCGCGGCCTTCTGTTCGACTCTTTTGAGGCGTTTCTTTTCCAAAGCTTCTTCGATACTTAGGACGACATCGGGTCTTATTCGGTTGAAACGTTTCTCATAGAGTTCTTCCAAAGATTCGGGCAGTGAAGACTTCCATTGTTGGGACTTGCTCGGGACAGGCTTGCCAAGAGATTTCGGATTCATTCCCAACTCGCCTGCCATCTGGATGTGGGCATGCGAGAGTTTATGACGCTTCCTGGCTTCAATCCAGGGGCGGAGCTTGTTAAGGATGAAGCCTTTCTTAGTGAGGCAGGCCTCAGTTCCGCCCCTGTTCGACTACGAATAGATTTCGGCGCCCGCTTCTTTGAACTCGTCCGCTTTCTCGCGCATGCCTTCTTCGATGGCTTCCTCGGAAGTCAGGCCGTGTTCTTCGGCGTACTGACGCACCTCTTCGCTGATCTTCATGCTGCAGAAAGTGGGACCACACATCGAACAGAAGTGAGCGGTCTTGGCACCGTCTTGAGGAAGCGTTTCGTCGTGGAACTCCAGCGCCTTCTCCGGGTCGAGGCCAAGATTGAATTGGTCTTCCCAGCGGAACTCAAAGCGGGCTTTGCTCACGGCGTTGTCACGTTCCTGCGCGGCGGGATGTCCTTTGGCGAGGTCCGCAGCGTGCGCGGCGATCTTGTAGGTGATGACGCCTTCACGAACGTCATCACGATTGGGTAGGCCGAGGTGCTCCTTGGGAGTGACGTAGCAGAGCATGGCACAGCCATACCATCCGATGAGCGCCGCACCAATGCCGCTGGTGATGTGGTCATACCCTGGGGCAATGTCAGTTGTGAGTGGGCCAAGCGTGTAGAAAGGTGCCTCGTGACACCAATCTAACTGATTCTTCATGTTCTCCTCGATCATGTGCATGGGCACGTGACCAGGCCCCTCACACATGACTTGCACCCCACGATCCCAGGCGCGCTTGGTCAGTTCGCCTTGAGTCTTGAGTTCAGCAAATTGCGCGTAGTCGTTGGCATCAGCGATCGAGCCTGGGCGAAGACCGTCACCAATCGAGAAACTGACATCGTAAGCGGCCATGATATCGCAGATCTCATCCCAGTGGGTGTAGAGGAAACTCTCTTTGTGATGAGAGAGACACCATTTGGCCATGATAGAGCCACCGCGCGAGACAATGCCAGTCATACGTGTGGCAGTGTGTGGAATGTAACGCAAGAGGACACCGGCGTGGATGGTGAAATAGTCGACGCCCTGCTCGGCTTGCTCAATGAGGGTGTCACGGAAGACTTCCCAAGTGAGCTCCTCAATGCGGCCATTCACTTTCTCCAAGGCTTGATAAATGGGCACTGTGCCGATGGGCACCGGGCTATTGCGAATGATCCACTCACGCGTGGCGTGGATGTTCTTGCCAGTGGAAAGATCCATCACATTGTCCGCACCCCATTTCGTAGACCAACGCAGTTTCTCCACTTCCTCATCAATGGTCGAGGCGACGGCGGAGTTGCCGATGTTCGCATTGATCTTGACCAGGAAATTGCGCCCGATGATCATAGGCTCGCTTTCAGGGTGATTGATGTTCGAAGGAATGATGGCGCGTCCTGCAGCCACTTCGTCACGCACAAACTCAGGCGTGATGTAATCCGGAATCTTTGCCCCGAAGGATTGTCCTGGGTGCTGGTGATTGAGGACATTGCGAGGGCCTTTGACGGAATCATCCGAGGCCTTGAACGCCTTCTCACGCCCGAGGTTCTCGCGAATGGCGATGAACTCCATTTCCGGAGTCACGATACCTTGTCGAGCGTACCAAAGCTGGGAAACAGGATGGTCTTTGGCGCGGAGTGGTTTGCGCACGAGACCGGGATACTCCTTCAGACGATTGACGGCATTCTTGTTCTCATTGTAGCGCTCGGCGTGTTCATCACTGAGATAGCCGTTGTCCGCAGGAGAAACATCCCGCCCGTCATACTCTTCCACATCGCCACGATCCAAGATCCACTGACGACGAAGCGCCGGAAGTCCTTCCTCCACGTTGCCGTTGAATTCGGCATCGCCCCAAGGACCGCTCGTGTCATAGATCCTCACTGGCGCATTCTCCTCCACGCGGCCATTGGGATGATTGGTCACCGACAGTTCCACTTCACGTATAGGCACCGCAATGTCAGGATGGATCTTGCCTTTGATGTATACACGCTTGCTCTTCGGAAAGAGAGCTTGGTCGCGGCGGATGGTCTTGGCGTCGTCTTTGGGAGCAATCATGATTCTGTGGTAGTCGGTCTTGTTAGGCGATGTTCAAGACAGGCAAGCAGATTGCTCAAGGACTCCCTGCGACGGTGCTAACCGCATCAGGTTCGAAGGGTTCCTCGCCGGTCAGCAAAGATCTCAGCCGAATCGCTCCGGCTCCCCTGTCTTGTGAGGCGAACGTAGGGAAGAGCCAACCAACTGTCAACCCACAGAACCACCGTTGACGACGACCCGCACCGAAGGTAAACTTCTCCCATGGCGATGACGGCAGATCTCATGGCATCTCCCACGCTGGCGCTGGATCTCAAGAAGTGCGAGGAGCTGCTGGCCCGGGAATCAGAAGAGCGTTCGCGATTCCGCGACGAACTCCTTCCCCATCAGAAGGCTGAATTCATCAACGGACAAGTCCTCATGCATTCCCCAGCCAAAGCGATTCACAATCAAGTCCGCGGTCTTATTGAACGCATCCTCGGAACTCACGTGGACGCCAAAAGAGACGGCCTCCTCTCATCGGAAAAGGCCCTTTGCGGGTTCACTCGCAATGACTACGAACCCGATATTGTCTGGTTCGGTCCCAAGAAAGCCGCTCAGATTCTTCCGGAAACGTTGGTTCATCCCGTGCCAGATTTCGCCATCGAGATCCTGTCTCCGAGCACTACAGACAATGATCGCGGGGTCAAATTTGTCGACTACGCCGCTCATGGCGTTGCTGAATATTGGATCGTGGACCCAGACAAACAGATCATCGAGCAGTATCAACGTGAAGAGGATCAATACACGTTAGTGACCACTTTGCGAGAGGGCGATCTCACACCACTCTCTTTCCCAGAGCTTCACATCCCGCATGCCGCCATGTTCGCGCCAAACGCGAATGTGGCCTTTCTTCGCTCAATCCTATCCGAGTGACCCGCGGCAGCTAGCCCAAGAGCTCCTTGCTTTCGAGGATCGCTGCGACCAGCCCAGGAATGGTGTGTTCCTCGGCATCGATATCCACATCAAGACCGTGACGCACCACGGCTTCTGAAGTGATGGGGCCGATGCTCGCCACTTTGATGTCTTTCGGCAAGGGCAATCCAAGCGCCATGAAACAATCGACGGTTGAAGCGCTGGTGAATGTGATAAGATCGGCGCCTTCTTTCTCAAAGCGTGCACGCGCTCCTGTGACATCGTCCGTTTCAGGAACCGTCCGGTAGGCAACGGCCTCATCGAGAATGGCTCCCATCTTGATCAGTTCTTCGCCGATGACTTCGCGAGTGGTCTCCGCTTTGACCCAGAGGAAATTCAGGTTCTCGACATCGCCGTCCTTCTTGAACGCCTGGACCAAGCCTTCCGCCGTGTGCTTCTCGGGTAGCAGGTCCACATCGAGATGAAACTCATGAATCTTCTGCGCGGTACCAGGACCGACCGCAGCGATACGGACACCGCCAATGGAACGCGCATCTTTGTAGATCTTATAGTAGACGTCGAAGAAGGACTCGACCCCATTCGGGCTGGTGAAAACCAGCCAATCGTAGGTATGGGCGTCTCTGACAAACTCCGCAAAGTCTAACATGTCCTTGGGAGGCTCGATGCGAATGGTAGGCAACTCATAGACATCTGCGCCTAACAAACGAAGACGCTGGCTCAGCACGCCCGCTTGTTTGCGCGTCCGTGTGACGACAATACGCTTGCCGAAGAGCGGTCGGTTCTCGAACCAATTGATCTTCTCGTGGTAACGCACGACCTCGCCAAAGACAGCCACGGCGGGCGCTTTGAATCCCGTGGAAATGACCTTCTCCGCGATGTCTTTCACCGTACCGATGAGGGTCTTCTGTTGCCCCGTGGTCGCCCAACGCACGAGTGCCACGCGTTCATCTGGAGACACGCCGCCGGCAATCATCGCATCCGTGATCTTGCCCAAACGTTGCACGCCCATGAGCATCACTTTGGTCCCTGGCGCTTTCCCGATAGCCGCGTAATCGACGGTCGACTCGGCCTTGGTTGGGTCCTCATGCCCAGTAAAGATCGTGAGCTGCGCATTGCAGGCGCGATGGGTCACCGGAATCCCCGCGTAAGCTGGGCCCGCAATGGTCGAGCTGATCCCTGGCACAATCTCAAACGCCAAGCCAGCCTCCACAAGATCCTCCGCTTCCTCACCGCCGCGACCGAAGATCATGGGATCGCCACCTTTCAAGCGTGTGACCACTTTCCCTTCCCTTGTTCTCTCAACTAGCAGAGCATTGATCTCATCTTGAGTCAGCGTGTGATCGGCGGCCTTCTTTCCGGCGTAAATCAATTCCGCTCCCGGCTTTGCCCAGCGCAACATCTCAGGATTGCTGAGATAGTCATAAACGATCACGTCCGCGATCTCCACGCATTCCTTGGCGCGCAAAGTGACGAGACCAATGTCGCCTGGCCCAGCGCCAACGAGATAACAAATACCTAAAGTGTCTTGGTTAGTCATTTAAAGAGTAAGCATGAGTTGATCGATAAGAGCGCCCAGGTCATTCCAGGATCCGGACACACGCGATTCACGTGGTGGGTCCGACAATCGATCTTCGTTAAAAACGCGTAAATGGATGCCTAACTGATCTCCTTCGATCAGGGTATCGACTCCGACTGGCGTATGGCACCCAGCTTGCAATCGATCCAAGATCATCCGCTCCGCAGTGACGCGCGTGAAGGTGTCCGCATGATTGATCGCAGCCAAGGCATCGCGCGTCGTGGCGTCATCGGCTCGAGTCTCTAGAGCGATGGCCCCTTGTCCACAAGCAGCCAGGAAGTCGGGCGCTCCCAGCCGTGTGACATGAATGGTCTGACCTTCCCATTCCAAACTAGCAGCGTCTTCGGCAAGATAGCCAAGGCGTTTGATCCCCGCCAGAGCGAGAAGAATGCCGTCCATCCCCTCATCCTTAAGCAGCTTGCTCATCCGGGTCGGCACGTTTCCACGGATCTCTTCCACTTGCAGATCCGGCCTCTGCCATTGCAACTGCGCGCGCCGCCGCACGCTACTCGTCGCCAAGCGCGCGCCTTGCGGCAATTCTGTTATCTTGCTGTAGGGCTTCTTGGTTAGGAGGACGTCACGAGTGTCTTCGCGTTCCAGAACCGTTGCGATGGTAAACTGATCTTCGAGCGCCGTGGGCACGTCTTTCAAACTATGCACCGCGAGATGAATCTCACCTGCAGCGAGGGCAATTTCCAACTCCTTGGTGAAAATGCCTTTGTCGACGATCTGCTCCGTGCTGAATTCGGTGAGTTTCAGATCGGGCCGTTTGTCACCAATGGTCTTGATGATGCGTGTTTCGCAGACGAGATCAGGATGCGCTTCCGTGAGAAGAGCCTCCACCATACGCGCCTGTGTGAGGGCAAGGTCGCTGCCTCGCGTGCCAAGAATGAGTGGACTCATGAAGTGGTAGACGGATTGACATCACCCGAACCCGGTGCGGGCAAATAGTGAGGCGCTTGCGCGAAGAGTTCGTTTACGTGACGATCCACTAATAAATAACAAACCTCTAACTGTTCTCGCCGCTTCGCCTTACCGGATTCAGCCAAGCGCTGCAGCGCGTCGAGATCGTGGAGATAGACACTTTCAAATCGTTTCACTTCCGGATCGATATCACGTGGAACCGAAAGATCGATCAAGAAAAGCGGTCGCCCACGCCGCTCGCGGATGGGCTTAGAGAGAGTCTCCGCCGTGACCACGTGATGTGGGGCCGACGTTGAGCTGATGATAATATCGACCTTGGCGAGTTCTTGATCCCAGGCATCGAATCGGATAGCACGACCATCGATCTCTTTCGCGAGAATCTCAGCCTTGTCATAGGATCTGTTCGAAACGATGACCGCACTCGCACCGCGCGATTGCAAGCTCTGCGCGGTGCGTCGACTGATCTCGCCAGCACCGATGAGAAGAATCTGACACTTTTTCAAGTCACCAAAGATCTTCTCCGCGAGTTCCACGCCGACTGCGCCCACCGAGGTCGACCCGCGAGTGATATTCGTTTGAGTTCGCACTTGTTTGCCGACCTGAAAACTGCGCTGAAACAGCTGATTGAGGTATTTGCCAGTCGTGCCAGCCCTTTGCGCATTGGCGTAGGCTTTCTTCACTTGGCCGAAGATCTCCGTCTCGCCCAACACCATGGAATTCAGCCCACTGGCCACGGCAAAGAGATGACTTGCGGTGGCCTGATGCTCACGATGATAGAAAGCTGCCTGATCATCATCACTCAGCTCGAAACGCTGTCTCAGCCATTGCCACAAGCGACCAATGAGAGTTCGTGAGGAAACGCCGTCATCCGCCACTGCGTACATTTCCATGCGATTGCAGGTCGAGAGGATGACCGCTTCTGCCACACCCGCTAACTGATGCATCTCATGCAAGGCACCAGGCAATCCGGCCTCGGTAAACGACACCTTCTCGCGGGAGGCCACCGAAGCGGTCTCATGATTGTAGCCGTAACAGACGAGTTCCATGCAGTCTTGGGTCAAATGAACCAATAAGAAACGATGGGGAACGCAAACGCCGCGATGGCTGCCGTGGCGAGGCGACGCGCCCCCACGCCACGCGCCAATTTCATGACGATGACGATTCCGTAGGCGAACCAGACGAGTGAAATGGCAACGAGTTTATGGATCTCCGGCATACGATCCATTTTCAAAGCGGCGAGGATGCCAATGGTAAGAAGAAGAAAGCCCAACCAAAGCAGGCGCCCGATTGCCTGTGTGAGATAGTGCAATGGCGGCAACTGGTAAAACAGGTCCCCCAAGCGACCAGACCGAAGGTAACGATCCTGGATAAGAAACATGACTCCCGCGACAAATGCTAGGGCAAAGCTTCCATAAGAGATCAGCGCGAGAGACGCATGAAGCTCTACCCAATAATCGGGAACGCTTGGCCTCGCCATTTTCACAGGGTGTTGCAGAAAGATGGCCACGATTTGGAAGAGAGCGATCAAAGGCGCCGTAAAGAATCCTAGCAAAGACAAATGAAAGGCCGGACCGACGACAAAGTAGATCAACGCCATGGCCCAGCTGACAAAGATCAGAATCTCATACCCGCTCGTCATGGGGCACCTCCCCAGTTCCTGCCCACGCAGATAGAGAAAGCCTGACTGCATGACAAAGCCCACCGCGATGAGTCCAATCCGCAGCCAAGCAGGCGCACGACGCTGCTGACGCAAGGTGGACCAAGAGACCACGCAAGCGATCAGGAAGCACGCGGTCGAAGCAATCAGCAGGGTGGATTCCATGAAAAGAAGTGGTTCAGGCTAGGCACGCCCATCCTCTGCGCAACGAGGAATCCTCAGTATGATCATGGATGCGACCTGAGGGATTGCACCCCCAGGCCGCGTATTTACCAACACGAAGCCCTACCAACTGAAGATCATGTTCCCAGGCATGATCTTTGGCACCCATTTGCAATTCTGGCGCTATAACATGGGGGAAGAGAAAGTTTCTCATACCGTTGCTTCTTCTGGGTAATACCAATTTCCAAGTGCCCACGTTTCACTCCAACGAGACTTTTCCTCAGAAAGATTCTGACAAGCCCGTCATCATTCCGGGAATAGTTCGCACATGGGAACTGATTCCCCATCGAGCCTGGGAATTATTTCCCAATCGCAGCCAGAGCCGCTTCCTCACCCAAGACTTTTAAGTCATTGTATAACAGCGACTTAACTCACCTGAAGATCCTTTGGCACGCTTCACGCGAGGAAAGGAGTCATGAATCGAACGTCTTTCCTCGCACCGCTGGTCATCGCCCTTGTCGGCAGTTGCCTGAACGAGGCCATGGCAGACGGCGAGTCCATTCGTGAAGCCACCCGACTGGCGATTGAGGCCGTCAGAAATCAGCGTCCAGAGCCCGCTCAAGCAGAAGAACGGGAAGAACACCAAAGAAGGCGGGAGCAGTTGCGCGACGACCTTCGGGATCAGCTTGAGCAACTCGGCCCTACGGCGGATCGCGACGAGATCGATCGCCTAGTCAATGAGTTCCAAAGACAGCACCGCGACGAGATCGATGCGCAGACAGACGCGGCGGGAACCCTCGCCTCAGATTCAAGAGACGAGATTCCCGACGAAGTGGATTCGTTCCTGCAAACCATGCGGCGTCTGCAGGAAGAGCGGCAGCGGGCACAACAAACCCACCAAGTTGACCGGGCCGCAGAGATCTCAGAAGAGGCACGACGTGAACTCCACGAACAGTTCCTCACAGAGCAGCACCAGATTCACCAATCTCTCAAAGAGGCGGTCAAAGAATTCCGACACGAGCTGCGGGTCCTTCCCAATCTCGGAGGTCGCCGTGTCTCTGATTGAACCAATCACCCCTAGAAAACCAACCAACCAAATACACGAACCAACTACCATGAAAAGAACCACATTACCCCTCGTCTTGGCCGCCATTGCAGCCATCTCTCTGCAAGATGTCAGTGCTCATCGTGGCCTCAGCCGCGCCGATACAGACGGTGACGGAGTCGTCTCTGAGGAAGAGAAAGAAGTTGCTCAAGCAGCTCGTGAAGAAGCTAAAGCAGCTCGTGAAGAAGCTCGCCAAGCCATCATCGATGAGTTCGATGCGGACGAAGACGGCGTCCTCAACGAGGAAGAACGAGCCGCCGCCAAGGAGGCCAAGGAGGCCGAGCGCGAGGCTGCCAAGACTGAACGCTACGGTGAGATCGATGCCGATGAGGATGGTGCCGTGACTCAAGAAGAGCTCGAAGCCGCGATGCCAGAGGTCGATGCTGAGCGAGTCGCTGCTTTGTTAGGTCGCTACGATGCCGATGAGAACGGCACCGTTTCCCTAGAAGAGTTCCTCAACCCCGTCCGCCCTGACAAGCGTGGGCGCTTCGTGTCCAAGCGCGCCCAGAAACAGAAAGGTCCCAACCGTCGTCGCGGCCGGGCCATCATCCGACGCGGTGGCTTTGGTGGCAAGGCAGGTGGTGGAGTAGAAGCACCAGCACCCGAAGCATTGCAGTAACACACTCTGATTTGAGTCCTTTCCGGAGGGCGGCGAGCTAGCTAGTTCGTTCATCTATCCAATAGGTGGGTGATCGGTGAATGCGCTAGCTCGCGCCGCCCTCTGGCAACCCCAGCGCCCCTTCCTCCCTTTCGTCCAATATCACCACCTATCATTTCCCCACTCGAACGCCTATCATGAACACACGCTCATTACTACTGTGCACGCTCGTCGCCTCTCACTTCGCTGTGATCGTAGGATCGTATCAGTTAGGCCTTCGCATCCTTCCAACCCCCATTCCAACCGTCGCGGACGCTCGAACCCCCAGCCTCACTCCCGAGCGTTCGCGGCGGCCCCTTTCCCTGGAAACATCCAAACCATCCGGTGCCTACAGCCAACGGCTTCAAGCCGCCCTGGATCAAACAACCTCCATGAGTGCGCAGGAAGTGCTTACGTCTCTCAAACATCTACGCCATCTGCCTGAAAGCCCTGACAAATTCCTCACAGAGCAGGCATTGTTAGCCCGCTACGCCGAGATCGATCCCGAGACCGCCCTGACCTACGTCGACCGGCTCGTTGGAGCTAGGCACAGCATGGGCGCGCAAACCGTGATGAGCGCCTGGGCGGCGAAGGATCCTGAAGCCGCAGGCCGACATTTCGAAGAGAACGCTAGTGATTTCGGTATCCTTGATGAGACCGAACGTGAAACCGCAGGCGCCGTCGCTGCCGAATGGGCCAGTCAGGATCCTGAAGCTGCCATGGCCTGGGCGGACCAGCTCTCACCCGAAGTGCAAGGCGAAGCCTACAGCCGGATCGTCTCTGAACTAGCAGCCGCAGACCCTACCCAAGCTGTCGCCCTGGTAGATTCAATGCCAGAGGGCATCGATCGCAGAGAAATGCTAGAAACACTGGCCAGCCAATGGACCTATCAAGATCCTCAAGCCTCCATCCATTGGTTAGACACCATGGATGAATCCGATCGCAACGCCGCCATGCCCAAAGTCATGTCAGCCTGGATGGAGACCGATCCCATGGCCGCTTCCCGATGGATTGCCACCACCCCTGACAGCGCAGCGAAAGACTCCAGCATCCTAGCCATGACGCAATCAGCAGCGCTACGCCGAGATCCTGAAGCCGCCATCGCTTGGTCAGCAGCGATCCAAGACACCTCCGCACGCACCGAAGCCTTGCAAGCGGCCGCGAAACGCTGGATGCGCAACGACCCAGAGAGTGCGAACGCCTGGCTATCCGAGGACCCTTGAGCCAGGACTTGCGCATGAAAATTCGCTAAAAATATAGCTTGTACTTTTAATTATAGCTATTATTTGAGGTGGGTATGAACCCATCTTCAAAGTCATTTCCCAAAACACTCACCGACGATCAACTCATTGCCGTCGAGC
>JBLHHN010000076.1:0-20728 GCA_047616785.1 Verrucomicrobiales bacterium
TTTGCCTTCATTGATGCCCCGGAAGGTTACGAAATCGAACTGATCCAACGTCACACCCCTTGATTTCGGCTGGACTGCCCCTTTGTTAAGTTCAACCGCATGGAATTCGACTGGATAGACGTTCACTTTGATCTGAAGAAGGTCATCCCAAAGGAAATCGAAGAAACTTTCGAGGATCCCTTTGCGATCAAACTCCTTCCTGATGGAAATTACGGCAATGGCAAAGAATCTCGCTATTTCTGTCTAGGCAAGACCTTACAGAATCGCCCGATCTTCTGTGTTTTCTGGACCAACGGGAAACAATTCCGAGTCATCCTAGCTCGCGAAATGACCGAGGACGAACTCAACTTCTACGAACGTAAGAACGCGAGCCTAGACTAACTTAATCTCAAATGGCTATGAAGACGATCGAGAACTGGGATGACATTCCCGCATTCAAGCACCAGAAAGACGAAGCTGCCTTCTGGAATGAGCATGAGTTAGACCCACGTCTGATGAATGCTTCGGTCCATCGTGCGGACAATCGTGAATCCACGACGATCACACTACGCTTCGATCCACGCATGTTGGCTCGGATCAAACGCATGGCACGTTCCCGCTATCTCAACTACCAGAGCATGATCAAGCAATGGCTGAGCGAGCGCTTGGAGCAAGAGCGACAATAGTTGAAAGTGACGGCGACACAGGACGCCGTCTGATGCCTACTCCGGTAGTAGCTTGCGCCGCGCCATCACACGTACCCACTTAGCTTCGACTGAAGAGGGTGCTTGATGCAGCCGCCGTGTCGCGGAACACAGTTGCATCAAGACGGTTTTTCCACTAGGGAAAATGGTTGATTACCACCTTTGCTTAACCGTTTTTATCCAAGCGATTTCAGTTTGTTCGTCAAAAACTCAGAAAAAGCTGAATCAGGCCGCATAAAGGTCGAAGCTTTACAAATGAATATGGGTATTACTTAGAATATCAACGCAAAGCACTACGACTCCGACGCCACGGCTTTCATGTTGAAATGAAACGTCGAACCCTGGCCGAGTTCGGAGTCGACCCTGATTTCGCCTCCGTGACGCTCGACAATCTTGCGGCATACGGCCAAGCCGATACCGGTTCCTTCGTAATCAGCCCGGCGGTGAAGGCGCTGGTAGATCTGAAAGATCTTCTCCACGTGATCCGGATTGATGCCGATGCCATTGTCTTTCACGGAGATAATGACCTGCTCAGCGGTCTTATCACGCTCCACGCTGATGTGGACTTGGGGGACATCCTTGCAGAACTTCAGAGCGTTGCCGACCAAATTCTGGAAGAGCTGGCCTAACTGAAGGGGATCGGCAATGACGTCTGGCAGCGGATCATGGGTGACTTTCGCCTCTTTCTCACGAATCAGGACCTCAAGATTGCTCAGGGATTCTTCCAGCACCCCTTCCGTATGCGTGGGGGCAAATTCGCGCCCATGAGTGCCGATGCGCGAGAATTCAAGCAGCCCGTCTATGAGACGTTTCATTCTCTTCGACCCGTCCACGGCGAAGCCGATGAAATCGCGCGCATCATCGTCCAGCTTATCTTTGTAGCGATGTTCTAGCAGTTGAACGTAGCTCGTCACCATCCGAAGAGGCTCTTTGAGATCATGTGAGGCGATGTAGGCAAACTGCTCAAGATCGCGGTTACTGCGTTCCAAGTCAGCAGTGCGTTCATGAAGCTGCGATTCTGCTTCTTTCCGCGTGGTAATATCGCTGATGGAACCCGCCATGCGAGTCGCCTTCCCCTTCCCATTACGAACGGCAAGACCACGCACTCGGAACCAACGGTAGTCATCATCCTTACACAGCAATCGATACTCCACGTCAAAAGGCGCATCGCTCTGAAGATGATTGTCAATCGCTGCCAGAGCCATTTCTTGGTCGTCTGGATGCATGCGATTCTCCCACTCGATGAACCGATTCTCCAATTCATCGCTACCATGGCCTAGCAATTCTCTAAAGCGCGATGAGAAATAGATCTCGTTCGTAGCAATGTCCCAGTCCCAGATTCCGGCAGTGGAACCTTGCACGGCGAGAGCAAAGCGTTCTCGGCTAGCCACAAGGTCTTCCTGCGCACGTTTCTGTTCCGTGATGTCCCAGAAGATCCCTTGCATGCCAACAATCTCTCCGGCCGCATTGTACACGGGTGTTTTCACAACTTTGACCACAAGACGTTCATCGGCAGCCGTGACATGCTCTTCCTCTGCCTCTAACGCTTGTCCGTTCGCGATCACTTTATGATCGTCCGATTGGTACTTGGTGGCGAGATCTTGAGGGAAGAAGTCGAAGTCTGTCTTTCCCAGGACCTGATCGACATGTCTCCCGATTGCCAGACAAAAGTTGGTATTGGCAAAGGTGAATCGCCCATCAAGATCCTTTCGAAAGATATTCTGAACGAGATTCTCAACAAGAGAATGATAGAGCGCTTCCGAATCACGCAATTGCTGTTGGGAGCGAGCGATCTCTTCCTTTACATTTGCTAGTGCAACATCATCGTGCTCTGTTCGAGAAGATTGACGATGAACGGCGTGGCGTGTAGCACGAAGCAGACTCGCTGGCGTCGCCTCCGATTTGGGGAAACAATCATGCGCGCCTAGGCGCACGATTTCCAACATCGTTTGGGAATTGGCAGCGGACGCGACCACAAAGACCGGCGTCTTTGATAGACTTCCCAGAAGTTGAGGGAGCCCTTCTGGTGTTCCCAGCGCAAGATCCGTCCAGACGATCACCGCATCCGCGCTCTGTGTGCCGGAATCTTCTAGCACGACCTGAATGTCTTCGTCCTGATGAGTCGCATCCATGAACTCCTGGAGAGAGTCCTGTGGACCTTGCAGCCAACTCATGCAGAGAACAGTGATGCGATCATTCATAGGTTTAGGGGTTCACTCTATCACAGGTCGTCGCCCGTCCCAAGCTTGACTCGGTGATGAACCCGTGAAACACCTCCAGATCGCCCATTTCGAGGATCCCATTTTCATAAGATGAAAGAGAAGAAAGCAATCATACTACTCATAGAGGACAATCCTGCGGACATTCGGCTGATGCTTGAGATCCTCAAAGAAGGAGAGATCCCTACAGATTTCCATGTGGCCACGGATGGGGAAGAGGCTCTTGCTTTTCTGAGAAAGGAGGGCGGATTCGCGACCAAACCACGCCCTGAGATCATCTTCCTCGATCTCAATTTACCAAAGAAGGATGGGCGCGAGGTCCTGAAGGAAATCAAATCGGACTATGCACTCAAGCGCATTCCCGTGATTGTCATGACGACCTCTGGAGCAAAGGAGGACATCGAGTCAGCCTACGATCACCACGCGAACTGCTTCATCACGAAGCCGGTGGATCTTGAGGAGTTCATGAAAGTCGCCGAAACGCTCCGTCATTTCTGGCTGAACATGGTCCAGTTACCAAGCGGCTGATTCATGATACGTGCTTGGATGCTCGTAGTCACGACCTTGCTTTCCAAGCCTACGCATCTGCCACGGGTCTCTCCGGCGATGGCGGATTCTTTCTCGATGATCTGCTAGTTTACTAGACGGCGCCCATTCCAGAACCTAGCACCCTCACCTTACTTGCCTTGAGCCTATTCATTTTCCAAAGGAGACCTCGCCGACATTCATGAGCGATTTGAACGACTATCTTGGAGACGGCGTGGCCTCCATTCTTCACCACGAGACCACCATCTACGCTCGGCTTGATGTCCTGGCGCGACAGATCACCGAAGACTATCGAGGCAAGGAGATCACCGCACTCGCCGTGCTCCATGGCAGCATCATCTTCATGGCCGATCTGCTCCGTCGCATTCCCCTGCCCTTGCAGATGGAGTCGCTGAATGTCTCAAGCTACCACGGCGGCACCGAGTCCTCCGGAACTGTGACCTTTCATCAGTCACTTCCCGATCTCCGTGGCAAGCATGTGCTGGTCATGGATGATATTCTCGATACAGGTCGCACCTTGCATGCCATCCGGCAGCGCATCATGGAAGAAATGCAACCAGCCAGCTTCCGGGTCTGCGTGCTCCTACAGAAACGCAAAGAACGCGCCAAAGAAGTCGAGGCGGACTACGTGGGATTTGAGATCGACGACGAATTTGTCGTCGGTTATGGACTCGACTATCAAGGCCGCTACCGTAATCTTCCTTACATCGGCGTTCTCAACGAATCCGCTCTACCATGACCCTTAAGATTCTCTTCTTCTCCACCCTCCGCGAGATCACCCAACTCGATGACATCTCCATGGCATTCGAATCCAAGGAGCCATTGAATGTCGCCGATATTCTAGAGCGTCTCTACATTGTTTACCCAGATCTCCGAGAATGGGATGACAAGGTGCTGATCTCTCTGGACCAAGAGTATGTGGATCGGAAGACCACAGTCAGCGAGGGGCAAGAGCTTGCCCTCATGCCACCAGTGCAAGGCGGATAGACAAATCTCGTAGCTCGCCATTCCAATGGCGAGAATCCGTAGCGGACAATCTCGGCATTGGAATGCCAAGCTACGGAAGCATCGTTACTCTGGCATCGTCACCTTCACGGCACCCTCAGCCTGTGTCAGCTTGTAGCGATTCGACTTTCCGTTAGGCCAATGGATTTCCAAGGCCTCTGGCACCGCTGTCTCGCCACACCCGAAGAACAGCGCGGCCGTGGATTGCGAGAGATAGCCGCCGCCGGCATGCATCTCTGCTAGTTGCGGTGCATGCTTGGATTCATCCTTGAATCTCAATCGCACACGTGCACCGACGCAGGTCGGATTTCCCGGAGGCCCCTGTAAACTGATCTTCAGGAAACGATTCTTTGTCAGGACTCCAGCACGATTGTCATAGGCCTCCATGACATCCTCGTTGACGGAGACGATCAGGTCAGGCCGGTTGTCCTGATTCAAATCCACGAGCGAAGCGCCCATCGCATCGCCTCGCACACTGATGCCAGAGGACCGCGGGCCCACAGGCAGAAATGCGCCACCCTGACCTTTCAACCACACACTAAGCCCGCCATCCATGTGACCGGTTTCGACCTGAGGGCTGTGGAAGTTCTGTGAGAGGAAGGCATCGACCTGCCCGTCACCATCGAAGTCTGTCACTGCCACACCAAAGGCAGGCGCAATCTGAGCCAGTCTTGGCAGCGCCCGAAACACAAAGCGCGGCGCACCCGTGGCCTTATCCGTGCCCTGATTGATCCACCAACCCGATTCCAAAGCATTCGCTTCCATGCGGAGAGACGAGTCGAGCTTGGGAATCGAGTAGATCTCTTGCAAAGTCGCCATCCCGAAATTGTGGAAAGTCTTCACCTTATCGCGCACAAACGGCATGGCATGACTCGAACAACTAAGCCCGCGACGAGGAACGCAGAGCCCATTCTCATACTTGGCCTCGACAAGATGCCTCTCTCCCGTGCCCCGGAAATCGCCATAGAAGAGAAGCTCAGGTTTCTCCGGCGAAGCCTTATACTTGGTGTTGAGGCCGAAATTCGTCGTCAGGTAGTCGAGATCTCCATCCCCATCGATATCGCTACCAGCGATACCATTCCACCATCCTAACAATTCTCCGAGACCCGATTCTTTCGTGCGCTCCACCAGCTTGCCTTGGACATTCTGATAGAGCTTCACGGGCCCCCATTCGTGGGTGACGAGAAGGTCCAACCAACCGTCTCCATTGACATCTGACCACAGTGCACTGGTGACCAATCCCGACTGTGAGAGCCCTGGTGCAAGCACATCCGCGCGATCGACAAATTTGGGTTGGCCTGGGCTGCTTTGATTTTCTAACAAACGGCTTGTCGGAGTGACGGGATACTGCCCGGGCACCACCCGACCTCCCACAAAGAGATCCAGATCGCCATCGCGATCCATGTCTCCGGCAGTGACAACACTACCACTGTCTCTGTGCGCGGGTAGTCCGCTACTCTTGGTAAAGCCACCTTTCCCGTCATTGATATAGAGCCTATCTTGAAAGATCGGATCCCCCGGCTCACCTTCGACTCCACCGCTCACCGCATACAGATCCTGATCGCCGTCGCGATCTGCATCGAAGAATAACACGCCAAGATCTTCGAAATTGGTCTCCCCTTCAAAAGGCGCCGTCGCTTTCACCGCCAGCTTGCCACCGCCATCATTCATATAAATGGCCCGCCGCCCTCCGCGTCCTCGTCCCATGTAGAAATCATCGTCACCATCGCCATCCACATCTCCCACCGCCATGCCCGGCCCCAACTGCGAATGCGTGTTCGGCAAGAGTGGTTGTCTCACATAATCATCATAAGCCGTCTCGAAATGGCGTATCGCAGGGACTACCTTAGAGATGACGAACAGCGGATGCCCATGATTCTCCGTCAAGCGCTTCGCTTTCGTGTCCTCTTCAATGACATGCACTTTACCACCCGCGAGATTCTTCAACACCTGAGTTCCCCCACCCGGCCAATGAATGATCACATCATCGAGGACCTTCGCCACTCCCATTCCGATATGGAGAAAGGGATCATTGCAGGACAAGAAACCTGTTGATGGTTGCAATGTCAGCGCCTGCAATCGATTCCCCATGCGCACCTTGACGTAAGCACCGACTCCAGACTGATGCCCCTTCTTTCCACGCAACCTCAGCTGCACGGCTCGGCCCTGGTTATGATTCTGATAGATAGCGATCGGCTGATTCAGATCCGCCATAAGTAAGTCAAGATCCCCGTCATTGTCCAGATCACCATGAGCACAGGCGTAACTCATGGACGATGCCCCCAATCCCCAGTCCTTGCTCACATCTTGGAACTTCAGATCGCCAAGATTTCGAAAGGCCAGATTCTCCTCGTGCCTCTCCTCCAGCGCTTCCCAGAGGTCCCACTCCGTCTTACCAATCCATTCCGGACCTTTGGCACTGTGATCGGAATGATTGAACATCCTGGCAGAACCATTGGTGAAAAAGACATCGACCGCGCCGTCATTGTCGTAGTCACCCAATTTCACCGCCCAAGTCCAGTCGCTATTCGCAAGCCCAGTCAGATAGGCCCCCTCCAGGAAACGCTTGGTGCCGGTGTTGATGTAGACCGCATTGCGCATGTACTGCTGAGGGTTAGCGGTTCTAAGAAAACTAGCATTGTCCGACATCTCGCCCATCGTGACCTTGGAACGGTAGTGCGTGGTTCCTGCCATGTCGGAAACCACCAGATCTAGCAAACCATCATTGTTCAGATCTCCCACATCACTCCCCATGGCGAACCAAGCCGTGTGCGGCACCACATGCTTGATCACATCCGTGAAGGTGCCGTCGCCGTTGTTCATGTAGAACTGATCGGGAACCTTGAAATCATTGGCGATGTAGAGATCGAGATCACCATCCTCACCGTAGTCAAACCAGGTCGCTGAATTGCCCACACCCAGTCCTTGAATCCCAGCTTCCTGGGTCACATCGGTGAAACGCTTGCCGTCATTTCGTAAGAGAAAGTCCGGACGTCCTGCGTTGACGAACGTCGGACTAGCGCTTGGCCCAACGAGCGCGTAGTACTTCTCGGCACCTTCCCTGAGCACGTAGTCATCGCCACGCCTGGTCACTAGCAGCCCCTCATCATCTTCCACGCGGACTTCTCCTGATTGATCCCGGTACTGATTCGGCCTCCCTTTCGGATCTTTGAATTGGTAACCTAACACGAAGAGATCCAAATCACCGTCATTGTCGTAGTCGACGAAAGAAGGCATGAAACTTGCGTCATTCACATCCACACCAAGTCGCGCCGCGCACTCGGTGAAGATCGGTGTCCCAGGCACTTGCGTTTCATTGAGGAACAAATGATTCGGCGCATCATGATGACAAATGTAGAGATCCAGATCGCCATCGTTGTCGATGTCCGCGAGAGCCGCCCCTGCCCCCCAAAGCTCGCCTCCCCCCATTCCTGGCACTTTCACCGTGACGTCCGTGAATCGAAGCGATGGGCCGCCTTTCGCATCCTTCTCCTGCAAGTAGAGAGCGTTCTTCACCGACGTGCCGACAGCAAATATATCCTGCAATCCGTCTCCATCCACATCACCGATGGCAAGGCCGCCACTGGCATAGCCACCCACATAAAGACGTTTCAGCGGATGCGTAATATCGATCGGATTGATCAGCCGTAGGCCCGTGCGATCGGGCGATAGTTTCTCAAAGAGCATGCCTCCCGAGCCCTGGGAACGCGGCGAGAAATCCGACGTCGTCACCTGCCCAAGCAGCGGGTGAAAACTAAGGAGCGCGAGGCCCCACAGCACGAGGATTTGTTTCATGGATGAGGGTAAGATCATCATCGTCACGCAAGGATGCGTAGGTGCACCGAGGGATTCAAGGAAAAGCCAAGCGATGGTTCGTCGAAAACTGGCTCACCTTGCGAAAGAGTCTGCTCTGGCTTAACGTAATGCCCCCCATGAAACGTTCGGCCCTCTCCTTGTGGGTGCTGCTCTGCACACTCGCGGTCCCCACCACCACGCACTCTGCCTTGACCCCAGGCAACGTCCTCGTGGTCTACAATGATCCGGGTGATCTGGAGATAAGTGATGGCTTTCAAATCTGGGACTACTACAAGACGAAACCGAAACGCCAAGGAGTGCTAGGGCTGAATCTCGACGACGCCGATCTCTACAGTTCGGCAGACGCTCCCAACAGTCTTGGTAGTATCAGCTATCAAGACTTTAAAACGAAGATCCGCGACAAGATCTGGGAGCACATTGAGATCTCAAATCTTGAGTCCACTGTCAGGGTCATTGTTCTGACCAAAGGGATTCCCCATCAAATCCAAGACTACAATGACGGGGCCGTTCGCCAGGCTGCAGATGTGCAGAATCTTCGTGACGCTGACAATGCCACACTTGTCTCTGTGGACAGTGAACTCACACTGATCAAATTCGATCTTAGCGAAGGCGAGATGGACGGCGGGATGGACAGCTCAGCCGACAACTTTGTGCTGAACCCATACTTTGAAAGCACGACATCGATACCATACTCCTCCGCACCTAACATCAACTTCTCGCAACTGACAGCCTTGGATAAAGACGACAACCCACTTTTCCATTACTGGGAGATGCGTAAAGGCCCCTTCACCGCGAGCCCAGGGGAGCTCTACCTGACGGCTCGATTGGATGGCAACTCCCTGATCGAGGTGAAGACCCTCATTGATCGTTGTGACAATGTCAGACTGGACTCGAAACGTTTCAGTGTGATCCTCGATGAAACTATGGTCGCGGACAGCACCACAAGCCCCTCCAACTTCGACGGCTCTGACTACACAGATACTGACAACTTACTTTCGCCGACCTGGACAAATCTCATTCATGACAAGGCTGCAAATTTCCTGGTCGGCCGAACGTCGGTGACTCCGCCGCCTGGCACTATCCTAAGCACCGTTCACGATCCCGTAGCCTTCCTCTCAAGCTATGGGGCCAATCATCCCGGAGGATCCCACATGAACTGGATATTCACCTATCAAGGGCAACTTCCTCACGGCGCGATCTACAATGCTTATGAGAGCTACAACGGCATGCAATTTGGCAAAGGAGATTCCACTACATGGTCTATTCCCACATCTTCCGCTCATGGTCAGGTCGCGGATTGGGTCGAGATCGGCGGAACATTTGCCCTTGGACACGTCTGGGAGCCATTTGTCTTCGCCGTGGGGAAAAACAGCATCATCACAGACAACTTCTACAACAACGGACTCACCTGGGTCGAATCCGCGTGGTCAGGCATCGAGGTGATTTCCTGGCAGAACACCGTCATCGGAGATCCCTTAGCCACGGTGACGATTCTCGACAATCTCCCCCAGCTCAGCTTGAGCATCACGTTCGGCCCGGACTATTCTAGCGAAGTCCTTGAGGACGATGCCAGCGAGCATACCATCACCATCACTTCGGACATTCCGGTCGTTGGCGATCTCGACGTCAATCTGAGCTTTCTAGGTGCGACCGTTGGCGATGATTTCTCCGCTGATATCGCGGGCTACACCACTGGCACAGCCGCCACCGTGACCATCCTGGACGGCTCGACCCAAGTTTCCTTCACCCTCACCGTCGTGGACGACAGTGACGACGAAGGCTTGGAGATTCTCGCTGTTTCACTCGCAGAGTCCTCACTCGATGCCAATGGCGATGGCTACGGTGAAAGCTACGGCTTCCTCGTCGCCAACGCATCCGCCAGCATCCCTATCGCTGATTCGCCTTTCGCTTGGTGGAACTTGGACCAATTCGGTGAGCTTGTCGCAGCCGATGCAGACACGGACGGCGATGGCCTGGACAACCTCTGGGAGTATTTCTTGGTCACCGATCCTAACATCGCGGCATCTCCAGGCAATCTCATCGACGCGCTCATTCACCTGAACGCCGCGGTGGATGGAAACACGCTCACGTTTGACACTCCCAATACGTTTCCCGCAGACGTCAAACTCAACGTCGAATCCAACGCCACCTTGAACGAACTTTCCTGGGCAGAATTGGTTAGCCGCACAGGCATCGCCCCATGGCTAGAGCCAAGTGGCACCGATCTCACGGTCATCACGTTAGCCATGATTGACTCGATCACACTTACCACGAGCGATCCCGTCCGAGGCTTCTGCCGTTTCAAACTACTCCTCCAGCCTCACCCTTAGCTGCATGAAACGCCGCGCTGTGAGTGCGGCGGGAATCACATCTTGAAAGCGGACAACCTGCCGTCCCTCCTCGGATGAAGGAAACGTGACCGGTCCCGCAGACTCTGGCCCCACCACCCAATGCAATTGCCCTGCCCTCAAGTAGGCTAGAACAACTGGTTCAGCAGTACCGTCTTGAACCAAGATCTCATAGTGAAGATCATCTCGGAGTTCGGTTGGCAGATTCGCCAAGAGTTCCAAACAGTGATCGCCCTCAGGCCCCACCGCCGCTAGCACGACCTGTGGCAACGCCGTGATCCCGTCCTCTGACAACGCACTGCTAGGGTCTCGATCCAGCGCATACTCCAACAGGTTACTCACACCGTCTTCATCGGCATCATCATGCGGGCCGAAATGACTCGCCGCGCTACTCCCGACCCCAAAGTAAGTCGCCAACCAAGCATACCGATTCCGTGGTAATGTCAGTTGAATTCGCGCGATCGCCCGCGCACTCGTCTGGGCACCTCCTTGAGCCTCGAAGAGGCTCAACTCTAACGCACTCGCACGGATGTCCACAGGAAGCACCGCACGAATGAACTTCGGTTGGGTATCCCCATTTCCCCAATACAGACGCCCCGTAGGAGTAGCATGAAATGTATCCGTAGGGCTTTCCCCGCTGGTCTCGACGTGCAATGAGAACCCAACAGACACTTCTCCCGTATCCCCCAACCGTCTTCTGACGGGCACGATCAATTCTTCTCCATGAGGAGCCTGCCATTCCGTGGTCTCGAACTCAAGAATGCCGGGTAAGTCACTCACGCCACTGGCGACGCGGAAGATACGCCCCTGTTGTTCCGTAAGATCCGAAAACCCTAACACCACTCCACCGTCAGCCTGCAGTGCGACAGCCGAGCCTTTAAGCGCATCCCAATCCAGTTCCTCCTTAAGAGCCTCTCCAGGATTCCACTCATCGAGCGAACCATTCGCTCGCAAACGTGCCACGCCATGCCGTGTGATTCCATTCATCTGATCAAACGCTCCGACAACGATCAACCGCCCACCTGACAGTGCCGCGACATCCCAGACTGACCCATTGGCCCCCGTCCCCAAGGCATCCACAAAGCCCTGATCCACCACCCCATCCTCATTCAAACGCACCAACCCCCGACAAGAAATCCCTGCAAAACGCGAGAAGTCGCCAGTCACAATCAGTTCTCGCGATGGTGTGAGAGCTAGTTTCGTGATCTCAATCGAGTTGTAGGCACCTCCGACCTGGGTATCGACTTTCCCTAATAAACGCTTCACTGAGCCGTCCGCGTGGAGATGAAGCACTCCCCAGTAGCGCAAGCCATCTTCACCGAGGAATCTCCCGGACGCATACAGTTCTTCATTCGGTAAGACCGCCACATCTGTGACCAAAGTACCAAAGGGAAATTCCGTGCCCCAAGTCTGATCCACTGTCCCATCGGCATAGAGCCTGGCCAGACCACTCGTAACACTTCCGGAGACGAGCGAGAAATCTCCTGCGATAAAGAAATCTCCCGAGTTCAGAAATACCAAGTCGTGGACCGTCCCATTCAAACTTGTATGAAAGAACCACTGGTCCAATCCGCCCTCAGGGAAAAGCCTAACCAAACCTTCCGCACCCGTCAGATCGAACGTCCTGAAGGCCCCTCCAAATATGGGTTTGCTAGAACTATCAATGGCTGCCACATGCACTGGGGTCACATTCGCGCCACGCACCATGGTGAAGGACGAGTCGACCTGCCCATTCGACAGCAAACGCCCAGCACCTCGCCCGATCGAAGTTCCTACATGATAGAAATCGCCCGCAATAAGTATCTTTCCATCTGGCTGCAGAGCGATGTCTCTGACCAACCCTCGTATCTCAGGACTCTCAAAGGATGGATCCCTTGTCCCCGGCTCAATAATATGAACCACAGCTTCCCGGACCGGGGCGATGGCTCCGGTGACCTCGGTGAGACGCACGGCAAACGATTCCTGATGTTCTTCCCCAGAATCTGCAAGCACCGGGATATGAATGCTCTGGGATCCAATCTGACCATCCTCCCAGATGACGATCCCACCACTCGTGGTGTAGTCGGCTGAAGCAATCGCCGTCCTGTCCTCCGTCTCCCAGCGCACGCTGACCGCGCCCTTAGACGAGCGCTGCCGCTCTAGGATCAGCTCCACCCTACCACTCATCTCCAAAACACTCAGGTCTGCCTGGCGAAACAACACTTGAGGAATGAATTCCACTTCAAGATCCACCCAGGCATCCGCCGCACTTCCACCAGTCTCGACGACTTTCGCATGGATACCGATCTCTGACTCCGAGAACGTTCGCCCCTCCGCTAGAGCGGCATCATTGAGGCTCCCCCCCGGGTTCATATCTAACAAAAGCGTGGTACGCGCGGCCTCATCTGCCCGTTCCACGACCAGCTGATGACGAAGATTCTCATAATCGAAACGATGACTAAACCAATAGGCCCGCTGCGTCCCCAAAGGAATCCGCAAACCTAGCACTTTACCAAGGCCAGGCGTCTGTTGATCAAACGGATAAACGCGATACCGGCCTGATTCGGTGATTGTCTGCATGGACTGCTCCGGCAGCCAACCTAAGTAGGCAAGAGACGCCGGATTGAAGACATTCCGATGCTCGGGATCATACGTACTGTAACCCATGATATCATAGGCATGGCCGTACTCGTCCTGCTGCCCGGAAGGATCAATCGGATCCGTCTTCCCTGCGGCTACCCGCCAAAGCGATGCATGGCCGAGACCAAGATTGTGGCCTAACTCATGAGCGACCAATCCAGGCGCGAAACTCCCTTGGAACCAGCTGCTCAGTCCACCGATCCAGGCGAACCCCGTGTAACGCACAAGATTGTTAGGGACAGAAGCAAATGAGCTGAACAGAATGAGGACCCGATCGTACTTGCTCAAATCGTAACCCGCATTCTCCGCAGAATGCTTGGCATCTGCCTCCATGCGCTGAAGCACTGCCTCTTGGGCGTAGGATTCGGCGGTATCTGGTAGACGTAGCACCTCGGTGATGGCTGATGACTCCAGTGAGACACTCGCTGCGCCATAAGAAGCAGTTTTGAAAAAGCCTGCCACGGGACCATTCACCGTCTGAAGGATCTCACTTGTCGTGATCTCGCCCGAAATGCTCCGAGGCGGTCCCGGCAGATCGTCGAAATCGACCCTCAGGACGCATAATTTCTTCGTGCCAGCGGCCCAAGACTTTGCCGTTCCTGAGACGGAATTCTGGCTCCAAGAGGTGGTGATATGGTTCGCACAAGCGGCACAGCCCGCATGCTCAGCCGCATGAACCCAGGCGGAAAGTGAGAGACAAAGCCCCACAATCACGACCAAGATTCTGGTACGCACATCTATAAACATGATAATTCATGGATCTTATCACAATTATCGCATTTGTCTAAATTTTAAACGTCTCCAAACTAAAACTGCTCGCTACAGAGTCGAGAGTGAAAACTCGTTGCCTCAACGCCTGACGATGACCAGCCAGTCTTGCTCAGCATCTGCCGGAGCCTTACCGAGAGCAACTTTACCATCACCTTTGACTTCTGCGATGGATCCCTTGCTCAACGCTCTGCCACCTCGTGGATTGAACCAGCTTACTTGGAAATTTCCTTCCACACCACTGAGATCCAGATCCGCGCTGCCACCATCACAAAGATACACAAGGTAGATCTCGCCAGCTTTGGCCAGCCTATAGAGATGATTCTTATGCTCTGGATTTCCAACCAAAGCATCTGCATTCGTCATATCCCAGAATGGGATGGCATGCTGCTCCAGACCCTCTATCACTATCCCTCAAAAAGTCCCATGACAGATCGCGTGAACGGAAATCCTGACAGACCAAGCCATTCTGTGGCAGCTTGTAGCCAAAGTAATATTCCACTCCTGCGCCTCCCGCCATGATCGTCCCCCAAAGTGTTTGCTTCCGCACATTGTGCAAATCATAGTGTTTGGAATCTGGCTTATCCTGAGCCTTGCCACCGAATCCCTCATAGCCAGGATCTGGAGGCACCCCAAGACTAGCAGAACCCCTCTCATCATTGGCCACGACCCATGGCTTGCCGGTTTTCGCAGACTCTTGGATCCATTTGAGCGTGCGTTGATGCGCCGCCGACCAGCTGTTCTGCAAGGAAGCCACTGTGATTTCATACTGATTCCATAACAAAGGCGTATACACATCGTCCTGCTTGTTCGGATAAGTGTGGACCACACGCAGGTGCTGATAGGGATCGATCTCTTTCAAATAGGGCCCTCCGTCAGGTTGGCTGGATGGTTTCGCCTACCTCTGGAGGGTGACAGGGGCTGACGGAGAGCGCTTCGCCGCTTGAATCCCCGAGATAGAACTACTCACTGTGCAGAGTTATCGGACTACCATCACTATCAGAATCCTCGAGGCATTGCTCTGCAGCAAGACTTCCCGCCTCATTCAGGGCGTCCTGGATATTCTCTTCACATTCAAGAAAGGCGGCACTTTTCTTAACCGTCACCTTGATGGTCATCGTCTCGTCGTCGTTATGTAAGACCTCGGCTGTCATGCCTAAGCACCTTTCATATAATTACAATAAATTTCAGACTGTCGTCATATTTTCTATTGAACACCATAGCTACCAGCTTATTCGCCGGTCACACCCCTCTCACATGTGCCCCATCCGCATCATCCTTGGTATTGGTCTGCTCACTCGCCGTGGTCAGTTACCAACCGCGCACCTCCGTATCGGTTTGTTTGAAGAAATGTTCAGCTTCCACAGCCACAATGCCGTCACTTTCCTCAAAGACAACGGATTGGGGCAAGATAGGCAAACGACGTTCGGCAGAGAGCTCGGCTTTAACTGATGTCAGCCCAAGAACCAAGACAGCCACGTAGATGAGTGATGTTTGGCTCATAATGCTGTCAGAAGAACATCGGAAGAGAGATCGATCCAGGCTTTTCGCAGGAGATGCTCCAAATGTTCGACAAGGCTTGCCTCACCAACTGTCAGCGAACTAGATTCCGGAAATGAAAGTCCCCTTCGCACACGTTTTCACACAGACTCTCACCGTCTTCGGCATGGTCCTTTGCTTCGCTCAGACTGGCTTCGCCGAGAAACCCAATGTCGTGATCATCATGGTCGATGACATGGGCTACGGCGATCCGGGTTGTTTCAACGCGGCCTCTAAGATCCCCACGCCTCACATTGATTCGATCGCCAAGGCAGGCATGCGTTTCACAGATGCGCACGCTCCAGGTCCGTTGTGCCACATGTCCCGCTATGGATTGATGACAGGACGCTACCCCTTTCGAGCACCGGTCGAGAAATGGCGAACTCAAGCCGTCATCGATAAGGGGCAAACGACCATCGCGTCGCTCCTCAAGACGCAGGGCTACGATACCGCCATGGTAGGTAAATGGCATCTCGGCTTCCATGAGAACGGCTATGACAAGCCGTTGCCTGGCGGTCCCGTGGATGTTGGATTTGATTCGTATTTCGGCATCCGCGCATCCACTGACATTCCTCCCTATTTCTACATTCGAGGCCGCCAAGCTGTCGCCCCACCGACAGTTCCCATTGCCGCCAAGAGCACAGAAGGTTGGTCCCCGATCCAGGGCGAGTTCTGGCGCGAAGGCTTGATCGCTCCTAACATGAAACTGAAAGATGTTCTGCCCCGATTCACCGATGAAGCCATCGAGGTGATCGAGAAACACATTAACAAACCAGCCAAGAAGCCTCTCATGCTCTACTTGGCCTACCCAGCGCCGCACACCCCATGGCTCCCAGCAGCTGAGTTTTCCGGAAAGAGCGATGCCGGGATGTACGGCGATTTCCTAGTCATGGTCGATGCGATGATCGGACGCGTCCTCGGGGCACTGGACAAGGCGGACATGACCAAGGACACCCTTCTCGTCTTCACTTCAGACAACGGGCCCGTTTGGTATGAGGAAGACGTGAAACGGTTAGATCACGATTCCTCAGGCGGGCTACGTGGCATGAAAGCAGACGCTTGGGAAGCAGGGCATCGCATGCCATTCATCGTGCGGTGGCCAGGCACCGTGAAGGCGGGTTCCCAGAGCGCTCAGACCATTTGTTTCACGGACCTTTTAGCCACTCTAGCAAAGATCACCGCCTACCCACGCAAACCTCAGAAAGAAGGCCCTGATAGCTATGACTTCTCCGGTGTTCTTCGCGGCGATCATCCTCCAGACAAACCTGTCCGTCCCCATCTCGCCATGAAGTCCGGCAGTGGTTACATGACCGTGCGCGAAGGCCCTTGGAAGCTCATCGATGGACTCGGCTCAGGTGGATTCTCCAAACCCAAGCGGATCAAGCCCACCGCAGACGGCCCTCGAGGACAACTCTACAACCTCAAGGAAGATCCCGCAGAATTGAACAATCTCTATAGCAAACACCCCGAGAAGGTGAAGCAACTTCAGACAACGTTGCAGGCGATTGTGAAATCGTAAGTCAGTTCGATTGCACTCGATAGAAGACCGGGCTTCTGTCCGACTCGACCGGCACTCTTACCGTCTGTTGCCGACCAGCTTCCGCATCATTGTAGGAACGCACCGCACGCCACGTGCGCAGGTCATCGCTTTCCATCAAGAGATAGGAGCGATTCGTCTTCTCACCAAACGTTAGAATGATCTCCGATTCTGCCGCTTGGACATTCACCGAGCCAGACTCAAAGTTGGGCACCGAGACGATCTCGCGCAAGGTCATCATCGGCTGCCCTGGATCGTCCGCTTGGAAGAAGAGTCGACCGTTGATGATTTGAAAATTCTGAGGATGTGAGGAGGCACCTCCCGGCATGAGATCTTGCACGAGTTCAGGAGCATTCCCATCCTTGTCCACGCGCCAAAGTTCCGTGCCATGAATGCCATCGTTCGCGGCGAAGTAGAGGTCGTCACCTGATGCACGCATGATCGATACGTCTGTGTCGGCAAGAGAGTCCGCCCCCCCTTCCTGCAGATCGGTCACGCGACGTGTGCCCTCTTCCGTGCCGTCGGTAGTCCACAGTTCCCACCCGTGTTCGCCATCATCTGCAGCGAAGAACACCACATCATCCATGGCCGTGAGATTCTTAATCGCCCCGAACTCCGTGCCTTCCTGTATATCCGTTAGCCGAATCGTTCCATCGCAGGTTCCATCGGAAACCCAAAGCTCAGCCCCCGACTCATCAAATCCCACATAATAGAAGTGATCATCGATAGACACAGGAGGCACCAAGAACGGCGATACTGCAGGCGCCCCCACAGACAGCACCGAACCTGAACCAGTGTAGGACCAGAGCACGATCCCATTCGGATCTCCTGGTCCATCTGCAGTGAAGAAGATGTGAGACTCTGTGGCACCCGCAACGATCACCTCACTTGAAAATGTGAGAAAACGCTCTGTCGTTGTACCATTCGTGAACCACGGTTGCACGTTCAACGATGGATTGTCGTTCACGAAATAGTTGAAGTCCTTGAACTTCACAGGCGTGTCCTTAAAGACTTGGTTAGGCACCACCGACTTTGTCGAACTGCTTGAAAACCCGTCGGTGTGGAACGTACTTCCCACTCCGATAAAATTGTTCGTAGCCAGAAAGAGAACCCCACTCGTCGTCACGGAGAATGGCACATTTGTGGCATTAAACTCCGGCCTCACCGTTCCATTCTCAATGACATTCCGTGGAGCCGAGGCACCAGGCAACAAACTCCACAGCCCTTCTGGATCGACAAAGAAGCTCACCCCTGTCTGAGGATTGGTCGTCAATGACCATCCAATGCGCTCGACCGCGCCCGTCCGGAGCGTCAGGGTCGATCCATCCGCACGCAGCCTAACATACTCATGCTGGAGGTCGGTATTCACCGTGAAGTACTGCATGTCTAAGGACACTGGAATCGGCTGGATCAAGACCGCGCGCCCACCCGCGATGGGCGCCACATTCCCATCCTTCACCAACACCGGATCCTCTCCAGCATCCACTTTGTAAAGCTCTTCACCAAAGGCCGTCTGCCAACTCGACAACAACACGGCGTCGCCTTGAGGATAAAGATAGGGCCAGCCAGCGTCATACGAATCGATCTCTGTGAGCCATTCTGAGCCCATCGTCGTCACCTCTTGTGTTCCCCCATCCAATCTCGACAACCAAAGCACACCCACGGCATTCGCGGCATGCGAGACCAGATAGGCCGAAGAACCTACCTCCATGGCACCGACGAATTGATGATCCTCAATCTCCTCTGGCAGATTCTCCACCACTTCTGCGGAACCATCCGTAATCGCGACTCTCCTAAGGTGGGTACCATCTCGACCACGAGCCCACACCAACACGTCTCCATCGAGCACTCCGAGAATCTCCGGATTTGAGCTAGTCTTGCCATCATAGATGTCTGTCAACCTTCGAGCGCCCTTCTCTTCCGCGAGCCAGGGCTCTGCACCGAACACGCTATCAGAACCACTGAAAATCACGTGTTCCCCATCCGACCACAAGGCCTTGGCGTCGCCATACGTTTCCGTCTCTTGAGAAATCACGGGCACCACTTCCCCAGAGGCTTGCAAACGCATCACTGTCTCATCGCGATTCACCGTCGCGATCAAAGTCACGGCATCTGCGGTCTTCACTGGCTCTTCTGTTGAAACGACCGCCACGATCACTGGCACCGTGCCATCTGTGGTGCCATCACTCTCCCACAACGCGGTCGATTGGCTTTCAGGATCAGGCGCATAGAAATACAGTTTCCCATTCCAACTCCATTTCATGCTGAGAAGGACAGGAGCCGATCCACGCGGCGACTCGAGCACCTTGGCCGTTGTCTTGTCAACAGCGCTCGCCCTCCACAATTCCCAGTTCCTCCCTACGGCTTGCAACCAATACATCTGGTCTCCCAATCCACCTAACAGATCCCTTCCTATCGGGTCACCAAAGGCGTCCATGACCAACCGCGCACTCTCAACGGATTCGCCATCCATCGCCCAAAGATCCTCATCTTCTTCCTCGTAATCATCGTCAAGCGCCACCGTCCAATAATAAAGCCATTCACCTGCTGATACGATCGGGCCACGCACGTCTTCTTCTGACAAAGGCTGCGTGCCTAACGTTGTCCCGTCAGTGCGCCAAAGCCCTCCAAGCCCTCCGTAGCAGTACCGACCACGATGCTCCACCAGACCGCCCTCCAGCTCACCCTGAGTCGGCAAGCTCACCTGCGAGACATAACGTGACGATGCCTGATCTGCCCAAAGGCAGGACGCACTCACAAGACCGACAACACTAAAAAGAAGACAGGTAACAAATTTCATTCGACTGTATGGGAACGATAGAAAGGAATCGAACCTTCGCCAACCGATAATACCGATCTAGCTGGAAGCCCCTTCAATCACCACTTTCCCGAAATGACTCCCCGACGCCAGGTGATCATATGCCGCCACCGCCTCATCAAACGGGAACACACGATCCACCACCGGATGCAGTGCATGCTCAGCCGCAAATACTAACAATCACTTAAAGGCAGCGTGATTTCCGACGTAGATGCCATTCAAGCGAACATTTCGCGAGACTAACGGAAACAACGACGCGTCCGGCGGACCGAATCCTGTGAGCACGCCGATCAGAGCAATGTGCCCGCCAGCAGCCCCGCTCCCATGGATTTGCCAAAAGTGCCGGCTCCGCCGACCTCGACCACATGATCCACACCGCGCTTATCGGTGCCATTCCAAACCTCTTTTTCCCAATCAGGCGTGGTCTTGTTGTTGATCCCATGTTGAGCACCCAACGAAAGCACACGCACAAGCTTCGCATCACTGCTGGAAGTGATCCATGCCGTCGCTTCCACCGCCGTGGCGATCTGCAAGGCGAAGATAGACACACCACCCGTCCCTAGCAACAACACCGGATCTCCTTTCGCCATCTCCCCACGCTCTACCAGCGAATACCACGCTGTGAGACCTGCGCAGGGTATACATGCCGCTTCCTGAAAACTCAGGTAGTCTGGCAAACGCACCACGCCTTCTTCTGGCAAGACGGACTTTACCCCCTGAAGGCAGCACTGATTCTTGCCGAATCCCCTTAAAAACAAGGCTCTGTCAGCTATTCGGGCATTTCAAGGTGGTGGCTACAAAGCCACTTTTAGGAGGTTGAGGATCTGCTG
>JBLHHN010000077.1:0-20511 GCA_047616785.1 Verrucomicrobiales bacterium
AGAAGAAGCGAAGACCGAAAAGTTACGGATGGTTGCAAAAACCCAGGCACAGCTATTTCGAGCATTTCCGAGATGAAAACCCGCCTAGAAAAATCCTCGATGAAGCCTCTTAAACTGGTGCCATTCCACATAGGTGGCATGCCCATCGCTTTTGCCCATACCTCTATCAGTGTCACTTCCAAAGGAAGCCATGTAGGTAATGGGTCTGCTCCGGGTCTCGGAAATCCTGCCATCCTTTGCTCCCTTGGGAACGCAACACAATACTATCAAAGCGGTCAACAGGTGCATCCTCGAAGAGTTTGTAGTCGAGCTTGGCCTTACCATAACGTTCGCGAAACTCGAGCCTAAACGAATGCTTGGAGGTCGATGTGTGAGGACGCCATCCGAACCCGTGCACGCGCACGCCGTAGTCTTCTTGAAAACCTTTGGATCCATCAGGATGAATCAGCTCGACGGATGCCCCTCGCTCTGATTCGTCTCCACGATCTTCAGAATTCGAATAGATGCCGTTCCTTAGCCCGAACAATTCATCCGTGGCCATCACGATCGATATCAACGGGATGCTCGTGAGTCCTGACATAGCCTCTTCTGCGTAGGAGGGATCATCGATCACTCGCGGATCCATTTCATAGTCTGCGGGGAAACTCACCCATTTTTCAGGAAACCCTGCCGGATCGTTCGGCTGACGAATCACTTTCTCCTGGAAAATGTACGTGTGGGTGTCGACATTGCTGGATAGATGACCATCCTTGAATGCCGCAGCGCGAAGGGTGGTCGTGGCATCGATGCGGATGGGACTTTCATAGACGTCTCCGATCGTCCCCGTGAAGATTGTGCCGTTTCCAGGTTCCCGGCCGTCGGTGGTGTAGATGATGCGCGCCCCTTCTGTTTCCGTCGTAATCTCTACATCGAACCCGTCAAAGTAGACGCTGAATTTCGTGTCCTCAACGACTCCAGAGAAACTCCCTTGATTAGGCGCATTCGGCGTTGCCGGGAAGAAGGCGGCTTAATTCGCCTCATTGAGCCCATAGGAAAAATCCGGCCACTGGTTGGGATAAATATATTCCTGAACGACGTTGCCCTCTGGATCTGCAAGTGAGAGGTAGCCACCGAAACGGCCCAACGTGAAGTTGGTGTTGATTTCGATTTGAAAGATGGAGTTGTTGATCTTCACCGAGGCAAAGATCACCAAAGAACTATTCGGATCCAACCTCTTCGACGGCGACGTCCATTTTGTGGGATCGTCAGGATCATCACTAAGATGCCAACCGACCAAGTTCTGCGTTTCTCCGCTAATGTTCTGAATCTCAATCCAATCGGAATGATATTTCTCGATATCCCGCAGCCTGCTAACGTTAACAGAAATAAGCTCATTGATACGAAAGGGCGCCTCTTGCCCCATCACCTGAACGGTGATGGCAAACATCATCGCAACGCAGACCACGCAGGATTGCTGAGTCATGGAACTACGGCTGCAAGGCAAGCTCTAGCAATTCACGCAACCGCGCAGGATCGGTCGCGGACGTCTTAGCGACAAAGCCTCGGCCATGGGCAAAGTGCACATCTTCTTCCGACTCTACGCGACAGAAATTCATACGGCGATCATCATTGTAACGCCCGAGACCATAGCCTGCGCCACGCCGATCTGGGTAGACGAGCGCAATGGTGACCTCTTGCTTGCCGACTTCCTCAATGTAACGCGCGAGACCAAAGGAAGGTTCGCCATTGACCGGTTCATTCCGAGGCATGAAGAGCGCTTCAAGCGGACCCGCAGTCGTCTCGAGCGTCCACCATTCTGCACGCTGACGGATGTAATCCAGACGTTTCCGGAGGCTGCGCAAGTAGGCAAGGAGATCTTCGCCTACCATGCCCATAATCTGCCAGATCGGTTCATTGAGCGTCCACTGATTGGAGGATGCGAAGCGCTTCAGGAGCGTGACATCGATCGGCGAAAGGAGCTGATTGATGACTTCGCGGTGGGTTCCCAGTCTCTGGGCGGTCTCAATCGGGCCTAAGCAATCAAGCCATTCCGCAGGCTCCAACCATTCGCAGAAATTCCTAGCATCCTCATAAAGACCGAGATCTTTGAGCACGAGCGAAAGCGCGCAAACGGGTGGTTCGTCTTGAGAGAACTGATGGTGATCGAAGTTCTTCTTAGATGGATCATGTTGACCACCAACGTCCACGACACAAGTCGACGGGTCTTCAAGATCTTCTGGGGTGGGCTCGCGCCGATGAATCGGCACTTGATGCAGATGAACGAGTACAGAGCAGGCGAGGAAGTCGTCTTTGTGCGCCCCGCCAGGGTGGGTGACAATTTGTCGAATCATAAGACATCCTAACATTCTGGGTGAACAACGTCACTGCCTAAGTGAGCTTTCTCGCTTCGCGAAACGAATGGCGGCGAACAATCCTAACGCAAGCCCTGAAAGAAAGCCCATTACATGAGCCAAGCCATCAGTCTGTGGATTATCGAACCCGCCCGTGATTCCGAGCAGAATACCTCCAGCAACAAAGGGCAAGAGGACCTGACCAAGACGCGCTGTGAACCGCTGGTGCCAGCGATAGATCAAGCCTTCCGCGACGAGAAGGCCGAGCGATCCAAAGACGGCGGTGGAGGCCCCGATGGACAAATGTGATTCAGGATAATGCATCATCCCGACGATGGCATTTCCTAACATGCCGCTAAGAAGAATCATTCCCCACCCCAGCCATGTGCCGTAGCCGCGATTGACCAAAGTACCATACCAAAGCCCGAAGATGAGATTACCTAAAAGATGAGGCGGATCGCCATGAAGAAAGAGGGCGGTCAGAGATCGCCACCACTCGCCTTGAGCAATGAAGCGGACGGAATCCATCCGACCGAATCCCGCATAGTCTGGCGCGTAGGCGTTCTGCAATATGAAGGAGGTGACCAACACGAGCGTCGCCACGTAGGGCACATAGAAACTTGCCGGACGATCCTCAAGCCCTTGATCCGACTCGCCCGGCCGCCACACGGCCTGCTCCTCCCGATAAGCCTCCAGCTCGCCCACGACCTTGGGAAGGAGCTCCGCCTCGACATAGAGCTCATGCCCCCCGGCTTGGTGCACATGCCAGTATGGGAGATTCATGGCGAGGATGACGAGCCCCTGTTCGAGCGCCTCACGATGGGACGCGCACTGCACCGCTAAAGCAATGTTAGCAGGGAGTGTGTCTTCTTCATCAATAGCCTCTTCTGACATGGATCTTGTGCGAGCGGGAAGCTAGGGCGGCCCACGAAGATTGCCAAGTGATGGCTTGCAGAACAGAATTCTCTCTCCAAACTTGATCGACAGTGCCCGAGACGCCGATCAAGCCCGATTATGAGACCTTTGCCGCCCAATTCGCGTCTGGTGGACTCATCCCCGCCTACACAGAATTGGCGGCGGATTACGAAACACCTCTTTCGGCATTCAAGAAGATCAATGACGGAGAATATGCCTTCCTCCTGGAATCGGCAGAGACCCGCGAGGATGCGGGCCGCTACTCTTTCTTGGGGAGCTCACCTCGGTTCGTCTTCGAAAGCCGCGAACAGGAGATCACTCTAACCAATCTGCGAGAAGGGACGATCGAGAAGTCCACGGCCAATGGTGATCCGCTGGCCGAGCTCGAGAAGCTGATGGCAGCTTTCCGTCCCGTGGATTCAAATGGCTTGCCAGTATTCTACGGCGGGGCGGTAGGCTACCTGGCCTATGACGCGGTGCGTTACTTCGAACCGACGGTGGCTGAGGTGCCGCCGGATGCTTTGGGCGTGCCTGACATGATTTTCATGTTGGCCGACGACATGTTGATCTTCGATCATCGGCATCGCCGGATCAACGTCGTCTCTAACATCGTCACTTCCGATTTCAAGAATGCTAAGGAAGCCTACACGGCGGCGCGAGAACATATTGACGCGTTGATCGAAAAGCTTTCGCAGCCCATGCATGCGAAGCCAGTCATCACCCATGCCACCCCTGTGCCAGTGGAGCCGGAGTGCAACACGACGAAAGAAGAGTATTGCTCGATGGTGGAGAAGGCGAAGGAGTATATCCGCGCTGGCGATATCTTTCAAGTGGTACCGTCGCAGAGATTCTCCGTCGACTACACCGAGCCTCCGATCGATCTCTATCGCGCTTTGCGACACGTGAATCCCTCACCCTACATGTTCTGCCTGCAGTTTCCTAACGGATTCTCACTTGTGGGCAGTTCACCTGAAGTCCACGTGCGAGCCATCGATAGCAAGGTGGAGATTCGTCCACTCGCCGGGACGCGATGGAGAGGCAAGTCGGAAGAGGAAGATCTCGCTTTGGAGAAAGACTTGTTAGGTGATCCCAAGGAATGCGCCGAGCATATCATGCTCGTCGACTTGGC
This sequence comes from Verrucomicrobiales bacterium, assembly GCA_047616785.1. GTDB lineage: Bacteria > Verrucomicrobiota > Verrucomicrobiia > Verrucomicrobiales > DEV007 > JAACDM01. Next base: position 4,375 of record JBLHHN010000077.1, read on the forward strand.
GCGCAATGACGTGGGACGGATCGCCGAATATGAAAGCGTGAAGGTGTCGGATCTCATGACGATCGAGCGCTACAGTCACGTCATGCACATTGTGACTAATGTGGAGGGGCGACTCAATCCTAGCAAGACCGCCTACGATGTGATGCGAGCCACCTTTCCTGCGGGGACCGTCTCTGGATCGCCGAAAGTGCGGGCTATGCAGATCATCAACGAACTGGAGAAGAACAAGCGCTGCGCGTATTCCGGCGCTGTCGGTTATTTCGGGTTTGATGGGAATCTCGATTCTTGCATCGCCCTCCGCACGTGCGTGCTCCTAGATGGCAAAGCCTATGTTCAGTCGGGTGCTGGCGTGGTCGCCGACTCCGTCCCCGAGAAGGAGTATGAAGAAACACAGAACAAAGCCATGGGCATGATCCGCGCCATCGAGCGCGCGAAAAAACTTTCGGAAGGAACCTGACCCATCATGTTGTTAGTCATCGATAACTACGATTCGTTCACCTACAATCTCGTGCAGTACTTTGGCGAGCTGGGAGCGGACATTAAGATCTATCGGAACGACGAGATCACCATTGATGAGATCCGCGCCCTGGCTCCCTCACAAATTTGCATTTCCCCCGGCCCCTGCACCCCTGCAGAGGCCGGGATCAGCTGCGATGTGATCCGAGCCTTTGGAGAAACGATCCCGATCCTCGGCGTTTGCCTGGGCCACCAATGCATCGGCCATGTATTCGGGGGTGATGTGGTGCGGGCTGATAGACTCATGCATGGTAAGACCTCCCCGATCGAGCATGGTGGCAAAGGTATCTTCGCCGGCTTGCCGAACCCATTCGAAGCGACTCGCTATCACTCTCTCATCGTGAGGCGCGAGACATTTCCAGACGCGCTGACCATCACGGCGGAGACGGCAGAGAAGGAGATCATGGGCCTGCAACACCAACACTTTCCCATCCACGGCGTGCAGTTCCATCCGGAATCTATCCTTACAGAACAAGGAAAGCAGCTCTTGCAGAATTTCCTCGACCTCTCTTAGGGCGATGTTAGACCCAGAAGGGATCCGCGAACATCTGAATCATCCCGAAGCTTGGGAGATCCACACGGCCGAAGAGGTGACCTCGACCAATGATGCCGTTCTACGATTGCCCGCCACATCGGGGACCACTGGAAGCGTGCTCTTTGCGGAGTCGCAGACGGCGGGGCGTGGTCGACGGGGGAATGCATGGTTCAGTGGTCCCTTAGGAAGCAATCTGCTCTTCTCCTGTCTCGTCCATCCGACTTGGCCTCCGGTTCTCTGGGGACGGCTCACCCATATCATGGCGCTCGTCCTCAAGCAGACGCTCGACGACTATCCTCCGGCTCAACCCATGGTGAAATGGCCGAATGACATCTTCTTGGGCGATCAGAAAGTCTCTGGGATCTTGGTCGAAACCGAAATTCGCGGAGACACCCCAGCTCACGCGGTGATCGGTGTCGGCATCAATGTAAACCTCTCTGAAGACAAGATCCCTGAGGCATTGCGTGGTCAAGCGACCTCGCTTCGGGCGGTGACTCGGACGTGGATCGATCGCGAAATGTTAGCCGCCAGGATCCTTAACGGCCTAACGGAAGCATTGAACTCGCCGCCTGAGGCATTCGTCACCGTCTTGGAGGAATTGAAATCTTCCTATTACCTCATGAACAAGCCTATCCGCGCACGTCTGGGAGACGGCACAGTGGAAGGGTTGGTCGTGGACCTCGGCTCAGAAGGTGAATTGATCGTCGAAACTTCAGAAGGCAGCCGCGAGCAACTGACAAGTGTGGATGAAGTCCGGGTGATCAGTCGACCGAGATCGTAGGCGGCTCGATCTCTTCATCAGCAACGTCATCTCGGCTCGTCGCTGCAGCATCTTCAGGAGAAGCGGCTTGAGTCGTTTCGACCTCACTTTCTTTAGCATCTCCGACAGAAGGCGCTTCGGCAGAATCTTGAGGCTCTTGGTCTTCTGACGCGGCAGCTTCGGGATTCCCGCTAGTTTCCTCCCTACGAGAGGATTGTTGCTGACGCTCTGGTTGAGCCTGCTGCGGCGTTGCGCTCGTGTTATTCCGCGTGGGTTCAGGCGCGCGCACTTGCTGCTGCTCGAACTTCATGAAGATCTCTGCCATCTTGAAGCTCCGCCGAACGAGCTTGGCGGCATCAGATTCATCCACGAAACGAAGACCTTCCTCACAGATCTCTGTGGCGTAGATCTTCCACGCCTTGGCTTTGAGTTCTTCCAAATCCAAGGGCACATCAGGCCGAGCAGACGGTAACTGCTGTGGAGGCTGTTGCTGCCGATTCTCAGATGGGCCGCGCTGCTGCCTGCCACCTCGGCGTCCTCGAGACCGGTTGCGGCCATCACCACCGCGCGGATGGTCGTCGTTGCCACCGCCGCCCTCTCTGGATTTCTCGGGTCTTGGCTTGGGTGAGGCTTCGTTGTTGCTATTTCCGCTCTCTTGAGAGGCTGGCCTGTCCGCAGAACTACGTTGCTCTCCAGATTCGTTCGACTGTTGTTGCTTAGGAGGGCGTATTTCTGGTGGTGCGGCAGCCGTTTGAGGCTGCGGCGCATCCGATGCAGAAGGGGTACTTTCAGAACCGCCTTCTGTATTTGAAACTCTTTTTAAGGCCTTCTTGCGAGGGGCGGTTGACCGCTTGCGAGGGCTCTTCTTTGTGGCGGGCGCTTCTGCGCTAGAATCTTCGCTCATGTGAAATTGGATACGGCCATCCAACGGGCCCAATGTCCAATGAATTCTCTCGGGGTCTCGGTTAGAAAGTCTTAGCGATCTCCGCTCCAACCCAATGGTTGGGTCCAGGCTTGAAGCCGCTGGCCTTCAAAGGAAGGGTTCGGATGTGACGCCGAGGCCGTGACCGCGGCCCGCACGTAGAGTTCGTCTCCTGTGAGCGGAAAATGAACGTCTGTCCCCTCGATCTTGGCCAGGGTCTCCCCAACTTTCTCCGGCGTGGCTTTCCGGGTCCCGATGATCTCCGTCTCGTAGCGAACTCCCAGCTCTGCCTTGATCGAGAAATGAATCGCTTTCGCATCCTGAGAATAGTCGAGATCCGCCAGAAGGACCCCGGTCGAGGCGTAGAAAGCCCCTTCCCGCATCGACAATACCAAGGCATCCGATTCGAGCGCGGCGGCATGCACCATGACCCAACCACGACCCGGCGAAACATCCCCACCGTGGTACTGATGTGAGTCATCCGTGGCCAGACCAAAGAGCGGTCGCGCTTGGAGTTCCGTCAGTCGAATCGTATTGGCGATGTCCCACAGCCTCTCATCACCCGGCCTTTTCTCATCACCCAGATGATTGATCGTGGGATGGCCATTGTAGACCTCAAAGAAATCTTCCTCCACCACGTGAGCGAGATCTTCCGCGGTGAGTGACCACATGAAGTTCGGATGATTGAGATGGGCCAACATCGGTTTCCCCGTGCGTTCCTCTTGCGCTTTCACCGCAAGCAAATTGTTACGCATCGTTTCACGAGGAGAATCTCCGTGCTGCGGAGGAATCATCTCCACCACATTAAGGGCGTTGATGTGCACCTGGACTGACACTTTCTCTAGATTATCAGGCTTATCAAAGTTCACGATCACTCGATCAAAACTATCGGTGATCTCTTCCGCCTCCATTAGGAGGAACTCGCCTGGCTTTTCAAAACGCGCGCGCACTTCTTCCAAAGTCTTCAGGCGCACTTCCAACGAGTCCCCTTCCCCGCGCGTTTCCACCCACTCTTCGCCAAAGTGCTTGACGTACTTGGCCAAAGTCTCTTTCCCCAAAGTCTGACGACGTTTCTGAATCGCCATATTGGACATCCATTTGTCTCCTCGGCTGAGGATGTTGTGATCGGAAAGCGCTAGGAAATCGTAGCCTGCCTGCACATACCAATCCGTGATCATGTCCGGAAAGTCATTCCCATCACTCCAGAGTGAATGTGTGTGGGTGTTCCCTTTATACCATTGCCTCGGAGGATCTTGGCCGAGACCAAGAGAAAGAAGCGATCCAATGAAAAGGCAGGGAAGAAGAATGTAAGAGACGCTCACGCTTATACTCATATCAAGCTCACCTCGGAGTAGCAATGGCCGAATCTAGAAACGTCCTGCCACCAAGCTCACGAACCGCGCCCCTCTCGAGGTGAGCTTATCTCCCGCACGCGTCAATCGAGTGCGAGTTTGATAGGTGTGATAGTGCGGCGAGGATTTCACCCAGGAAACTTGCGGCTCCAACGAAAGCACGTCAGGCGTCACACTTTCCACTTTCAGGGGGATGCCTGAGCCATCAAAGGAGATCTCCCAGGCAGTGCCTTGCTTCAACCGATCCGTCAGCAGCCAACGATAGCGGCGCACCAACTCGACCCGACTGCCCTCTTTCGGCACCACCACCCTGTAGTGCGCCTCGCGTCGTTTGAGGAAATCACCGACGCTCAGTCCATGCTTCGCGCGACACGCAAGAAAGTAGTCGGCCACCGGTATACCCACCATATTCAGGCCATTGTAGATCCCATGAGGATTGCCCGTGCCATCGATGGACCCGTGCCAAGTATTGAACTGGCTGTCCAACAGAAGATTGATCTCGAAATGCAAATGAGCCCGGGCACGATTCAACCCCGGCCCAGTGTAACCCAAGATCCCAAGCGGCGTGCCAGCACGAACGGCTTGGCCGATTTCCACCGTGGCTCGTGTGAGGTGCGCATAGAGGCTGTAGTAAGGCCCATCCTCACAATTATGCTCAACCACCACATACTTCCCGTAGGAACTATGGCCCGTGACCGGATTCACATGAACCACCGTCCCTGAGCCCACGCTCCAGACGACGTCCAACGGATCCCCTCGCGCATCTCGCCGCGTCGGTCGGATATCCAGTCCCTCATGAAACTTCGCATAGAGCACCTGACCCTTGCTCTTTACCGGCGTCCTGACAAATCCATATTGCCCCCCTTGCCATGGCTGATAATCTTTCCCCTCCCAATGACGCGGGACATGCATGTAATAGTCTGCATAGGCCCCAGAGTACAGCGCTCGATTCGCCGTAGGCAAGATCCAGGACTGCGCGGATGCGGACGTGATCCACAGCCCGATGACGAGGAGGACGACCCCGCAGCGCATCACTGAAACGTGGAAAACTTCTTCTCAAAAATTTCCATGTCTTCAGGCCGAAGCTTTTCCCAAATCACAATCTGACCATCATCATTGTAGCGATCCATCTTGGTCACCGCGCGTGGTTCGCCGAGAACCACGGCCAACATGAGCTTGCCAGGGTGAGATTGCGTGACCGCCTGCAGTTGATTCCGCCCAGCCGTGCTCAAGCGAAAAACTGCGCCCCAGCCGCCGTCATCCCCATCAAACGCAGAGAAAGCCCGGATCTGCTTGTGATGGATCGTGGGGGACTTCTCATAGAAATAGCCCGAGCCCACTGGCCACTCGAAAACCCGCTTGCTCGCAGCAAATTCCGGCTCGGTCTGCACGTGGAATGACACGATGTGTTTGGAGGCACGTTTGCCCATGCCCAAACAGCCGAGAGCAAGAACCAACGTGAGCATGAGAGCGAGTCTTCGTTTCATGGGCTAAGCAAATCGCGTTTCATTGGCAATTGCAATGGGAAAGTCCCCAGAACAAAGTCTCTTGCCAAACCCGAGAACCTTGTGTGAAATCCGTAGTAAATTCGGATTTGCCGACTATAGAAACGCCCCAATCAACTGAAAGAAAGCCCGATCGAGAAGGAATACCCAATATGACAGAAAACGAATTGCCGTCCAATCTGAAGAACCTCTGGGACAAAGCGGTGAAATCCATGCGGATGCAGAATTACGACTACGTGAATCAGCTGCTCCTCCCTATTGTTAAGGAAGCCCCTGAGTTTCTCGATGCCCGCAAAGCGCTGAGGAAAGCCCAGATGATGGCAGCAAAGGATAAGAAGAAGGGCCTTCTCTCAGGCGGTGCTGCTATGAAGGCCGGCATGAAGATCAAGCCCATGATCGAGAAGGATCCCAGGGCTGCCATGAACGCTTTGGAAGATGCCCTCGTCGATGATCCTGGCAACAAAGGCCTCAACGAGATTCTCTATGATGCCGCTATTGCAGCCGAACTTCCCGATGTTGGGTTGCTCGCTTTGGAGACTCTCAAAGAGGCCAATCCCAAGGATCCCGCCGTGATCAAGAAGATCGCGAAGCACTACGAGAACCAGAAAGATTACCAGAAGGCTGCGGACGCCTATAGCGCCGTCACCGCGCTCGACCCGACAGACTTGGATGCCATGAATGGCTCCATGAAGAACTCCACGCGTGCCTCGATGGAGAAGAACAAGCTCGAAGACGGCGGATCGAAGCGAGACGAGGACGCCATGAAAGAGGCCGAACTCAAGGATCGTCAGCACCTGACCCCAGAGCAGATCGAACGCCGATTGGAAGGGCTTCTTGAGGAATACAATGCGGACAATAACAATGTCCTCGTCGTGAAGCAGATCGCCAACATGTATGAGAGGAAGAACGATTTCGACTCTGCCATCTCCTACCTAGAATGGGCGGTTCATCTATCGACAGGTGACACGGCCCTGCAAACTAGGATCACCGGTCTGCAAGATAAGAAACGGGACAGAGAATTCGAGCAGATGGAGAAAGATCTCGCCGAGAATCCTGACGCTCCCGATGCCGCGGAGAAGCGAGCACGCTTGGACGAGTTGAAGCAAGAACGACTCCTACTGAAAGTCACCTACTTCCAAGATCAGGTGAACCGGAACCCGACCGATCCACAGCTGCGTTTCTCACTTGCTGAGTATCTATACGCCACCGGTCAGGCCACCGAGGCCATTCCCGAGTTGCAGCGCGCTAAGAATAACCCCCACGTGCGCACCAAGGCCTTGCTCATGTTAGGCAAGTGTTTCGCTGAGAAGAACATGATCGATCTCGCCATCACACAGCTACAAGAAGCCGAGAAAGAGCTCAGCGGCATGGATGAGGTCAAGAAAGAAGTCGTCTACGAACGTGCCCTCTTGCACCAGCGCCGTGAAGAGACCGAACAATACCTTGATGCTCTCAAGCAAATCTACGAAGTCGACTACGGCTATCGGGATGTGGCCACACGCGTCGAGTCCTCTTACGCTTAATAAACCGCGAACCCTCGCATTCTTAAAACTTTAACCGCCATCTTGGAAACAGGATGGCGGTTTTCTTATCGCCCCACTGCCGTTCCCACGCCGTCATGACCCTAGCCGAAATCGAACAACTCGCCCAACTCCCCTTCTTCGAACTCCTCAAGCGCGGACGCGCCGTTCACGAAGAGCATTGGCCCAAGCAAGAAGTTCAGTTGTGCACCCTGCTCAGCATCAAGACCGGCGGTTGCAGCGAAGACTGTTCCTACTGCGCCCAGAGCGCACGCTACAGCACAGGCGTCGAAGCCGAGCGTCTCATGGAGAAAGAAGCCGTCATGGAAAACGCTCGTGCCGCCAGGGCCAACGGCTCGACCCGTTTCTGTATGGGAGCCGCCTGGAAAGGCGTGCGCCAGGGGACCAAGCGATTTGATGACGTGTTAGAGATCGTTCGTGGAGTCAGTGAATTGAACATGGAAGTGTGCGTCACCCTCGGCGAACTCGGCGCCGAGGAAGCCCGCCAGCTTCGCGATGCCGGCGTCACCGCCTACAATCATAACATTGACACCTCTCCCGAGCACTACCCGAACATCGTCAGCACCCACACCTTCCAAGACCGCCTCAACACCCTGCGTCACGTGCAAGACGCCGGCATGGCCGTCTGCTGCGGTGGCATCCTTGGGCTCGGCGAGCAGGCAGAAGATCGTCTGCGCATGTTAGAGATCCTCTCCAATCTCGACCCGCAACCCGAGAGCGTTCCTATCAATGTGCTCATGCCCATGCCTGGCACGCCCATGGGAGACTCCAAAACGGTCGATAGCTTTGACCTCGTCCGCATGATCGCCCTAGCAAGGATCACCATGCCCAAAGCGAAAGTCCGCCTCTCCGCTGGCCGCACTGAGATCAGCAAAGAAGCGCAAGCTCTCTGCTTCTTCGCCGGCGCCAATTCCATCTTCTACGGAGAGAAACTTCTCACCGCCAAGAACCCCACCGTCCAGCGCGACCTCGACCTTCTAGAATCGCTCAACCTGAGCCCGCAAGCACCGTTTTCAGATGTCCCCAAGCCAGGCGGTATCCCAGAAACAGCCAAAGCCCTGTGCTAGAGCTAGCGAATCTTCAATCGCACAAATTGTCCGCTCGTCCCGCTTGGCAGCGAGACCGTGACATTCTCAAGTTCTGCCACCGAAGCGTGCGGCAGCTTCTGCTCTTCAGGCACTTCCAACACCTTCCAAACTTTCAGGTCCGAAGATACTTCTAACACCCCCTTAAGCCCTTCAAGGTCGCGTCGCCGTGGAAACGTGAAACCGCTCGCCGAAACATCCAAACGCGCCTCGCCTAAATCCGCCCCCAAGTAGTAAGCCGCCAGATAGGTGTAGGGCGTGGCTCCAAACGTTTCATTTGATCCCCGCTCGCCTAACCATGCGTCGAATGCGGAACCGTCACCGGCGCCCCATGATTCAGGATCGTTCAGATCGGTCTCGGCGCTGACAACCTTTAACTGCAATGGCGGCCCCTCACCATCCGCAGCTTGAGGCCATTTGTCTCCATCCTTGTAGGTGAATGTCAGAATCACTTCATCCTTCGCATCGACCAATGACAGCGTTTCACCCCCGTTGCTCAATTTGCCTTGGTAGCTTCCAATCACAAGCGCCTCAAGGCCCGGCTCCCGACGCACAAAGCCATCAAGATTCCTCACCAAGTAGACTTTGGAATTGGCTGGCATGTCTAGGAATGAGGCCTCATCAAAGTCGTATCGCACCCCACCATAGAGCCGTAGCCCGCGCAAACTCACTGCATCCGTTGGATGAATGTTGGTGAACTCCAAGTATTCGAAATCGCTCGCGACGAATCCCGCCGCTTGCTCCGCGTCCGTCGGCGCAGAAGGATGATAGTGCACAGCCGAGACGAGGAGATTCTCCCGACTCGCCAGTTGGGTATCGACAAGAAACGTCGCGTCATTCAGCGCCGACCATTCCCCATCATTCTCGACTCGGGCTTTCACCGTCGTCGTCGCCGTGATTGCCAACACACTTGTCGCCTCTTCGCCGCCTAACAAACGCGGATCCGTTCCGTCGACGGTGTAAAGAATACGTGCTCCTGAGAAAAACGGATTCACACTCTTAGAGGTCATTGTCAGTCGGAATCCACGATCCACGACGCCGCCATGCTGATTGAACGCGGGAGCCTCTAGCTTCGGGTACAACCCCTCATCACGAAATTGATCCAGCACGATGCTAGAGCGACGAGGAAACCAATTCTCCAGCAAGCTCTCCCGAAGGTCCTTGAAATCCTCTTGAACGGTGTAAGGTTGAGTCCGTCGGTAATCTCCCCAACGCGCAGACTCGGCAATCAAGGCTGTCTCAATCTCCGAAGTGAGCGCCATCCACCGAGCGGCGGGCTGATTGCGTTCCGGATGTTCGGGATCCCATGCGGGATTCTTAGGATCAACATACAGAGGCCCGCCATTAAAGAAGGCGCGGTGCAAATGATCGCCAAATTGCACGCGATAGGCCTCACTGCTTTTCAGTGCGTGATGGAACTTGGTCGGCGAGTCCGCATCACGCGAATGAGGCAAGACGCGATTCTCATTCACGGAACCTTTCAAGCCATGCTCGTTGTCCCAACTGAAGAACTTGAAGCCTTCGCTAGAGTCACTGCGATCGCGCCCAACGTAGTTGTTCCCCGGCCAATCCTGCGCTGCTGAATACATGTTAGGGATCAGGTAGTGGATCAAACTATCAGCATCCACATGCCCCTCAATACCTTGGTAACTGTCAATTGCCGCAAAGTCGCGATAGCCGCGACTGAAGTTGTTCGCATCCCTCTGAATCAGTGCCAGTGCTGCCTGGTAGGCGTCGCCCGTGCCATCCACGACTTCTTCGTGGTTCTTGACGATGTCATAACGCTCTTTTCCCCCGCCAAAGTAAGACGCCATGAAGCTGGCATCTGGCCGTTCCGTGGGATTGTAGACTCCCCAGTAGAGCCCATTCAGATAGAGGTGAACCCAAGTCCCGTGCGGTGCCGGTTGGCCCAAGGCCAAGTGCAGCCGCCGATTCCATTCATCGCGAATGAACTGGCCCACACGATTGCCTGCGCTGTCATAGACCCAAGCATCTTGAGAATTGGATCGCAGCACCACGGTATCGAACTTGTCCGTCGCCTGATGGCCAAAGAGTGGGTAGTGCAGCTTCGACGCCCCGTACTCCTCACGGAAGACCAGGCGAAGCGAATGCTTAGGGTTTCTGCCAGGATTGCGCGATGTGAATCCCTGCATGCGAATTCCTGCATCGATCTGAAAACCCGCCTCGCCACTTGGATGAAGAAGCTCTACCGAAACCGCGCGCTCCCATGCATTACCCGAACCTTCGGTATTTTGATAGATGCCCTTAGAAGAACCAAAGAGATCGCTCTGCGCCATGACGAGCGAAAGTGTCGGGATGGCGATCAAAGCATCAGCGATGATTGCCTTCGCTTCGTCCACCGTGAGCGCCGGATCCCCTGCGATCCTCGACAGATCCTCAGGGTCCTGATCCATGCCATAGTCCGATCCTTGCCAAGCCGTCGAGAAACCTATCGGCGCATCCGGCTGATTCACCACTTGGCGAGGAAAGATGTAAGTGTGCGTGTCGATGTCACTCGGCTCGTGCCCAGACTTCGTAGCCAACGCACGCAGCACGGTCGTGGATTCGATCCAGATGCCATCACCACCTGGATAGGCCAGACTCGTGAACACGTTGCCCGGTGCCGATCCATTGATGGAGTATCGAATCTTAGCGCCCTCCGTTTCCGTGGTGATCCGCACATAGAATAGCTCCTCGTAGAACCCGCGATCGACCGAGAACTTCGTGTCCGCAACTCGCGGCATGAGATCATCCTGCGCCCATGCACCTTCCAAGAAGACACACCAAACGACGATGAAGGAACCCACACGCATCCTGCCAATCTGAGATAAAAGACTCTGCGGGACAAGTCTTGGTATGGTCGAATGAGAAAAGAGTCAGTTACTATCTGAATTACTGAAATCAGTATTGCTGAACGCCGTTCTTTGCCTACTACTCTTATGAAACCGATTACCACTTCTTCGAGCGCACATCCCCCATGCATTTAACGCGCCGTGAACGGTCAATCCTGTCGAAATACGCCGAGACAGACGCAACGCTCATCACCGCAGAGGACGTAGGCCGCGATGAGCTGGAAACGATATTGCGCATGATTCAATGGAGCTATGCCTCCGGCGAGCCTACCGCAGCCCCCGTGACCTTTGGTAGCCCAGGCCAACACGCCGTGAAGTCCATAGCCCATCTTTCCCTAACGGAAAAAGGGCGACAGGCCATCGCCATGCCATGGCACACCAATCCGATCAATTGGGTCATCGTCGCTATGCTCATCGTCACAGTCGCGGTGATTCTCAAAGTCACCACATAGTCACGCTGGAGGCGATGTCGTTTCAAAGCCTTCCAAAGAACGACTAGAACATACATGGCGATCGAAGAAATTGAACTCGCCCTCTCCAATGAGGATGTCCCGACGGATATCAAGGCCATCATCGACGAGTCGGACAAACGCATCGATGCGTTCTTCGCCACTGGTGAAAACAAACGGGCGCCGAAATACATCCCAAGCGATCCCATCCTATTTTATAAAGGGCTCGCCAACGTCACGAAGAATGACTTGCCACTCGGGCGAGTGTTTTGTGAATGGGGAAGTGGGTTCGGCGTTTGCACCTGCCTCGCAGCAAAGCTGGGATACGAATCTTTCGGACTCGAAATCAATCCGAACCTGGCAGCATACTCGAGAGAATTGGCTCAAGATCTCAGCCTCAATGTTCAGATTCTGGAAACGAGCTACGTGCCGGAAGATTACGAATCCTATTCGGGCATTGGCGGCGAATTCCTCATCAAAAACGAAAAGGTCGCTTCAAGAGACGCTCGCGTTGTCTCTGAGCTTACCTATGAAGGCATGGATCATGAAATCGCGGAGATCGACGTCTTTTTCGCATACCCCTGGCCAATGGAACAAGAATTCATGCAGGAATTGTTCGACGAGATCGCTGTCGAAGGAGCCATCCTCATCTGCTATCACAGAGACAGTGAGATCTGCGCCTATCGCAAACTAGGAGGAAACTTCTGATCAAGCTCGCTGGTGACTCCTAAATCCTATCATTACAATGCTTTGGATCATAAAGAGGACTCAGCGCTTCAGGGCCTGAGTCGTTGCCTCGAACATCTCGACGCCTGCTACTACCGGCAGATCCTGTAAGCGGGCAACTCTTGAGAATGAAAGAGTCGGGGTGATAGGATTCGAACCTACGACTTCCTGGTCCCAAACCAGGCGCACTACCAGGCTGTGCTACACCCCGCTCAGTTACGAGGCCGCCAAACTGACGCAGGGCGCGAAAGTTGCAAGCGCAAAGTGGAGGTGGCTTCCATTTCTGTTGATTGCCCGCTCATCTCAGGTTAAGGCGCCTTTCACATGGCTGATCAGGCAAGAAAGACTCTCGAAGAACGCGCGCAGATGACGGATCTGGAGCGCTTACGCCACTCTAGCGCGCACGTCCTGGCCACAGCGATTCTCCGCATCTGGCCAGACGCGCAATTGGCGGCAGGCCCTCCCGTGGACACGGGATTCTATTACGACATGGAGCTAGATCATCGCATCACGCCCGAAGACTTTGAGCAGATCGAGCAGGAGATGAAGAAGGTCTGCAAGGAGAACCAGAAATTCGAACGCGTCGTCCTGTCTCGGGATGAAGCCATGGCCATGGCTCAGTCAGGTCGCTTGGGTGGATTGTCAGAGCGCAATGAGCCGAGCAAGTTCAAGCTGGATATTCTTGAAGGCATTCCCGAGGGCGAAGAGATCTCGATCTTTCAGAACGGAGAATTCACAGATCTGTGTGCGGGACCACACGTAGGCTTCACCAGCAAGTGCAAGGCCTTCAAAGTGATGAACGTGGCCAGCGCTTACTACAAGGGGGACGCCAATAATCCGCAGCTACAGCGTGTTTATGGCACCGCATTTCCTAACAAAACGGAGCTGGCTGCCTACTTGGAGCAACTTGAGGAAGCGAAGAAGCGGGATCACCGGAAATTAGGCCGTGAGTTGGATTTGTTTCACATTGATGAAGAGGTCGGCCAAGGACTCATCCTGTGGATGCCGAAAGGCGCGATCATCCGGCAGGAACTGCAGGATTTCATCTCAGAGGAGCTGACAAAGCAAGATTACCAGCAGGTCTTCACGCCTAACATTGGCAAGTTGGACTTGTATCGAAAGTCAGGGCACTATCCCTACTACCAAGATTCTCAGTACCCTCCCGTGGTCGATCGCGACACCTTAAGGGGATTGGCAGATGAAGGCTGTTCGTGTTCTGATTTGAGCAATCGTTTGGAAGCCGGTGAGATCGATGGCTACCTGCTCAAGCCGATGAATTGCCCGCATCACATCAAGATCTTTGCGGCGCGGCACCATTCATATCGCGACATGCCGGTACGACTCGCAGAGTTCGGCACGGTTTACCGTTGGGAAATGTCAGGTGAACTTGGCGGCATGACGCGCGTGCGTGGTTTCACTCAAGATGACGCGCACCTCTTCTGCACACCAGATCAGGTGGAAGATGAGATCATCGGTTGCCTCGATTTGGTGAAGAAGGTGCTCAACACCTTGGGCATGGAAGACTACCGCGTGCGTGTTAGTCTGCGAGATCCTGACTCGACCAAGTATGTCGGTAAAGCTGAAAACTGGGATCGAGCAGAAGAGAGTCTGCGCAAGGCAGCAAGTAACTTTGGCGTCCCCTTCACCGAAGCACCGGGCGAAGCTGCGTTCTACGGACCCAAGATCGATTTCCTCGTGAAGGACGTCATCGGTCGCGAGTGGCAGTTGGGCACAGTGCAGGTCGACTACAATCTACCGCTGCGTTTCGATCTTTCTTACATCGGCGCCGACAACAAGGCGCATGTGCCGGTGATGATTCACCGCGCGCCCTTCGGATCGATGGAACGATTCGTTGGCGTGCTCATCGAACACTTTGCGGGGCATTTCCCCACGTGGCTCGCGCCAGAGCAGATCCGAGTGCTATCGATTTCAGAGAAGCACCAGGCCTACGCGGAAGAGGTGTTTGCCAAGATTCGGGCGGTGACGGGGTTGCGCGCTACCCTGGACGTGGAAGGTGAAAAGATCGGAGCCAAGATTCGTCTTGCTCAGCTCGCCAAAGTGCCCTATATGCTAGTCATTGGTGCCAAGGAAGAAGAATCAAAGCAAGTCACTGTCCGTCATCGCAATCGTGGCGATCTCGGATCCGTTGAATTGTCGTCCTTCCTTGAGCAGGTGGAGAAAGAGATTCGGGAACGTTCCCTGTAGTCGTCTGTGAAGCTACTCGTATCACAACTCCATTCCGCCGTGACTGCTCTTGTAGTCGCTCAAGCCTCGGCTTCTTCTCCCGGCACCATCGAACCCCGACTCCTTAAGACCTATCGCTAAGCCTAAACGTAAGTTCCGTCCCCGCGTGAGGGACATGACCCGACTCAACGAACGGATCCGTGTCCCCCGCGTTCGTGTTATTGTTGGCTCCACCAACGAACCTCTGGGCATCATGGAGACTCACGAAGCAATTGCCGAAGCCAAACGGCGAGGGCTAGACCTGGTCGAAGTTGCTGCCAATGCTGATCCCCCTGTTTGCAAGATCGTTGACTATGGGAAGTTCAAATACGAGCAGTCCAAGCTGAAAAAAGCAAGTGGAGCCAAGCCGCCACCGAAGTTGAAAGAAGTGAAGTTCCGTGTGCGCACTGATCCTCACGACTACAACATCAAGCTTTCTCACGCCGAAGATTTCTTAGAGGCTGGAAACAAAGTTAGGATCCAGCTGCAGTTCCGCGGACGTGAGAACGCCCACCACGATGTTGGCTTCACCGTCATGCATCGGATCAAGGGAGACTTGTTAACCATGGGCCATGTGGACATGGATCCCAAGTTGGCAGGGCGTCAGATCACCATGATGCTATCTCCACTTCCGGAGCATGCCCGTAAGCGTCGCTTCCGTCTATCACACGGCCAACTCGTCAACCCTGATGATTTCGATGATGATGAGGAAGGCCAATTGGAGGAAGAGGACGCAGCCATCGATGAGGCAACTGCTGACAAAGCAGAAAGTTAGTCTCTAAATGAGATTCGGCTTTTCGCCGATGAATCACGCGATGAACCGCGATCCTGACAACAGTAAATTATCCGACATGCGTCAACGCTATGAGCGTGCCGCGTTGGATAAAACACATCTTGATGCCTGCCCAATCAGCCAGTTCCGTGCTTGGTTCGGTGAAGTGACAGAAAGTGACTTGGTGCTAGAACCAAACGCGATGACCCTGGCCACTGCCAATGATGACCGCGAGCCTTCAGCGCGAACGGTGCTTTTGAAAGGAGGCTTGGAATGCGGAGTGTTCACTTTTTACACCAACCACACGAGTCAGAAAGGGCAGGATCTCGCGGTGAATTCTCACGCGGCCCTGGTCTTTCTCTGGAAAGAATGGGAACGCCAAGTCTGCGTGCGAGGCCTCGTCGAGCGGCTTTCAGCGGAAGAGAACTCTGCCTATTTCCAATCGCGCCCCTATGAAAGTCAGATCGGCGCATGGACCTCACAGCAGAGCTCGCCGATTCCCAACCGCGAGTGGCTTGAAGATCGGGATCGAGCGCTCCGAGAACGCTTTTCTGAAGGCGTTGTACCCTGTCCAGATTTCTGGGGCGGCTACGCCCTGCGCCCGAAAGTGATCGAGTTCTGGCAAGGCCGACCAGGCCGCCTCCACGACCGATTTCGGTATGAACGAGAATCGTTCGAAGAGCCGTGGAATTGTTCCCGCGTCTGTCCATAGAACCAAAAGCGAAATTTCTTTCGAGAAAAGAATGAACGCCTCATGAACCCGGCGGTCTAATTGGTAAGAGTCGCTTGAACAGTGCCCTGTGACAGCGCTCGATTGATTGTTTTCTTGGTTAAAGTTGAGTGGAATTCTCGGGCCAGGTCGGCTCCTTACCGGCCTGGCCATTCTTTTTAAGGAACGA
>JBLHHN010000078.1:0-20264 GCA_047616785.1 Verrucomicrobiales bacterium
AGAAGAAATCCATGCGGGCCAAGCGCAAGCGAGCCGCCCTCGATCCCGCGTTCCGATTTTCCCTACTATCAATAATCCCTCTCGTTTCTCATGCGTAAGCCCTGGCTTTCCGGAGGGTTTCGGTGGTCCCTTCTTGACGCACAGCTCCGGCGAGGTAAGTGGCTGGAGGACTATTAGTTAAGTCCAGATTTTAAACCTATTTAAACGATGTTCCAGTGGATCACCAAGAAACTGATTGGCTCTAAGAACCAGCGCGTCCTGAAACGGATGTGGCCTACTGTTCAGAAGATCAATCAGCTTGAAGAAGGCATGCAGAGCTTGCCAGATGAGGCGTTGAAAGAGAAGACGTTGGCCTGGAAAGAGCAGCTCTCCAAGATCGAAGACTATGAAGAGTTGCAAGCAGCTCTAGAAGAGATCCTTCCAGAAGCGTTCGCTGTGGTGAAGAATGCCGCACGTCGACTCTGTGGCTCAGAATTCACGGCTTGTGACCAGCCCATGAAATGGGAAATGGTCCATTTCGATGTCCAGCTGATCGGTGCGATGTCTCTGCACCAAGGCAAAGTTGCTGAGATGGCCACAGGTGAAGGCAAGACGCTTGTCGCCACGCTGCCGGTTTACCTGAATGCTCTGACTGGTCGTGGCGTTCATGTCGTGACCGTGAATGACTACCTCGCCAAACGTGACTCTGAGTGGATGGGTCATCTCTACGGATTCCTCGGTCTCACAGTCGGCTGCATTCAGAATAACCAACAGCCGCATCTACGTCGTGAGATTTATGCCAATGATATCACCTATGGGACGAATTCAGAATTCGGATTCGACTACCTGCGCGACAATGGCATGGCACGCTCTCGCGAAGAACAGGTCCAACGTGGGCACTACTTCGCCATCGTGGATGAGGTTGACTCCGTGCTCATTGATGAAGCTCGGACACCGCTGATCATCAGTGGTCCTGTCACTGTCTCCACGCACCAGTTCGATCGCTATAAGCCTTTGGTCGATCAGTTGGTTCGCAAGCAGGCGGTCTTGTGCAACGAACTCGTCGCTGACGCCAAGAAGCACATTGAGAAAGAGGAATTCGAAGAAGCTGGCCTCTGTCTTTTCAAGGTGAAGCTCAGTCAACCACGTAATCGCGGTCTCATGCGATTCATGGAGAATCCCGATGTCCGCAAGAACATGGAGAAGACTGAACTCAGCTTCTATCAAGACACTCAAAAGACGGCTCTATTCAGTCTCAAGGAAGAACTCTACTACAGCATCGATGAGCGCACCCATGATTCTGATCTCTCAGACAAAGGGCGGCTGTTCCTGAATCCCGACGATCCTGACGCATTCGTATTACCTGATCTCGCCACTGCCTTCAGCGAGATTGATGGCGACGAAAGCCTAACAAAGGAACAGGCGGCACGTAACAAGGAAGAGATGCAGCGCAAACTCGATCACCAGAGCGAGCGCATTCATAACATTTCCCAACTTCTCAAGGCCTATTGTCTCTATGAGAAGGATCGCGAGTATGTGGTCGAAGAGAACAAAGTCGTCATCGTCGATGAGCACACTGGTCGTAAGATGCCAGGCCGCCGCTGGAGTGATGGCCTCCACCAAGCGGTGGAAGCGAAAGAAGGTGTGAAGATCGACCGCGAGACTCAGACCCTCGCCACGATCACCATTCAGAACTATTTCCGACTCTATCTGAAGCTCTCAGGCATGACCGGAACAGCCGAGACTGAGGCCTCCGAGTTCAGTGATATCTATGGTCTCGATCTCATCGTGGTGCCGACGAATCGCCCGGTGCAACGCCGCGACGAGAACGATCACATTTACAAGACCGAGCGCGAGAAGTTGAATGCGGTCATCAAGAGGATCCAAGAAGTTCACGCCACGGGACAGCCGATCTTGGTAGGCACCGCCACGGTGGACAATTCGGAGAAGATGGCACGTCTCCTTCAACGCTCCAAGATCCCCCACAATGTCCTCAACGCTAAACATCACCGAGCAGAGGCGGAGATCGTCACCCGCGCTGGCCAGAAAGGTGCCGTCACGGTTTCGACGAACATGGCTGGACGTGGAACCGACATCAAACTGGGAGAAGGCGTGGCCGATCTCGGCGGCTTGTTAGTCTTGGCAACAGAGCGCCATGAGTCTCGCCGTATCGACCGCCAGTTGCGTGGTCGTTGTGCTCGTCAGGGTGATCCTGGTGAATCCATCTTCTTCATCAGTTTCGAGGACAACCTCATGCGCAACTTTGGTGCCTCTGAAAGGATGACGACGATGATGGAACGCTTCGGTCTTGAGGAAGGCCAAGAGCTCTCCCATCCCTGGTTGAACAAGAGCGTGGAAACTGCACAGAAACGCGTTGAAGCGCGCAACTATCAAATTCGCAAACACGTCCTTGAGTATGACAATGTCATGAACCAACAGCGAGACGTCGTTTACAGCTTCCGCAACGACGTTCTAGAATCTGAGGATCCTCATGCGCTCATTCTTGAGATCATTGAGGACGCTTTGCCAAAGAAGACAGAAGAGTTTTTCGGTGTGGCCATGACAGATAGTGAGGTCCCCGGAGCGGCCATTCCTGGCAATGATCTAGGAGCCTTGCTTCATTGGTTGAATTCCACTTTCCCCCTTGGAATCAAGGACGAATCGGAGTTCGAAGGAAAGCCCAAGGAAGACGTGGACGAGTTGCTCACGGCCAAGATTCGCGAGGCCTACAACATGAAGATCGAACACGAAGATGCTGATGCCAGCTCCATGCTAGAGCGTCACATCATGCTCAATGCGGTCGATCGTCTTTGGCAGGAACATCTCTACGCCATGGATTCGCTTCGAGATTCTGTCAGGCTGCGTTCCTATGGCCAGAAAGACCCCTTGGTTGAGTACAAGAATGAGGCTTACGCTATCTTCGTAGAGCTGATGGATACGATCCGTGGGGAGATTCTTGGCAATCTTTTCCGTAGCACGACAAGCGTCGAAGGCTTCAAGCAATTCCTCGCCAATCTCCATCAAAACGCCAATACCAGCAACCCTGCCTCAGCAGGTGCTAGTCTCGCTTCAAGCTCTACGATCACCAGCACAAGCACAAGCACTGGAATGCCTCCTGGAGTGACCACGAGCCGCCCCGGTCTGGACGAAGAAGACGATGATAACCGGCCCAAAGTGCGGCTTCCTATCAAGCGCGAACTTCCGAAAGTCGGCCGTAATGAAGCGTGTCCTTGCGGAAGTGGAAAGAAGTCCAAGAACTGCTGCGGCCGCCAGTAGGGCCTAGACAGACTAACGCTTACGCCAGCGCGCCCGCAGCGCCATCGCAATCAATCCGATGGCATAAACTGGCATCAATGTGATCAGGAAGAGAAACCCGAATGATCTCAAAGACAGCGAATTCAAGCCATCCGCCAGACGGTGCACATGAAGAGAGCCCGCGATCAAGATGGACCCCATGAGAAGCCCAAGCAGGGCCGCCCATCGTGTCCCATCTGCCCAGAGCATGCTCCCTGTCTTCTTGCAATAACGCCTCAAACCAACGGTATAGGCAATCAGGAGCATGCACAGTCCAACAATGGAGCCTCCGTATTGCAGCAAGCGATAGTTGGGAAAGTTCTCCCTAAGGATCACCCATGAACTCTCCGCGAGAAACGGAATAAATGAGACCGCTAGACCCGTGTCATGAGTAAAGCTGTCTAAGAAATTGTGAGACCATGCACCTCCTATGAGAGCACAAGACACTCCCAGCCAAGATACCGCATTTCGTTTCTGATAGAGGTCCGTGGTCGATGCCCATCCACGATGAGGCATGGGCAGAAGATCCGTCATCTCCCGGAAAAGCTGGATCCCAATCCAATAGGCGCAGAGCCCAAGGGGCAGACTTACAACGACCGCGCCAAGAAAGGTGTGAGCATAGGAAGCGACACCAAAGCCTCGAACAAAGTAAGGCACATCGGGCATCATGCTGCCCACGACTACCGCGAACAACAAATGTCCGTTCAGATACCGCCTGAACGGAAGGACAAAGCCAGCATGAGAAATGGTGAACGGCATCGCTAGATTGATTATCTCGGCTGGGAAACATGATCTAGCAAGCGCACGACAGGAGCGCAGCCACTCAGTCTCTCAAGCCAGACTAAAGTGACATGGGAAAAGGAGTTGCCAAGACTCCGTCTTGCCATTACCGGCCCCTCCCCCTGCACCCGTGGGGTTTCCCTACTCTCTATTTCGATACTCTTTGGACGACTTTTCTCATGTTTGATCTCTTCGCTAAGAAACGCGGCAACTGGAAAGATGACATACTGTCAGGATTGACAGTAGCACTGGCACTTGTTCCCGAGGCCATCGCATTTTCATTTGCTGCTGGTGTGGACCCATTGATTGGGCTCTGGGCGGCCGTGTTCATGGGATTCATCACCGCGTCTATGGGCGGACGTCCAGGTATGATCTCTGGTGCTACGGGAGCCATCGCTGTCGTCGTCGGAAAAGCAGTGCAGTATGGGGAGGCCCAAGGTGAAGGGCTTGGTCTCCAGTACCTGTTCGCCACGATCATGATTGCTGGGATCATTCAGGTTGTCTTTGGATTGCTACGACTTGGGCGACTCATTCGTTTGGTCCCCCACCCCGTGATGATGGGATTCGTCAACGGGTTGGCCATAGTGATTCTCTTTGCGCAATTCGGATCATTCAAATCACCCGAAGGCGAGTGGCTCCCTCAACAGCAACTTGCGATCATGGGAAGCTTGGTTCTGCTTACCATGTTGATCATACAGTTCTTTCCCAAGCTGACCAAAGCCGTGCCTTCCACCCTGGTCGCAATCTTGACTGTGGGTCTTATCAGTTACCTCTGGGCCGGATCTAAGACGGTTTCCGATGTTCTGCTAGAAGGGACGGGAAGCGGCGTCCTGAGTGGTTCCTTTCCATTGCCTGCCATTCCCACAGGGATCGTGTGGAATTGGGAATCCATCAAAGTCATCGGAGGTGTCGCCTTCACCGTTGCGATGGTTGGCATCATCGAATCCCTGATGACATTGCAGCTGATCGACGATCTCACTGAAACGCGCGGCCGAGGAAACCGTGAATGTATCGCTCAAGGGGGTGCCAACTTTATGTCAGGGCTGTTCGGTGGCATGGGCGGTTGCGCCATGATCGGGCAAAGCTTGATCAACATCAAATCGGGCGGCCGTGGCCGCACCTCTGGAATCGTGGCCGCAGTGGCCTTGGCCATCTTCATCATGGCGGGTGGGCCCGTCATTGGGCAGATCCCTATCGCCGCCCTTGTCGGTGTCATGTTCATGGTTGTGATAGGCACCTTCGAATGGTCGACCTTCAAGACATTCGGCCGGGTTCCATTCTCTGAGATTCTTGTCATCGCAGCGGTCACTCTCATCACCGTCTTCATGCACAATCTCGCGTTGGCAGTGTTTGCAGGAGTGATTCTCTCCGCGCTCGTCTTTGCCTGGGAGAGCGCGAAACACGTGCGGCTCAACCCTCACGAGACGGAGGATGGCGGTCGCGTCTACAATCTTCAAGGTCTTCTCTTCTTTGGATCTGTCCGGGAATTCGCTGAACGACTTTCGCCTCAGAATGCCCCTGATGAAGTCATCATTGATTTCAAAGATGCACGCGTTTGTGACTACTCAAGCCTGGAAGCGCTCAGCGCTCTCACGGAACGCTATAAGAAGGCAGGAAAACGTGTTCGACTGCGTCACTTAAGTCCCGAGTGTCAGAAGATGTTGACCACGGCAGGCTCACTCGTGGAAGTCGAGGTTGCCAAAGATGATCCTCATTACACGATTGCACGGCTATGATAGATCAGTCTTCTTCCGCCACCCTCACGCGGAAGTAGGTCCCGGAATCCACACCGAAGACAGCCTCTGCTTCTTCTCCGTCGGCTGTCACTGAAAGTAACGGGTTCCAATCTAAGGATGCCAGGTCGTCAGTAGATTCAACCGTGTAGGCAGTCCCCATGACACTTGTCCAGCGCAGTGTGAAATCGGTTCCCTCCAGATTGAAGGCGGTGATACGCGGCGTGATCTGGGGATCTTCTGGTTTATCTTCAATAGCCACAAAGACAGCGGTCACAGTGGTGTCGGCACTCAGTGTCACGGTGGTTTCCAATGACGTCGGCGCCGCAAGTGAGTCTGCTCCCTCCCAACGAACAAATTGGAATCCTTCTCCAGCTACGGCGCTAACAGAAATCTCTTCACCGGCATCAAAGGTGCCGCTGCCAACGGCAGTTCCACCTTCGCTGGCGCTAAGCTTTAGGTTCCAAACCTTTACAAAGCTAGCACTCGCAGTATTTACCGCATCCACGCTGATCTCAGTAGCCGCCTGGGAGGGATCAACCACACCTTCACCAGTCCATGAACCAAAGCGGTAACCCTCTGCAGGCATCGCCACGATGTTTACCAAAGTCCCATCGTCGTAGGTTCCGCCCCCTTCCACGGCCCCGCCTTCACCGGCAGTCACCGTCAACGACCACACTTTGACAAAGCGAGCACTCACTGAGCTTTCAGCGACCACGATGATCTCGGTGATCGCTGCATTAGGATCGACAACGCCTTCACCGATCCAACTTCCAAATCGGTAACCCTCTTCTGGACTCGCGCTGATCGCGACGACCGTTCCTTCATCGTAGGTTCCGATGCCAGTCGCTGTCCCGCCTTCTTCTGCGGAAACAGCGAGCCCCCACACTTTCATAAAGTTCGCCGTGACCGTGCCATTGGCCGATATCAGCACCTCGGCGACAAGAGCATTCACATCTGCAACGCCCTCTCCATCCCATCCGATGAAACGGTAACCTTCCTCAGGAGTCGCCATGATCGAGACGACGGAACCAACGTCGAATTCACCGTCACCCACCACGGTTCCACCAGTGCTTGCGCTCACCGTCAGCGTCGAAACCGCAACGAAGTTCGCCGTCACCGTCGCATTTGATGTGACGGTGACTTCGGTCGTTGTCGCAGTCATATCGCCCACGCCTTCCCCACTCCAACTAGCAAAGCGAAAACCTTCCGAGAGCGTTGCTTGAATCGTCACGACAGCACCTTCTTCATAGGAACCACTGCCTTCCACGGTACCACCTTCGGTCGCATTCGCCCCTAAGTCCCAGACCTTGATGAAACTCGCATTCACCGTTTGATCGGCCCCTAGCGACACATTGGTCATCGGATTCGAAGGATCAATCACGCCAGTTCCGCTCCAGCTATCGAATCGATATCCCTCTGATGGCGTGGCCACGATCGGTAGCACCGAGCCATCGTCAAAGACACCGGCGCCCGTGATCGTTCCACCCAGCATAAGGCCAAACGTCAGCTCCCATTGCCGAACAAATGTCGCAGTCACACTAACATCCTCGTTCGAAACCAATGTCGTCTCTGGATTGCTTGGATCTTGCACATTGCCTCCAATCCATCCATCAAAGCGAAAGCCTGCATTCGGCGTCGCGGAAAGCGTCACTTCACTGTCTTGATCCACGGTATCACCGCCGGAAACAATCCCACCATCCAAAGGAGAGACCGCAGTCGTCACCTCTACCTGTGTTGCTCCACCTGTCGACAACGAGACACTATCAATTAGGCCACGAACCATGCCTGCCTGGCTCGTTGAGAAATTGCTAGATATGTAGAGGACCTCCCATTGATTAGGCCCCGGTTGTCCGTCCAGAATGACAAATCGCCTTCGCGATCCTGTCGAAACCTGGCCTGGCGTCTTTGAGGCAGGCTCGCGAGAGTAGTAGGAGAAGCCGTTGCGAATCTGCACCCGTTCCCCGCCCTCTTCGACGAGGTCCAGGGCAGCGCTTCCGAATCCTGCGTTCGAAGCAAAGCTAGTCACACTAGAATCGAATCCCGTCGGCTCAATACTCAAGAGAACCGTTGAGATTGGAACACCTTGGTCATTCAGACCTTGGTTCACGCCGCGTGAAGAACCGTTATAATGATCAATGATAGAGCTACCAAACTGGTCGCCAGCGATACCTCAGAATGGTCACCACGGAGTGTAATAATACAGAACGACGATCCTACCCGAATAGTCGGTGAGTTGGCTATTGGACAGACCTCCGCCAAGGAGAGCGAAGTCGACATTCTCAGAAAGGGTTCCGACAGGGAGTTGCTGCGCAGGGGCAAGAGCGCCGAATCCGACGAATGCGAGAGAGAAGAGGGCAATGAATCTTTTCACGGGTTGAAGGGGTTGACGCTCATACGACGCCGCATCTGACCAAAGTATTCCCAATCTTTCTATCGAGTTCACTTTGAATTTCCAGCGAACAATCGGAAGTTGTCTAATGAATCGGATCCTGATCGTTCCTTTCCTCACATTGCTTTTCACCCTCCAGGCCCTTGGGCAGGGCCGACCTGAGATTCCTCCGCAAGTGGGACAGTTGGTCCTTTCCATCGCGGACTCCTGGAACAGCTCACGGGCCAAGCTCTACTGCTTCCAGCGAGCCTCTGCGAACCAACCATGGCAGCCAGCCGTGTTCACCAAGCCCGTGAACGTCCTGCTTGGGAAGAACGGCTTGGCATGGGGTCTAGGAGTACTGCCGAATCCGCCATCAAAAGCCGCCAACAAACGTGAGGGCGATCGCCGCGCCCCTGCTGGGTGTTTCGCCATCGGCAAGCTCTACGGGTATCCCAAGACGGTGCCCCAAGGTGGGAATTATCCCTATCGCCAGGTCACGAAATGGGATGCCTGGATCGATGATCCCAAGAACCCATATTACAACCAGCACTTCATCGCCGATCCTAGCAATGTGCCGCCATGGTTTGAGAAGCAGCGCATGCGTCTTGGTGATTCCGCCTACAAATACATGTTGGAGGTTCGGCATAATACCAATCCCCCTCAGGCCGGAGCTGGAAGTGCCATCTTCTTTCACACCCGACGAGGCCCCGATCGCGTGACCTCCGGATGCACCACGATGGCGCTGAGTAATCTTGATATTCTTATCAAATGGCTGCGGGCCCAGCAAAGCCCACATTACGTGCTCTTACCCAACGCAGAGTATCAGCAATTGGCTCCTATCTGGCACCTCCCTGTTATTCAACAGGCGGCGAAAAGCACTCGCTAGTTCTCAAATTTCTTATAATTACATCCTCTTTTAGGAGTTAGGAGAATGCGCCTGGAGAATTGAAACGTCTCTGCCATACTCTCCCAACCAAACCTATATCATTATGTCCGTTGCCAAAGTTACTAAAATCATCTCCTCATCTAAGAAAAGCTTCGAAGACGCCGTTGACCAAGGAGTCGCTCGCGCATGCAAGACACTCGATGGCGTGCGCTCCGCTTGGGTCCAAGATTAACAAGTCTCGGTCAAAGACGGAAAAGTCGACGATTACCGCGTGACCCTTAAACTCACACTTACCTTAAAGAACTAACAAGAGATTCTAAACGAAAGAGCTGGGGTTCGGCGATATCCGTCCAACCCCTTTTCTGTTTTTTAGAAAGGCTTGTAAACGCCGAGATACGCTGCCCCAAATCCTAACACCACGGCGATGATCCAAGCAGCACAGATTGGGACCACCTTGCGTTTGGCCAAAGCTGGCAATGCTCCCAGGGCAAACCAGATGACTAGTTTCACCATGACCCAGCCTGGAAAGCCTAGTTTCAGCTTGGCAATGAGGCCGAACCCAGCAATGAGGATGAGGATCAGCCCAATGCCGTGAAACATGGCTCCCGGCTTCCGGAAAGCTGATTCAGGGACGAGGCTGATTCCAAGGCCCATGAACACCGCCATGACGCCCGCAAGATGTATGACTTTGTAGAGAAGTGGATCCATTTGAAAAGGCTCGAACCAATGCTATCGCTTGTAAAGCAATAAGCCCAAGATCACTTGAAACCTTCCCGAGCCCAGATCACGCAATAGGTCAGGGCATTGCCAAAGTGCTCATGGACCAGCGGAAGCTTTTTAGTTTTCCCATTAGCCACATCACCCATATACTCACCTACCGTTCGCAATTGAAGCAGGGTGCTGTTAGGCAAGCCGATGACTCCCTCGCGTTTGGTCGAGAATAATTCGCGAGCGTGGGCCACATGCTTGCGCGCTTCAGTGATCAGCACTTTAATCTCTTCGTCAGGAACTTTGATCCCCTTCTCATCCATGGCCTGTTCGGCATCCATGAAAATGGAACGGCCTTTCATCATGCTATCCGCAGCGTCTTTCAGCAAAGGAACAATGTGTTCTTCTTCTAGCAGCCATTCCAAATCAGGAGTCTTGATCACTTGCCCGATCTTAAGTTTGGCAGGATCACATTCGTTGTAGAGCTTGAGCAATCTCCAGTAGCCGCTCCTTCCGTAGGCCTTGGCAGCCACTTTGGTCAGACTATCACCACTTTCAATAATATGTGAGGG
Source organism: Verrucomicrobiales bacterium (assembly GCA_047616785.1). Lineage (GTDB taxonomy): Bacteria > Verrucomicrobiota > Verrucomicrobiia > Verrucomicrobiales > DEV007 > JAACDM01. The sequence continues at coordinate 10,327 of JBLHHN010000078.1, forward strand.
CACCGTATCTTCATCTCTCGGTTGGATCAGCGTCCTTGGTGCGGTTGGTTTCGAAACCGCTGAAACAGGAGGCGCCGATTTCGCTTTCACCACGGGAGCACTCGGATCAGCTTTGGGATCTTTGCCAGTCGGGTCCTTTAAAGGCGCCACAGGATCGGGCAGTTCACCAGGCTTTAAAGGGAAGGCATCTTGACCACTTAAACCACTAACAAAAAGGCCTGCGATGGCCGTGAGAACGAGAGTTGCACGCATACAATGATGGATAGTTGAGGGGAGGGCGGCGTTCTACCGGATAACCGGAATACGCTAAGAACGTGCCGATATTTCACAAGAATGCTAAAACACGCAAGCTCGCGCCTCGAATAATCGCAATATTGACTATCTTGCTTCTTCAGACGACTCAGCAGGTGCCGTTGGCGACCGGCTTTCAAGTGACTCCACGGCAGCTCGAATGCGCACGTCATTGGGACGCTTCGCCGCGAGGCCTTTCAAGATTTCAAGAGAGCGGCTGAAGTAGCGCCCAGCACTGACAGCTTGATTTGCGACTTCCAGCGCATGCCCATGACTCCCAGCCACTCCAGCCCTACGAAACTGATAGACATGATCTGGCACTCCAGGAAGGACACCGCTGTCATCGATCTCCTTGAAAAACGCTTCGGCTTGAGAGATGCGACCAATCGCTTCGTCTGCTTTCTTCTCATCCAAAAGGAACTCGCCCTCTGCAGTCGTGGCAAGAGCCAAGTGTAAGGTGACGTCAGCGTTCTTTGGATTCAACTTATGAAGCTCTGTCAGAATCATGGTCGCTAGCTGCAAGTTCTCCGATGCTGCCTCACGCTCTCCCGCATCTCTGGCCATCTCTGCTAAGTCGACGTAGACCAAGGCGAGGTGAAACTGATAGTTGCGATTCACTTCATCCTTTTCTAAAAGCAAAGTCAGAAGCTGCTTCATCGAACTCCGAGCCAACTTTGCCTCTTCCACATCGCCCTTTTCTTGAAATGAAAGGTCTCCCAGATAGTAGAGGCACCGAGCTAGCTGAAATCGATATTCAGGAATCTGCGGCTTCTGAGACATTAGTCGTGAGTAGCCTTGGCTGGCCAGTTGGAACGATTCGAAAGCCTCGATCCCCTCATTTTCCCAAACGCGAATCAGACCAACTTCGAACTGGCACAGCGCCAAGTAGTACTCGTCCTCTTCCCGAGCGTCGGCGCTTTGAGCCAAAGACTCTATCACTTGCATCGCCCCCTGTTGACTCTTCAGTCCTTTGGTAAGTTCACCCGCTCTCGACAATTGCTGTCCATATAAGAAAAGGGCCCTTCCGTACTTACGCTTGAGATCGAAATTCTTCGTATCCGCACCAGAAAGCTTATTGTACACCTTCACGCTATCCTGAAGCGACTGAATCGCCCCCGTTCGCATGCCAGCCACCATCTTCGCTTTGCCCGTTTCCACGAGGGCCGCGCCTAAGGTTTCTTGGACCTCAGTCAGCTGTTTGACCGCCTCTGGAAGGGTCTGGATTTCCCAAACAAGCGCACTCAGCTTGGAAGCTGCCGTCTCCGGCTCACCCAACTGCACCTCAATACGCGACAGGCCCAATTGCGCTCGCAGCCTTTCGACTACAAGAGCCTTGTCACCCTCGGTCGTATGCAAGACCCTTGCATAATGCTGTCTAGCCGAACTCAGGTAACCATCAATGGACTGATACTCAGGCGAATTAGGGTTCTTCGCATTGAGAAGAAACTCAAGAAATGCGTCTGCCGTTTCTTGGGAATACGTTAGATTACTCTTGAGTCGACTAGAGTCCTGCCGAGCGATCTCCTCTTTGCGGATCGCTTCGCCGATCTCACGCTTGGCCGTCGCCTTCAACGTCTTGATCTCCTGCCTACGTTTGGTCAGGCGCGATTCCGAGGTCACATTGAAAAGGAGAGAAACGACTAGACACCCTATCGTTCCGATGGCGGCCTTGCGGAAATAGTGCATCCGCTTCTGACTGATTTCCACCTTCTCGCTGAGGACACGTTCCCGTTCGTGCGCGTCTTTGCGATCGATGCTTTGCTTCTCATCACGCTTGATCCTATCAAAGACCTCAAGCACTTCTCGAAGATCGTTGTAACGATCATTCGGATCGAGCATCAGACATTTCTCGAGCACTCTTTGCCGTTGATCTTCAAAGCCGTCATTCGTTCCTGGCCATTGGATCTCCGGCTGCCTTGAGATGACGTCAGCAAATGCCAGAGGATGGAATTGGACCTGCCCATCTCGCAATTGCTTGATCCAACGATGCCCTCGTGGATAATGTTTGTAGAGCATCCGATAGGCGGTGACGCCAAATCCGTAGACGTCCCACTTCTGACTCTGCCCCTCGAACATCTCCTGAGGCTTGCGCAGCTGTTCCGGCGAAGCGTGGAGGAAGCTCTCACTGAAATCTATGTGCGTGATCTCTGTGAGCCAACCCTGACCGAAATCAGTTAGCCGGATCTCTGGGGTATCCGGATTCGCCACCATGACATTCTCCGGATTGAGGCTGCAATGAACGACCCCATGCTTGTGAAGGTGCGCCATGCCCTCGCAGATTTGAAGAATGATGGCCCACGCAAGTTCGGGATCCATGCCACCGCATTGGGCCTCCAAACTGAAGCCTTCGACGCGTCCATCTTTCGTTTTATGGGAATGAAGGCTCGTAACGATGTAAAGTGGTTTCCCATCCATCGCGAAGTCCACGACCTCGACAAGATTCGGATGCTGTGGGAGCCCTCGGAGCCTACTGAGACTGTAACCGATGAGCTTCCGATTGACGGCAAGACGCTTCAGAAGCTTGATCGCGACGGGACGATCACCATCCTTCCCAGAGTGGACCTGACCAGTTGCGCCTTCGCCAAGGAACCCTTCATAGGTGTAATCCTTGATCTGTGGCAGATTCATTGCCCGAGGGGTGCCCATAAATTTAAGCGAGTCGGAAATTCATAGAAACCATGGATTCTCGGAGAGAAGTTCTCCCGATTCTGCCAACCTTTCGACAAATGCCCCTGCTGCAACTCATTTGTGCTTTCCTCAACCGTTGCTTCGCACAGGTGCTTGATCAGGCACGAACAAAGGGATTGGTGAGCCTTTCCTTGCCCACTGTGGTTGGTTCGCCGTGACCAGAGAGCACCTTAAGATCTCCATCCAGGGAATAGACCTTCTCTCGGATCCCTTTTCTCAGAAGATCACCATCGCAGCCAGGAAAGTCGGATCGACCTACACCATCGTTAAACAGGACATCTCCGCCGAAGAGAATCCCAGTGTCCTCAGGCAATAAGACGATACTATCCGCCGAATGCCCAGGAACATGAAGGACCTGAAAAGTAAGCCCAGCCAGCTTGAAAGACTGCCCCTCCTGTATATACTCATCCACGCGATAGGGAGCGATCGTCAAACCAGGCCCAAACGAGGCGAAAATGACTTCTAGCGTCAATTCAGGTGTGGGATCTGTGAAGGCGAAGATCGGACATTTCCATCGCTCTTGAATCATGGCTGCGTCTAGGACGTGATCGAAATGCGCATGGGTCAGCAGCAACGCCATCGGAATCATGCCGGAAGATTCCACCCACGCGCCCATACCTTCAGGAGCATCCACGAGGAAACATGATTCGTTCACCTGGCACGCATAGCCGTTTGTCGTGGCCATGCCGCCCGTGTAAGTCTTAATATTCAGCATTGGGAAAATTTCTTGGAAGGGATGGACTTTCTCGGCTTACTGGAAGAAGATCCGCACTCGTAGCAAGCACGAAAACACCCCGTATATTTTACCGTATGAGCACCCCTTGGAAACCAACACTTGTTCTCACGATCCTGAGTGTTTTCACCCTTTCTTTTCCCCCAGCGAGCCATGCTGAGACCGACTTCGGTGATGTGGGCATGCGCGTGGCTTACATGCTGCGAAATCGCCATTACACGAGGACGAATTTTGACGATGCGATGTCGAAGCGAGTCTTCCAGAACTACCTCGAAGACCTCGACTACAACCGCATGTATCTCATCAAGGAAGACGTGGATGAGTTTAAGAAAAAGTACGAGCTGACCTTAGATGACAGCATCTTCTCCGTCAGCATAGAACCAGCGACGGAAATGTCCAACCGCCGTCTCAAACGAGTCGAAGAACGCGTGGCGAAGATTGAGAAAGACCTCGATGAAGGAGAATTCACTTTCAAGACCGATCGGGAAGTGATCCAGACAAGGAAAGACGCCGAGTGGCCCAAAGACATGGCTGAGGCGGATCAACTCTGGCATGACATCCTCGAAGCTGATCTGCTTAGAGAGCAACTCCGCATCGAGGGAATTGAAAGGCTTGCGGAAGAAAAGGCTGAAAAGGGCGAAGAAGCTCCAAATAAAGATGAAGACGAAGGAACCCCAAGGGAGAAGATCCTCAAGCGCTACACGCGCTACCTTGAGAGCCTGAAGCAGGAAGAAGAGGAAGACATTGCCAATCGATTCCTAACCGCATTAGCCACGTCTTACGATCCGCATTCTGAATACTTCTCACAGTCCGAGCTGGATAGTTTCCAGACGAACATGAAGAAGCGTCTCCAAGGCATTGGCGCACTTCTTAGTATGCGTGACAGTCGTGTCGCCGAGATTCAAGGCATTGTGGTCGGCGGACCTGCAGACAAGTCAGACGTCCTGCATGTCGGTGATCGCATCACCGCCGTGGGTCAGGGTGATGATGAAGCAATGGTGGATATCACCTACATGAACCTGCAGAAAGTGGTGGACATGATTCGCGGCGAGGTCGGGACCAAGGTCCGTCTCAAGATCATTCCAGCCGAAGCCGATGATGATTCAGTGACGAAGGTGATCGAGATCATTCGCGACGAAGTGCAACTGAAGGACAAACTCGCCACGGCAGAGCTGATTCAGATGAAAGCTGAAGATGATAGTCAAAAGCAGATAGGCTGGATTAATCTACCTTCTTTCTATGCCGATATGGAGGGCGGTTCCACGAGTATGACTGCGGATGTCATTCGTTTGTTAGACCGCCTAAAGAAAGAAGGGCTCGATGGACTTGTCATTGACGTGCGTGGCAACGGCGGAGGCTCTCTCGAAGAAGCCATCAAGATGACGGGGCTCTTCGTCAATCGAGGCCCCATCGTGCAATCCAAGGATTACAAGGGTGAGATGGAGCCGCGTGACTCGCGACGTCCAGAGCCTGTTTATGACGGCCCCTTGATCGTTCTTCAAGATCGCGCCAGTGCCTCTGCTAGTGAGATCCTCGCAGCAGCCTTACAAGACTACAATCGCGCTCTCATCGTCGGCGGGAACAGCTTTGGTAAAGGAACGGTCCAGACGATCTATCCCGTTTCTAAGCAACTGCCTTTCTTCGCGGACAAAGATCGCGCCGGTGCCGTCAAGGTCACCATCCAGAAATTCTATCGCATCTCAGGCGGCTCGACTCAGGAGAAAGGAGTCGCTGCTGATGTGACCTTGCCTTCGATCTACGACGTGTTGGAGCGCGGAGAAGCCTCTCTGAAATTTCCACTCCCTTGGGATGAAGTTGAGAAACTTCGCTACAAGAATTTCACGGGAAAGGCGTTCCCTATCGCTGAGTTGCAGAGTCGTGCGACGAAGCGCTTGGATGAGGACATCGACTTTCAGTATCTCAAAGAAGACATGGTGCGCATCAAGAAGCAGGTCGATGAGAATGCGATCTCTTTGAATATCGAAAAGCGCCGCGAAGAGAATGAGAACACTCGTAACCGGACGAAGGAACGCAATGATAAGCGTCGCACCGAGTATGCCAAGATCGAAGCGGTTCAAGGCGAGTCTCTGAAGGTCTACAAGCTCACATTGGACAACGTCGATGCAGATAGCCTGACCTTAGCTTCAGACTTTACAGACGAAGAGAATACGGGGTTCCGTTTGGGCAAGAATGATGAGGAAGAGTCCGCATCAGATGTGCCAGACTACCCCTTCGGGATGGATTCGATGAAGCGTGAAACGCTACACGTGATGGATGATCTCATTTCCCTGACCACAGAGCCTAAGAACGCTAGCATTGCCCCAAAGGAGGCGTTAGAGCCAGCTAAGAACTAGGTCTAACTCTTCACATATTCGTCCTTTCTTCTTGGGCGAAACCCGATGACCATTCATCGATCTGTAGGGACCGATGGATATTCTCTTACAAAAGCTTACACTTCCCGACCTCTGGCAGCAACAGGCTGTCCGTGCTCTTCGCCATGGGAAAGATGTGATCGTCGACGCTCCTACAGGAGCGGGTAAGACGCGCGTCTTTGAGCTCTTAGTAGAAGACACCTCCTGGCGGAAGCACAATCGCCAAGCGGTGTTCACCGTGCCTACTCGGGCCCTGGCCAATGACAAATTTGCCGAATGGCAGGACAAGGGTTGGAATGTAGGTATTGCCACGGGCGATCTGGCGGTCAATACGCAAGCCCCAGTCCTCGTGGCCACCTTGGAAACGCAGCGGGAACGTTTCCTCAATGGCCAAGGGCCCTCCGTGCTTGTCGTCGATGAGTATCAGATGATCTCCGATGCCACGCGGGGATTGCATTATGAACTGATCATGACGCTCGCCCCGCCCGACACTCAGCTCCTGCTCCTCAGTGGTAGTGTGGGGAATCCGGACCGAATCGCAAACTGGCTCACCAAGCAAGGACGCCAAGTAGAACTGATCACTGCCGAAGAACGCCCTGTCCCTTTGGATGATGTGCATATCCTCGGTTTGCCGCTTCAAGCACCCAAGTTCATCAAAGGCTTCTGGGCACGCCTAGCCGCCGAGGTGCTCCTTGCGGACATGGCTCCCCTTCTCATCTTCGTCCCTCATCGTAAAGGCGCAGAGAATGTCGCCCGACAGATTGCTGAAGCCCTTCCCTTGAAAGATCCACTGACCCTGACAAATGAACAGAATCAGTTAGCCGGAAAAGAGCTGCAGAAGATGCTCACACGAAGGGTCTGCTACCACCATAGCGGCCTTCGCTATGAACTGCGTGCCGGATTGCTAGAGCCACTGGCTCGCCAAGGTCAATTGCGCGTCATCGTCGCCACCATGGGACTGGCAGCAGGCATTAATTTCTCTGTGCGCTCAGTCTTCGTCGCCGACGCGACCTACAATGACGGGCCCTTCCTGCATCAATTGCAGCCTGACGAGCTTCTTCAGATGTTCGGCCGGGCCGGACGCCGCGGCAAAGACACGGTGGGATATGTCATTCACGGCGACAAGAACCCTCGCCTCATCGATGCCCGTGCACGCGATCTCAAGCGGGCCAATGAGATTGATTGGCCCACGCTTCTGCGGATCATGCATCTCGCCGCGACCAAAGGAAAGCCGCCCTTCGCTGCTGCGGTCGAGTTCTGCCAACGTCTGTTCAGCACGCAACCCATCTTGTTAGGCATCGAGTCAGGTTCTAGAAAGGTCCCGTCCAGCAACCAACAGCGTTTCGGCCTCGGCCCTAGCAGACGAGAAATCCTTAATAGCAGCGGCGAGTGGGAAGCCTACGACAAGCATCGTCTCGGAAAAGCTCCGCTGAGAGTCGTTCTGACCTTGAAGGATGATCGTTGGGTACCGGCGCGTCGCGAGTTCTCCATAATCGCCAATCGAACTCGGCTAGGACGAGTCAAACGCATGGAGGACGAGGATGATGCCTATCTAGCCAAAGAGATCGTTCTCGCCACGCGAAAGGACGCAGAGAATCCCTGGCGTCTGACAAAGACTCTATCCAAACAATTGCCTCGCCGTTTCGCGAAGCCGTTTCGCGATGAGCAGGTGTGCTTGCCTTCCCTCCTCGAATCACTGCATCCTCTGCTGCAATGCGGCGAAGTCTCCCGCACATTCCAACACAAGGACCAACTCCTTGCCGAAGTCGATTTCCGCGAGATCGTGCTGGATGCTTACCAGGATCAGTTAGGCCAGTGGCTGATCGATCCGCCAGATCGCATCGCCGATCTTCAGCAAGAGACCGAGATTCAATCTGCGGACTCGCTCGCAACAGTCGAGCCACCCATCGATAGTCCGGTGCATGCCTGGAGATCTCTTGGCCTCATCGATGCCAATGGAACTCCCTCTCGACGCGGCGTGATCTTCAGTTTCTTTTATCATGGAGAAGGTCTCGCCATCGCAGCTGCGCTGGAAGCAGAGAGCTACCCGATCGATGAACTACTCTTTCACTTGTCTAATATTCGCGGTGGGCATCGGTTCATTTCCTTAGAAGGCCACGATGGCGAGCGCCTGACGACGGTTTGCCGTCAAACCTACGGCCCCGTGACACACCCTGGATACCTTAGGCTCGGCCTCCCCACACAGTATGGCGAAGGTGCCGCCGAAGCCATCCGGGCGTTCCTCGAAGGAAAGAAATCACTCGCCAAGCAAGATGACGACTTCGGGCGAGGTGATGTAGAACGGGCCATTCATGAATGGCTCAGCCTACTCCGCCAGATCACCCACGCACCCTCTTACGACTGGAGACGCTGGCAATGTTTCCAGGAAGAAGCCGCTACTTTGTTAGAAAACGTGGAGGCACAGATCAAGGCATTCACGATCATGGCTTCCACTCTTTCACCTCCACAGAACCAACCGTTCATCTACCATCGGCTTCGAACTCACGACTTTAAGCGTTGAATCCAGCCAGACGCAAGACGCCATCCTCCGACCGAACCGCTTCCAGGCGGTCGAAGTACTCGAGCGAGCTCTCTTTCATGGTCAAACGATCTCGCCCTTTCAGAAATGAGTAGTAGATGACAATTCGACCTCCGTTAGGAAGTAAACCCATGACATTGATCTCTTCCTTTGCTGAAAGTGCCGATCGAGGGCAAAGCGTCACCAGCTCGATCATCATCCCGTGACTGGATTTCAGAAATCTCTGATGAAACCACGCAAAGAAACAAAGGCTGATGTCGTCCTCGACTTGCCCAACGCGATCACGTTCCGGCAAATCGAATCCTAACGTGTCCATCTGATTGAAGAACCAGGTTGGCACGAGAGCAATGTCACTGGAGAATGGCACGTTCATGGGCATGATCCCATCCAGACGCACCGTCATCGGCCAATTCGTGACCCTGTCTAGAACCAACGGCTGAATTGGAATGTTAGTATCCATGTCCTCACTCGCCATCAAATGGCCAATGACTCGCAACAGACTGTCCGCAGGAAGTTCACGATGAATCGCGATCAGAAACTCAAAGAATTCGAGCTGACTGAATGGGCCATTCAGAATGGATTGCCAGCGAGCTTGTAGCTGGGCGTAAGAAAGTTCGGCAGGCGGCAGAGACATCGGACGTCCCCAGTCTTCCTATCTCTATGGGAATATTCAAGCAAGGCAATCGTCTCACTCGCTGCGCGCACTCAGAGCCTTGAAACCAAAGGCCGCAACGGCCAAGAGCCCAAGGAAAAGCCCCGTTCCTCAATTGAGCATATCTAGAAATGCCAGTGATCCGCCAACCGTCACTAGCAATAATCCAAAAAAAGATAGCCAGAAAGAACGGCTCTCCGTCAGATTGGCTGGGCCTGAATCAGCGAATCCCGAAGAAATCAGGATCAGTCAGAGTCGTCTTCGTTACTGATGATCAAGGGGTTATGGGCTCCGACTCGGCACAGCATCTCTCCGAAAACCATCGTCCAGACCTGCACCAAAGTTGAGGCAGCGGTTTCGCTAGACTGAGATTCGGTAGTGAAACCGCAAGGCCGCTTGTTTTCGAGCCTGAAACTGCCTACTGGGCCCTGTCACCCTCCAGAGGTAGGCGAAACCATCCAGCCAACCTGACGGAGGGCCGAAAGAACTGAGTGCGTGGCAATGCTCCAACTGAATGGAAAAGGTCACTCCCAGTGCTGTTCCGAGGCGTTTATGACCGTGGAGATATAGCTAATGGGTGACGTGTGAGTTTCGTTCTGTTCCGTGGTGAGTTTCATTCCTTGCCGTGGGGATTCTTCGGATGAGTTTTCTTAGGCATGGCAG
>JBLHHN010000079.1:0-20181 GCA_047616785.1 Verrucomicrobiales bacterium
GTACTCTAGATCCCGAAGCCAATGTCGCGAAGTACCTGAACTCTCCGGAAACGGCCCTTTTTAGCAAGAGCAAGACGCTCTTCGGTCTTCATCGAAGCAAGCGCCCGATCCTCAAAGCCGGCCGGGCTGTCATCTGTGAAGGTCAGATCGATCTCATCACCGCGTTTTCTCACGGGATCGAAACCTTGGTGGCTCCGTTAGGCACAGCGTTCACCAATGAGCATGCCCGCATGCTCAAACGTCTCACTCAAGAAGTTATTGTTTGCTTCGATGCGGATGCCGCTGGTTTCAAAGCAGCCCAACGAACCTTCAAATCGCTCGCAGAGTCGGATATCTTCGTGCGTGCCGTTGAGATGCCCGATGGAGAAGATCCTGATTCCTACATTCAGAAATTTGGAGGCCCTGCATTTCAAAAGCTCATCGATCAGGCATCTGACTTTCTAGATTTCCATATCGCGCATCGATCCCGAAGCGCTGACCTCAATTCGCCGAAAGAACAGCATGAACTCGCGCGGGAACTTGCAGACAACATTGCACTGATCCGGGACAAGCTCATGCAAGATACCATCATCAATGGGGTGGCTTCTCGTCTTGGCATCTCGCACGAAGAATTTCGGCGCACGGTCTTTGCGGCAAAGAAACGGCATCAGAGACAGCAGAAAAGCGAGTCTCGATGGAGTGATGATGGAAAAGAAGCAGTCCCGAACGTCATCGAGTTCCAAGATCCTTCTTCAAAATTGCTGTGCCAAATGGTTTTGATAGAAATCAAAGCCAAGACTTGGCTTGCAGAGCAGATCTCGAATTACAAGGACCCTCAGTATATTCCAGATGGTGATCTCTTGGCAAAGTTAGCCAATGGTTCGTACGATCCGACCGAACCGAGCAGTGTTGGTACTTTTCTGTCAACGTTGGACGCTTCTGTTGAAAATGGACTAGCTCAACTCACTATGAAACCTCCGGCAGGCGATCACTTTCAAGCGGCTAAGGATTCATGGAGAAAGCTCACACTAGGTGTGGTTAGGCGTCGATACCATGAGGTGGAAGGCCGGTTAAAGAAAAGAGTTACAGATCCTAATGTGATTATTGAACTGTTAGTGGAGCTAAAGCGTTTGAAAGAAATGCTTGACCGTCCAGAGGACGGCCCCGATGTTAACTCGCTTTCATAAAGATCCCCACCCGAGTGAAGGCGTCCCTAACCTCACCCTATCATATGGCACTACATAGTAGGAAGACGACGACCAGCAGTTCTCCATCTTGCACTATAACTAAACTCAAACCCTCACGAAGACGAAGTCGCGTTCGATCTGTCGGAAACGGCAAGCAGAAGCCCAAGGCACCCACAGCAGCCTTGGCACCTCCTAAGGGTGGCAATGCAGTGGATTCTCCAATCATTCAGGAGAAAGTAAGAGACCTCATTAAGCTCGCGAAGGAGCAAGGCCACCTTACTTATGACGATGTTAATGATGCCCTTCCGGCTTCTTTGATCGCTCCAGAAGGTCTAGAAGAAATTCTAGAGCGTCTCCAGAGCATGGAGTTCGATGTTATCGATGCTTCCGAAGTTGATCATGTGAAGGAAATCGCGAAAGAACGAGAAGTTGTCTCTAAGGCAGAGGCTGGAAAGTATGACTCTCTTGATGATCCTGTAAGGATGTATCTCAAGCAGATGGGTCAAGTCCCGCTCTTAACAAGGGAGCAAGAGGTGGAGATTTCCAAGCGAATTGAAAAGGCCGAAGGTTGGGTGCAGAAGTACCTCTTTGGATTCGGTGTCACGAGCCAAGTCTTTCTTGATCTGGCTAACAAGCTTCTTGAAGGTTCTGAGAGGTTTGACAAAGTCATCATCGATAAAAAAATCGAAAGTCGCGAACGCTATCTGAAATCGCTTCCTCGACACTGTGACCGTCTGCAAGAGCAGACAGCTGAGATGCAGGCGTTGCAAACTCGGCGGCTGGGTTTCCTTGCGAATGATAAGAAGATTCCCGCTGCGTTGGTTGAAGATCTGAAGAAGGCAACGACCACCTTGGCGCGGACCTACAATCGCTTCTACTTCAAGCACAAGATCATTGAAGAGTTTGTTTCTGTGATAGACGTGCATAATGAAAGTCTTGCGACGTTGCTGAGACGGCCCAAGACCGCACCAGTCAAAGCTGAGATCAAAGCGCAGGCTGAGATGCTCTGGCAGCAGGCATCAGAGTTCGGCGAAAATTACGAGCAGTTGACGCACTGGTTGCAGGAAGCTCTGCAAGCGAAGACCGAGATGGTCGAAGCCAACCTACGTCTGGTGATTTCTATTGCTAAGAAATACACGAACCGAGGTCTCTCTTTCCTCGACCTCATTCAAGAGGGTAACATGGGCCTCATGAAAGCCGTCGAGAAATTCGAGTATCGTCGAGGCTACAAGTTCTCTACCTATGCCACTTGGTGGATCCGTCAGGCGATCACTCGCTCTATTGCGGATCAAGCACGGACCATCCGTATTCCAGTGCATATGATTGAGACCATCAACAAGCTGATGCGCGTGCAGAAGCAATTGGTCCAAGAGTATGGCCGCGAGCCGAGTCCTGACGAGATTGCAGAAGAGATTCATCTTCCTGTCGAGCGGGTGAGTGCAGTGTTGCGCATGGCCCAACAGCCGATTTCGCTTCAAGCTCCTGTTGGTGACAGTGATGACACCAGCTTTGGTGATTTCATCGAAGACAAAGCGGCAGACAATCCCATGGAGATGACTGGATTCTCTTTGCTTCGTGACAAGATCAAGGATGTCCTCGACACTCTAACGGAACGCGAGCGCGCTGTGTTAGAGCAACGCTTTGGGCTCGTTGATGGCTACAGCCGGACCTTGGAAGAGGTGGGCAAGCAGTTTCAAGTCACGCGTGAGCGCATCCGCCAGATTGAGGCGAAGGCACTCCGCAAGATGCGTCATCCCACTCGTATTCGGAAGCTGGAAGGTTTCCTTGAGATGTCGCAAGTTTAAGATGGGTGTTGACGGAAAGTTCCGTCGCTCTCTTGGAATACTCTCATCGGGCATTCTGAGCGCCCTCACTATATTCATAAGCCCCATGTGCCTTTCTTCGGCGCATGGGGCTTCTTCGTGGGCGGATGCCGATCATGCCTATCTTTCTGGCTTGCTCGGCCTTGCCGAGAAGGCCTACACGGAGCTTCTTGGAGATGGTCATGATCAAGAGATCATGCCGCGATTGCTCGAGATCGCTGTTCGGTTAGGGCATTGGGAAGATGCTCTGCGTTGCCTTGAAGCCGACGGGTTGAAATCGAGCATGGAAGTCGATTTCTGGCGGGCCCATACATGGTTGGGTTTGGGAAAACGCCGTGAAGGAATGGCGGCACTTGAAACGTTCCTTGAAGCTCATCCGGAGCAGCCACTCGCGTTGGAAGCCAGTCTCAGCTTGGCCTCGCTATACTTGGAGGATCATCGATTTGCAGATGTTAGTCGTTTGCTAGGCAAATGGACACGCGCTGACAGCGCAAAAGTGGATTTCCTCAAAGCCCGTTTCGCCGTGGAAACCGAAGTTTGGACGGACGCTATCAATCGCCTAGAACGCATGCGCTTGAATCCAGAAGGGCTCCCTCAAGCCTGGATTGAGCAGATCTATTTCGATCTAGCAGAAGCTCGACTTGCCGTGCAGCAACAGGAAAGTGCGGAGGATCTGATGCGCAACTATCTCACGAATTTCAAGGAATCTCCCCATCAGGCCAGAGTCTTTGCCTTGCTCGCTAAGGGTGGGGGATTCGATGCCCCTGACGCTCGCGCTGACTGGTTAGGCTGGTCCAAAGATCAGACGCCACTCGTTCAAGGTCACGTGCTTTTTCAGATCGCCCAAGCCGAAGCCCGGCAGGGGAAATGGTTAAACTCTATCAATAGATTGGAGAAACTGGATCCAACGCATCCACTTCATGATCAAGCTGCCGTCTTGCGTGCTCGCGGGTACCTGGCTGCCAACAATGCGACCGGATGCCTCAGCATGATCACTGAGGATTTGCTCAAGTCATTGAGCGATGAGCGCTGTGGTTATCAGCTGCGCTTCCTCCGCGGACTAGCGTTCGTCGAACTCGGAGATGCAGAGAAGGCTCAGCAGGCCTTCTCCGAAGTGCCAGAAACAGCAGACCCTGCGACGACATTGGCTGCTGTGTTTAATGGTGCTGCCACGGCAAGCTATCCCAGCCAAGAAGCCGCTTTTCAGAAGTGCGTGGTTATCCTTGAGAACGTCGCTGATGGCGCTGCGAAAGAACGCCTCAAAGGAGAAGCTGCTTTTCTGCAGGCCCTCGTCCTGGCCAAAGACCCGGAGCGGCAGACTGAGGCGCTTCGAAGTCTAGCAGAATTCGCCATCGCCTATCCGGAGCATGAACGCTTGCCTGAAGCGCAATTGGCCAGAGCTGAACTCGCCCTCAGTGTGGTGCCGCCGAAACTGACCTTGGCTTTGGAGATCGTCACGGCGGTGAAGGTGAGCAAAGGCGGCGAGGCGTATGCCGAGCGTGCCGACTATCTTGAGATTTGGCAGGCATCTCTGGCCGAGGAGGAAGAGAAAGTGCTTCGCTTAGGCGAGAGTTTTTTCAAACGACACCCGCAATCAAGCCTCATCGGCAGTGTGCGGTTGCGGCGAGCTGAGGTTTATTATGCTAGTGACCGTTTCGCGAATGCTGCCGCGGAATTGGATCTGCTACGAGGATCGTCTGATGATTCTTCGGTAGCGGTGCAGGCGCGATTTCTCAAAGCCTACGCGTTGCAACGATTGGGCGAACATGACAAAGCGGTTAAAGAATGGAGCGAATTGATCGACCTGACGAAAGGCGATCAGCAGCTCATCGCTCGGCATCAGCAAGCGCTCACCTTGTGCCAGCAGGGCAACCGCATCGACGCGGGCTTTCAATGGGATAAAGTCATCGAAGGCGCGCAGTCCTCTGACTTACTTTTCCGGGCGCTTACCTGCAGAGGCGAAAGTCTCACTCTGATCGTCGAAGACGATGCCAAGCGAGGCGCCGAGGCGATTGCAGTCTTCGATCAGATTCTTGCCCATGAGGCAGTGACCGATTTCTGGCATGACCAAGCTCAGTATCGCAAGGGCATGGTCCATCAACGGATGAATGCTTTTGAGGAAGCTCTCACGGCATTCAATCAGGTCATTCGCCAGTTTCAGGAACGTGCGGCGGCAGTGAAGGACGGGAATCACCCGCCCGACCCTTATTGGTTCTATCGGGCGGGTTTTGAAGCCGTGTCCCTGCTAGAGGAACGCGAACGCTGGGAAGCGGCGGCGCGACTGGCTGATCAGCTCGCCGATGCCAAAGGTGATCGATCTGAAGAAGCCAATGATCGAGCAAAGAGAATCCGGGTGGTGCATTTCCTTTGGGATTGATTTAGTTAGGCAATCTAAGAAATCTCTCGCACGCCCAGGCGAACAGTGGTAGGGGGGGGGAATACGATGCGTGACGCTTTCCCTAGAGACTTGGCTGTATACGTCAAGCGCGAGTGGGGCAAGTCTCGAACCTTGCCCGCGCTTAAGCATGTGGAGACTTTGCTCTCCACATGTTATCATTCGAGTTTGCTTCGTGAAGAAACTCGTCCAATTCGGTTTCGACTTCTCCTTTGTGACCCTGATAGCTTGCCTGCATCCGAAGGACCGCCCCGTGGGCTGCATCGCTTGATCTTCGTCAAACCACGCCGCTTCAATAGCAATGAACTGCGACGTCTCTCCCCGGCGACCGACTATCATCGAGCACTGATTGGCGTGCATTTGAATGCGGATCAGCGATGGGAAATCTGGGGAATCGTCCATTCAGGAATTCTCTGGACTGAGGCCAACAACGGAGGCGCCAAGGATCCGCCAGATCTGCCGCAAGTCCCTGTCCTCCAAGTTTCCGGTCCAAGTGAGCTCACGATGTCTCGCGGCTCGGAGATCGTGGCGACCTTGCAGGGTGGTCGACTGTCGAAGCCGAGCGCCGACGTTCTGGATTCTGATTGGTTGACGCGGCTCTTCGCAGAGATGCGGACGGAAGTCATGCAATTGCATCTCAGCGCACGCGATTCTGCCAAGGCCACCTCATGGGCAACAATGCATGATGACTTCGCCAATGATCTCTTTCGAGGGTTCATGAAACGGCTCATTCGTGCCATGCGCGACACGTCGAACGGCAGCAGCATCCTGTTTGTGCCCAATGATCGTGCGGAAGAATTCTCGCTCGATAACAAATTCTTCAATTTCAAGTACCGCTTCACAGCGGTGGCACCGAGACGCCGCTTCATAACCCTCGTCGTTCAGATCCTCAATGGTCTAGCGGGTTTGCACATCGGTAGCGAACAACCAGTTGGGTGGTCCGAGTATGTGGTGGCCGCTAAGAAAGGTCAGTTACAAGATCTGGATGAAGCGCTGTCGGAGCTTGCTTATCTCATTGCTAGTCTCACCGCCATTGATGGTGCTGTCATCGTCAGCCGTAATTTCGAAGTGCTAGGGTTTGGCGCAGAGATTACCGAACTCTCCGATGTCAAACGCGTCGCACGCGCGCTCGATGCAGAAGGAGAGAAAGTGAAGCTTGAGGCCACGGAAAGTCAAGGTATGCGGCATCGCTCTGTCTACCGCTTATGCAATGCCGTCACCAGTATCACTGGACTGGTCATTTCACACGATGGCGAACTCCGCTTCGTCAAACACCGCGAAGGTCGCGTGACCTACTGGAATCAGCTGGCGCACGCAGCGATGGATCTTTAGTCCGCTTGCTTGATCTAGACGTTCTCGAATGGTAAGAACTGGGCGTGTACGCCGCTAAGTTAGAGACGATCCTCCTTTCCCTCGTCCTCTTTTCGAGCAGTGGGCTGATTGGTGAGGAAACGGCGGTCTTGCGTGATCCAAAGGTTTTTCAACTGACGAAGAAGGACGCCGAATTCTGGGCTTTCCAGCCGGTCATTCGGCCTGCCATGCCTCCGGGGGATGCCACCCATCCGATTGATCGCTTTATCGATCATCGTCTGAAGCAAAAGGGGCTCCGAGTGACGCCTAGAGCATCTAGAGTGACGTTGATCAAAAGACTTTATTTCGATTTGGTGGGTCTGCCGCCATCTTATAATGACGTGGAACGCTTTGCTAGGGATGAGTCTCCCGAAGCCTACGAGCAGGTCGCGGATGATCTGTTAGCGAGCCCGCGATATGGCGAACGCTGGGGGCGACATTGGCTAGACGTGGTGCGATTTGCACAAACCAATGGCTACGAACGAGACGACGAGAAACCCTATGCCTGGAGGTTTCGCGACTATGTGATCCGTGCGTTCAATCAAGACAAACCGTATGATCGTTTCCTTCAAGAGCAAATCGCCGGTGATGAGCTGCCTGATGGTGATCATGACAGTCTTATTGCCACAGGCTTTTATCGTCTGGGAGTTTGGGATGACGAACCAGACGACAAACGGCAAGCGGAGATGGATGAGCTGGATGACATGGTTCGCGTGACGAGTGAAACGTTCATGGGGTTGACCATGGGATGCGCACGCTGTCATCATCACATGTTCGATCCGGTATCCCAAGAAGATTACTATTCCATGGTGGCCTTCTTTCGCAATGCGCACCCCTACGCGCCGCCAAGTTACGGCCCAGACTCTGCCACTTACACGCCTCTCGTCGAAAGTGAAGCATTGCATCGCTGGCGCGAGAAATGGCGAGCGAAGCAGAAAGTCCGCGATGAATCTTCCGGCAAAGAAAGGGAACGGTTGGAGCGAGAACTCAAGGCCATGAAGGAACGGGCGCCATTTGACGGATCCGTGGCTCTCACTCTACGCGAATTAGGTGCCGAACCGCCGCCTACAAAGGTGATGATTCGAGGAGACGCTGGAAGCCCCGGCAAAGAAGTCTTCCCAGCAATACCAGCTGTTTTTAAACAAGATCTCATCCCAATCACGGTCCCTGAATCCAAGAGAAGCACCGGCCGCCGCACGGCCTTAGCTCGCTGGATGACCTCACCAAGTCATCCACTCACCGCGCGCGTGATGGTGAATCGTATTTGGAAACATCACTTTGGTCAGGGATTCGTCGCCACAGCGAATGACTTTGGGAAAAGCGGGGTTCCTCCAACGCATCGTGACTTGTTAGACTGGCTTGCTGAGGACTTCGTCAGGAATGGCTGGTCGGTCAAGCGCCTGCATCGACTCATTCTCACCAGTGAAGCCTATCAGAGATCTTCGGAAACCATCGCTGAAAGCCAATCCAGCGATCCTGGCAATCAATGGGTGTGGCGACAGAACATGCGTCGATTGGAAGCCGAGGCCGTGAGAGATCGGCTTCTCATGGCTAGCGGCCGAGTGAATTTCGAGATGGAGGGGAGAGGATTCTTCCCCACATTTGCAGGAGAAGTACTTGCTGGTGGTTCGAGGCCAGGGCGAGGGTGGGGGACTTCTGCAGACGATCAGGAAAGTCGGCGCTCCGTGTATGCGTTTGTGAAGCGCACCATGATGGTACCATTTCTCGAAGCCTTCGACTATTCAAATACTGAAGGTTCCGTCGGCGTGCGTGCGACGACCACGGTGCCAACTCAGGCTCTCACATTGCTCAATAGCGCATTTGTCAGTGACCAAGCCCAAGCTTTGACGCAACGCGTGCTTCGCCTCACTAGTGGAGATGAATCGGAAACGATACGAAAGGTGTTTCGTGAGGGGCTCAGTCGAGATCCCATTCCTGCAGAGTTCCAGATGGGTGCGACCTTTCTTCAGGAACAGCGCGCGGCGCAAATACCACTCGCCAGGCAACTGCGATTCACTCCCGAAGTGCCTCAGTCGCTTGAGAAAGCCTTCTGCGATCTCCTGCCAGCAGAGCGATTCCTTCTCGGTCCTCGACCATCCTGGCAGTATGACAAAGGCGTCTGGGGTAGCGGTTATGAAGGGATCGTGGTCGTGGAACGGTTGAATGGGCCCTTTGCTTTACTCAATCACGAAGCATCGGCGGTCTCAGGAAGACTAAGTTTAGGGGCTAACATTGAAACGGCGGGTCTTCTCTGGGGGAAGCACGAACTGGTCATCGACCGTCAGAGCGATTCGCTTCTCGTTAGAGACATTCAAGGGGCGGTAATTCATAAGATCGCTTGGTCCCAGAACGCCGCATGGCATGCTTTCGAGATCAAGAACAAGGGTATTCGCTTTGATGGAATTGAATTTCCGATCCCATTGGAATTCGCCCAGTTGGGGGTTCGCGCATGGGGGGACGTGGTCTTGATCGATGACTTACGGCTCACTGATGCTGATGGGAAGACGCATTGGGTGGATGCTGATGGTGTTCACTCTAGGGAGCCTTCCCCAGAGAGTCTCGCGGACCGACGTGCCTTGCAGGAATTCTGCGCCATGCTGTTCAATCTCAACGAATTTGTCCATGTCGACTAAATCAGTTTACGACCAATTATCACCGCACAGCCGCCGGCGCTTTCTCCAGCAGTTTGGCACGAGCATGGGGGGCCTAGCCATGTCGGGTGTGTTCATGGGGAATAAGGTCTTTGCCAGTAATGGCATCCAGAATCCGTTGCAAGCACGGCCTAACCATTTCCCCGTCAAAGCCAAGGCTTGCATCTTCCTCTACATGTACGGTGGACCGTCGCAGATGGATCTCTTCGACTACAAACCAGTGCTACAGAAGTATCATAATAAGACGGTGGACATGGAAATCCGTCGTCGGGAAATCAAATCGTCGCGTTTGTTAGGCTCTCAACGTGTCTTCCGCCAGCATGGACAATCAGGGTCTTGGTGTTCCGATGCATTCCCGCATATTTCGAAGCACATGGACAAGCTTGCCGTCGTGCGTTCACTTTACATGGACTCCTTTGCCCATGGCTCGGCCAATCTTCAGATGAACTCTGGGCGCACCTTGCAAGGTCACCCTTCACTTGGTGCATGGATCGCACACGGCCTTGGTTCTCCCAATCCGAATCTTCCTGGCTTTGTTGTCATGCTCGATCCTCGCGGTGGCCCCATTCCCGGCGCTGCCAATTGGACCAGTGGATACATGCCTGCAGCTTATCAGGGCACGGTTCTTCGTTCTAGCGGAAGTCCTATTCTCAATCTGAAGCCCAAATCCCTCATCAATCATTCCATGCAGGGGGACAAGATCCGCGCTGTCAATGCGTTCAATCAATTGCACCTCCAGGGTCGCGAGCATTACTCCGCACTTAGCGCTCGCATTGCGAGTTATGATCTTGCCTATCAGTTACAGACTTCCGCGCCGGAAGCGCTTGATTTCACGAACGAATCCGAATCGATCAAAGAGTCTTATGGTCTCTATGAAGCGAAACCGGAGCATTCCTTGGCCCTTGAACCGGCCCATTTCGGTCGGCAGTGCCTCATCGCCAGACGTTTGGTCGAGCGCGGTGTGCGTTTCGTACAACTATACTCGGGCGGGGGACATCAACAGCAGAACTGGGACGCCCACAATGGCGTCGAAGAGAATCTCAAGATCCATTGCCCCGAAGTGGATCGGCCCATCGCCGGTCTGTTAGCTGACTTGGATCAGCGCGGAATGTTAGACGAAACGTTGGTCGTTTGGGGAGGCGAGTTTGGGCGCCAACCCGTCTGGCAAGGTGAAGCGGGCGGCCGCGATCACAATCCCAAGGGCTTCACCTACTGGTTCGCCGGAGCAGGCATCAAACCCGGCGTCATGTATGGCGAGACGGACGAACTCGGCCACGAAGCCGTCGCGGACAAACACCATGTCCGCGATCTTCATGCCACCATCCTCCATCTCATGGGGCTCGACAACGAAGCTCTCACATTCAACTATGGAGGGCTCGATCAGAAATTAACCGGCGTCGTCCCGGCCTATCCGATCGATGGGATCCTAGCGTGATGTCAAAGAAGCGTGGAGGCTTCGCTTCGCGCCCAGGTATCGGCTTCGATGATATGTTCAAGCGACGGATCGGAAACATTCGAATGCGCCGTCATCGTGGCTTCGACCGTCTTCCAGATGCCGGGGAACGAAAGTTTTCGATCACGGAATGCCTGCACGGCGACCTCGTTGGCGGCATTGAGGACGGCGGGCAGCGTTCCGCCTCTTTCACCCGCCTCGCGGGCAAGCCGAAGGGCAGGGAAGTCATCCACTCGCGGAGTTTCGAAGTCGAGTTGCTTCAGTTTGGCAAAGTCTAAGGGTTCTAAAGAATTGGCGACGCGGTCGGGCCAGGTGACTGCGTATTGAATGGGAAAGCACATGTCCGAGTGGCTCAGTTGTGCAAGGATCGAGCCATCAATGAACTCCACCATGGAGTGAACGATACTCTGAGGATGCACGATGACGTCCACTTGCGTCATGGGTAGCTGGAAGAGCCAGCGGGCTTCGATCATTTCCAATCCCTTGTTGAAGAGGGTGGCGGAATCGATGGTGATCTTGGCTCCCATCTCCCAGGTGGGATGCTTGAGGGCTTGTTCTAAAGTGACGTCGCCTAACTGATTTGCAGGGAGCGTTCGGAAAGGCCCGCCAGACGCGGTGAGAATGAGCCGACTGACTTCACTGCGATCACGGTTCGCTTCGAGACATTGATAGATCGCATTGTGTTCGCTATCGATGGGCAAGACATTGACGCCATGCTTCTCGGCGGCTTTCATCACCGCTTCACCGGCCATGACGAGGATTTCTTTGCTGGCGATGGCGATGTCTTTGCCAGCTTCTATGGCAGCCAGAGCAGGGCGTAGGCCCGCGGTGCCGATGATGGCGATGATGACCATGTCCGCCTCAGGGAGGCAGGCGAGTTCGACAAGGCCCTCTTCACCCGCCATGACACTCACATTGGAGCCAAGCAGTGAAGAGGCTTCTTCAGCGGCTTCTTCGGACCAGAGGGCGATATGATTCACCCCGGTGGCACGGACTTGATCGACGAGTGGGCCAACGCTGCGATTGGCGGCGAGTCCGACGATCTCCATACGCTCTGGGATATCGCGAGCGACCTTGAGAGCGCTGGTCCCGATGGAACCCGTGGAGCCTAGTAGAACAACCTTCTTGGCAATGCTCATAAGGTTAGTTTGCTAGACTGATGACGTGGGCCATGTAGAGATAGAGGATCGGTGCGGTGAAACAGAGGCTATCGATCAAGTCAAGCGCACCGCCAATTCCAGGGAGCATGTGTCCCGAATCTTTCACCTTGAGACAGCGCTTGAGCACAGACTCGGCGAGATCACCGACGATCGTCGCCAGGGCGATGACGATAGGAAGAATGAGAATGTGAGTGGCGTTGAAGAGAGTCAGTTTCGCTTGGAAAGGGAAGTAGATCAGGGCACTTGCCAGGTATGCTCCTAGGATGGCCCCACCAAAGCCTTCCCACGTCTTTCCAGGACTGATGTGAGGAATCATCTTATGTTTACCACACAAAGACCCAATGACGTAGGCTCCCATGTCTGTGAACTTGGTCACCGTGACAAGGTAGACCGTGTAGTAGACGCCATTCTCTGCAGGAAGGTAGAGAACCCGGGTCAGGAAATTAAAGAGAACGATGACATAGAAGAAGCTGAAGAAACTGCCAACCAGACGTTTCAAGGTCTGCTCACCGTCCAAGGCACGTGTGAGTGTCAGAGTGAACGCTCCAAGGAGATGGAGGGCGAGAAAGAAGATGTCGAGATGGGCGAACTGCGCACGCACTGGGGCTTCGTGCGTCTGACAGTAGTGAAACGTGGTGCCGAGATAGGACAAGCTCACGAGGATCGTCCAAAACTGATAGCGGCGATCATCGGGAACGCCGAACATCTTCAAGCACTCAATCAAGGCCAAGAAGCCCAGACCGCCAATGAGAAGGAAGAAGAGCCAGGGGAGCTTGAGGACGACACCCGCGGTGACGAGCGCCCACAGCACGAGCGTGCTGCTGAGGCGGGCGACAAAGATTTGGCGTTTGGTTTGGGAAGCTTCAGGCATGAGGATGCTTATGTTCTCCTTATGAGGGAGTTCGCTTTCCCTGACAATCTTTTCTTGTCAGGGATCATGTGACAAATCGCAGCCCAATGGCGAGGAGGGTGGGGATGGCAAGCAGTCCTACTAGCGATGTGGCGATGACAATCTGGCCTGCGGTCGCTGGATGGCCGCCATAGTGACGAGCAAGCACGACCACAAAGGCTCCGGCAGGCATGGCTCCCTGGATGACGAGATTGCGCTTGAGTTCCATGCTGACGGGAAGGAACACCGCGGCTGCAAGGAAGACGCCGGGCAACATCAGGAACCTCAAGACGCATGCTCCAATGGGAATGCGCCACGAACCGCGCCACTGGGTTTCGCCATTCACCGTCCAAAGACTGGCTCCCACCAAGACGAGGCTGATCGGAATGGCGGCTTCGCCAAGCATGGCAATCGTCTCCAAGAATGCTTTGGGCACGACCGCTGACCAACCGAGCAAAGTGATGCTAGCAGAAATGATGATTGTAAAGATGGGCATGTTCAAAAGATGCTTCCATGACCTGTGGTCGGCCCCTCTGAGCAGCGACACGCCGACTGTCCAGAACGCAATCTCCAATCCAAGATTGTGCAAGAACAACACCCCTAACATTCGATTGGCTTCATCCCCGGAGAACAAGGCTGCGATGATAGGGATAGGAAGGAACCCGTAGTTCTGGATCCCGGCGCTCACGGCAAACGTTCTCAAGCCGGCTCCGCTGCGTAACCCTAAAAGGCGTGCCAGGAGTAGGCCTAAGGCAAAGGCAACTAACAACAGTCCAAACCCAGAGCCCGCTGACCACGCGAGCGTTTTCACGCTCTCAAGTGCTGGATTTCCAATCACATGGTGAGCGATCAGGCAGGGATAGAACACATTGATCGCAAGACACATCAACGGCCCATCTGCAGTATCAGGCAGCCATCCTTTGCCGCGAAACATCGCGCCAATGCCGATGATGAGAAATACCGGCAACGTAGCGATCAGGATCGCAGGAAACGATCCCATGCCCTTATGTCTTCTGGGGCTTCGCGATACGAGCCACAGGAGTCTTGGACACTTGCAGGCCGACCACTCCGCGGTCTTTGACTTCCAAATCCGCAAAGTTGAAATCGACATGCAAATTCCTCAGTCGAAGACCTTCGGTTTTGAAATGAACGCGCACGACGAAGTTCGTATCTTCTTCCTTCTTATGCACGGCAAACCAAAGAACTCGGCTACTGGCCTTGCCTCGCGTCAGATCATAAACCTTATCGCGTGTGACTCCGGCGACGCTGAATTTCTTGGCGTAACACGCACCACCGCGTCCATCGCGATAAATCATCGTGTAGAAGACCGGGTCATCTTTACGATGCACCGCGACATAAGCTGGATTCTTTCCGACAAAGACTTTCTCGGCGACTTTGGAAACGGTCATGGAGCCGTCCAAGCGAAACACGATGAAGTCGTCCATCGTTGAACACGGCCCAATCTCATCGTCTTTCTTCAGGCTGATGCCGACAAAGCCATCTGCTTTATTGATATAAAGCTTCTCGTTGGCAATGACGACTTTCGACGCTTGCACGCGCTCAAAGGAAGTAATCACGGTCCGGCGCTCGCGGCCTTTGCCATATTTCTTCTTAAGATTCTTATACCAAGCAACCGTGTAGCGCGTCAATTGCCCAAGATGCGCTTTCAATTCGGCGATCTCTTTTTCCAGGGCATCGAGTTGTTCATCGGCCTTGAACTTATTGTACTTGGAGATCCGCTTGATCTTGATTTCTGTCAGTCGGATGATGTCGTCTCGTGTGACAGTGCGGCGTAACTTCTTAGTGTAAGGTTTGAGTCCGTTATCGATTGTTTCGATAACGGATTCCCAAGTTTCGCATTCTTCAATTTGACGATAAATGCGATTCTCAATGAAGATCTTTTCAAGAGAGGAGAAATGCCATTTCTCTTCCAACTCAGCCAACTGAATCTCCAGTTCCTGGCGCAACAGCTCTTTCGTGTTGAACGCAGACGCTTTGATCAGTTCATTGACAGAAACAAATCGAGGCTTGTTGTCTTCGATGACGCAAGCGTTGGGAGAGATAGAGACTTCGCAATCAGAGAAGGCGTAGAGGCCTTTGATCGCTTGATCGGTGTCTGTGCCCGGAGGCAAGGTCACTTGAATTTCGACATTCTCAGCGGTCAGGTCGTCGACCTTGACGATCTTGATCTTTCCCTTCTCATTGGCCGCCAAGATACTCGCTTTGAGCCCGACGGTTGTCGTGCCATAAGGGATCTCTTTGATCACTAGCAGATTCCTCTTCTGCTTTTCGATACGAGCGCGGACGCGAACACGGCCACCACGGAGGCCTTCGTTGTATTCGCTGGCATCCATCAAGCCCCCAGAAAAGAAATCTGGAACCATATCGATCTTGTTTCCTCGCAGCGCATCGATGCAAGCATCGAGTAACTCGTTAAAGTTGTGTGAGAGAATCTTACAAGCCAAACCCACTGCGATGCCTTCAATTCCTTGGGCAAGGACGAGAGGAAACTTCATCGGCAACGTCACCGGTTCTTTGTTTCGACCATCATAGGACGCTTGCCATTCGGTAATCTTCGGGCTGAACCCGACTTCGAGGGCAAAGGCAGAAAGCTTACACTCAATGTAACGAGCGGCTGCGGCTGGGTCGCCCGTGAGCGGGTCGCCCCAGTTTCCCTGCGTATCGATGAGAAGCCCCTTCTGGCCTAACTGAATCAAGGCGTCTTCAATCGCGACGTTGCCGTGAGGGTGAAATGCGGTGGCCCGGCCAGCGACGTTGGCAACTTTATGGAGTCGACCATCGTCCATCATCTTGAGGACGTGGAGAATGCGACGTTGCACCGGCTTGAGCCCATCGTGAATATGAGGCACCGCGCGCTCCAGGATCACATAGGAAGCGTAATCCAAGAACCAATTCCCATACATGTCATCGATATGGGTGAGGGATGTTTTAAGTCCTGACATTTAAACGGCCTCCTCCACTTCTTCCTCGTCGAGATCCAGGCTTTCTTCGACGCGTAGGTTATCAATGATGTATTTCTGACGGTCCGCTGTGTTCTTCCCCATGTAGAACGTCAGCATATCAATGATCGATGAACCGGCTTCGATGATCACGGGCTCCAGTCGGATATTGGATCCGATGAAGTCACTCATTTCTTTGCCATCAATCTCGCCCAATCCCTTGAATCGAGTGATCTCGGCGGTCTTGCCGCATTCTTTCAAGGCATCAATCCGATCCTGGTCCGAGTAACAGTAACGCGTGATCTTCTTATTTCTCACACGAAACAAAGGTGTCTGCAGAATGTAGACGTGCCCTTGCTTGATAAGATCCGAGAAGAACTGGAGAAAGAAAGTGACGAGCAGAAGTCGAATGTGCATGCCATCGACATCGGCATCCGTAGCGAGTACGACACGATTGTAACGAAGCCCCTCAAGACCTTCCTCAATGTTCAAAGCGTGTTGCAAGAGATTGAATTCTTCATTCTCATACACGACCTTTTTAGAAAGGCCGAAGCAATTGAGCGGCTTTCCCTTTAGACTGAAGACGGCTTGCGTATCGACATTGCGCGCTTTTCCAATCGTGCCACTGGCAGAATTTCCCTCCGTGATGAAGACTGTCGTCTTATCAGCGAGCTTGTGATTGGTATCGAAATGCACCCGGCAATCGCGGAGCTTGCTATTGTTGATCTTGGCCTTCCGCGCCCGCTCACGAGCGATCTTCTGGATCCCTTTGAGCTCTTTGCGCTCAAGTTCCGCTTGGATGATCTTCTTTTCCAAAGCATCGGCGACGTCGGAATGCTGGTGCAGATAATTGTCGAGTTCTTTAGCAATGAAATTTCCAATGTAGGTCCTAACCGTGGCTCCATCAGGTGCCATGTGGGTCGAGCCTAGCTTAGTCTTGGTTTGTGATTCAAAGACGGGTTCCTGGACCTTGATACTAATCGCCGCGACAATGGAACCACGAATATCAGCCGCCTCGTATTTCTTCTTATAGAAATCGCGGACAACCTTGGCAAAGGATTCTCGGAAGGCGGCCAAATGTGTGCCCCCTTGAGTTGTATGCTGTCCGTTGACGAAACTGTAATACTCTTCGCCGTATTGCTGCCCATGGGTGAAAGCGATCTCGATGTCGTCACCTGACAAATGTGCCACGGAATAGCGTGGTTCATCACTGATGTTCTCGTTTAAAAGATCGAGCAATCCGTTCTTGGATTTGAAACTCTTGCCATTGAATTTGAGGGTGAGTCCGGTGTTCAGGTAACTGTAGTACCGAAACATTTTTTCCAAATATTCTTCCTGATAGACATACTTGGGGAAGATCTGCGGATCAGGACGGAATCCCAATTCCGTGCCGTCAGGT
Source organism: Verrucomicrobiales bacterium (assembly GCA_047616785.1). Taxonomy (GTDB): domain Bacteria; phylum Verrucomicrobiota; class Verrucomicrobiia; order Verrucomicrobiales; family DEV007; genus JAACDM01. Next base: position 17,247 of record JBLHHN010000079.1, read on the forward strand.
TCGACCGACTTGTAAGGGCGTTTGCAGTCCTTGGTGAGTTCGCCTCGACAGAATGCGAGATCGCTTGTCTTCCCATCTCGGAAGGCTTGAATATTGAACGACTCGGACAGGGCGTTGACCGCCTTGATACCAACTCCATTTAATCCAACGGATTTCTTGAAGGCTTCGGAATCATACTTGGCGCCAGTATTAATCTTGGCAGCACAATCCATCAGTTTTCCTAACGGAATCCCTCGACCATAATCGCGGACCCACATCTCACCGTCTCTCAAGGTGATCTCCACGACTTTGCCGTGGCCCATGACATACTCATCGATCGCATTGTCGAGCACCTCTTTCAGCAGCACATAGATGCCGTCATCGGGAGAACTCCCGTCGCCGAGTTTGCCAATGTACATCCCCGGCCTCAAGCGGATATGTTCCTTCCACTCGAGTGTCCTGATGCTGTCTTCGTCGTACTTCGCCATGCGTTACTTCAAATGTTCTTGAACCCAACTCACAGCAGCCTCAGTCATTGGGGGCATGAAGCCGCCAAAACTATGATCGGCACCCTCAATCGTCACCAGCTTGTGGGGACAGGTAGCTTTCACTTCAATATCGATGGAGTCCTGAATCAAGACGACATCGTCCTCCGTTCCGTGCAGCAACAACCAGGGCACCTTAATCTCACTGCCAAGATCGACAATGGTTCCGATCGCCTTCATATCATTCATGTAGGTGCTTGATAGAGGGCATTCTTCATCTTCCCACATGAGGCCACTGTCAGGAGTCTCCTCGCCGAACTCAGTCTGCGCAAACTTGTGGCAATCCACCATGCCCGCTAACGAAATCAGGACCTTGATCCGATCATCAGTCACTGCGAGGGACACGCCCACCGCGCCTCCCATGGAGTGACCACCATAGGCGATTAAACGGCCCGCACCATCGATGGCGTCTAACACTGCGCCTAGATCACCAATCTCTTTGCTCACCGTGCAATCGGTGAATTGGCCTTCAGAGCCACCGTTGCCGGCGAAAGAGAATTTCAAACTCGCAATGCCTGCTGATTGCAAGGCTTCTGCAAGACCTGCAACGATCGGACGATCTTTGTTGCCAGTGACGCCGTGACCCAGAACAACGAGCCGTGTCTCGCCGTCTGCTCCAGGCAAATAGTCGTATTCTAAACGCTCACCAAGTGAGTTTCTAATTTCACCAAACATAGGCGCTATATGAATGCGAGCGCCGGATTGTGCAAGATTAATGGAGCCCAGATATAGTCTATCAGCAGACTAATTTTTTTTAAAATTAGTCTTGAAGAAGGCGCATGACAGACCGGTGGGGTCTATCCAGCTTAAGCCGTAGCTTCGGCTTCTTCTGGGATGACTTCGACGCGAAGTTTCGCGCTGATTTCCGCATGGATCTTCACCGGAATCTCGTATTTGCCGGTGCTTTTGATGGGCTTATCCAGCTCGATGGCGTGACGATCGATTACCAAGCCCTTGGCGCGCTCAGAGATGGCCTTGACCAAGTCTTGAGTCGTGATGGAACCGAAAGCTTTGCCTCCTTGACCAAGAGAAATGGTCAATTTGATACGCATCTTGTTGATCTTAGCTGCGATGCTCTGAGCAGAATCCATCTCCTTGGATTCGCGGTCAGCACGGGCTCGCTTGAGATTCTCCAACTGCGTCATGTTGGTCCTCGTCGCCTCCATGGCTTTGCCGGAAGGGATGAGGAAATTGCGTGCGTAGCCGCGGCGAACGCTGACTACGTCAGCTTCAGCACCCAGTCCAGTGATCTTGTCGCGAAGAATAATGTCAATCGTAGCCATGGTCGTCTCTATTTGCAGTTGTGTTGGGAGGGTGTCTCTACGGGCGAGGTCTAGGTCTGTCAAGTGGCCCAATGCGGGTTTCTAGTCGACATCTCGATACAGCTTGAAAAGGCCATGGGTGCCGAGATCGCCGCCGTCCTTGGCCGCCAGCTCTTTATAGCGCGCCTTGGCCGCAGTCAAGCCTGGCATGGTCAGCCCCATCGACTCGGCTTCTTCCAGCGCGATGGTCATGTCTTTGATGAAATGTTTCACAAAGAAACCGGGATCGAAATTCCGATCCACGATGCGTGGCGCGAGGTTGCTCAGCGACCAGCTGCCCGCCGCGCCTGAACTGATGCTCTCCAAGACACGAGTGGGATCCAGCCCGGATTCCTCGGCATACGCCACGGCTTCACACACCCCTAACATTCCAGCTGCGATGGCGATTTGATTGGCCATCTTGGTGTGTTGACCACTGCCCGCCGGTCCTTGATACACGATGTTCTTTCCCATGATCTCGAAGATTGGCTTCATTCGCGTGAACGCCGATTCATCCCCACCGACCATGATGGAAAGACGTGCCTCGCGCGCACCTAGGTCGCCGCCAGACACGGGGGCATCCAGAGTCTCGAGACCTCGGGCATGAGCCGCTTCAGCAATCTGCACCGCGAGTTTGGGACTCGAAGTCGTCATATCCACCAGCACCGCGCCCGGCTTGGCATGGGCGATGATACCATCCTCACCAAGATAAACCGCCTCCACATCTTGAGGAAATCCGATGATCGTGATGACCACATCGGACGCAGCTGCCACCGCCCCTGGCGACTCCTCCCAACCCGCGCCCTCAGCGACCAGTGAATCCGTCTTTGACCGCGTGCGATTGTAGACATGCAAAGGATAGCCTGCCTTCAAAAGGTGCCCCGCCATGGACTTGCCCATGACCCCAATGCCAATGAATCCGATCGTCGTGTTGTTGTTGCTCATAGAACTCACATTCCGGGGATAAATTCCGGCGTTTTAGCTAACTCGTGAGTGGGAAGTTCTCATGAGTCGGCTGGCTGATTTCGTAGTTGGGCCATCTTCCCTTTCGACAGCTCGATGCTGAGATCTATTAGCTCGCCTGTCAATTGTTTGAACTTCTTGTATTCA
>JBLHHN010000080.1:0-20023 GCA_047616785.1 Verrucomicrobiales bacterium
CCGGAAACCTCATGCGGGCTAGTGCTTGATGAAATCCCCGCTGTCTTCGTTGCTAAAGCGCCCACTATCCCCAGATGGCTTAGCGTTTATCGCCTCGCCAGCGGGAATTTTCTCTGCGCCCCATTCCCACAGCAGGTTTCCGGAGGTGCCCTATATTTAAAATTTTCATCATGAATTACATGATTACCGACGTAATAGAGTTTCCTCAATTTAAGAATTGCTACCTTCCTTCCGATCAGGGGCAGCCGACTGAGTCATCGTTTGAGCAGAGGGCTCGCTCGGTTCGGTCTATGATGAGGAAATCGAAGATTGGGCGATCCTCCAAGTGTATGAATCACTGAATGGGCGCTGGCGTCCATACTTTGAAGGCCAGGCATACGCCTTGGAACGGCATGCCTATTTGAAGTCTCTTACCGGTGATGGAGACCGGGCTTGATGACTCGATGATTTACCGAATTCGCCCCTACACCGAGAGCAAGTCGTTGACGTCCTATATGAGTCGAGTCGGCCCGCTTCCGTGGCAAGTGGGTGCGCCGATGGTGAGAGCCCTGGTCAAGACCTTCATCTCACTGCGGGATGAGGACGCACTGTTGTTTCGGCGGCTTGATCTTTCTGCAATCCGAGTGAGCCAAGACGAAGAGGGGCAACTCGGTTTGGAGCTGGTCAAATGTTGCGGCCAGGAGGGGGAAGAGAAGGCAGAGCTCGACCGAGTGAAAGAGCTGCGCGCCCTTTTGACAAAGTTAGTGGACATGGGAAGTGCGCCTGACTGCGTGGATCGCTTGATCGATCTAGCTTATGGGTTGGACCAAGGAGATTCTCGACAGACGCTGAGTGCGCTTTTGGAGTCTCTTCCAACTTCTCGGGGCCCTATGAGTTGGTGGCCTGGACGCTCGCAAATGTTGGAAGAGTGGGTTCCTCGTTCGCCGTTTCGGCATCCTGATTTGGCGGGGTTCCGTGATCACTTTGGCCAATAAGAAGGTCGTCATCGTGGCCGCACAGAGCAAGGAGGGAGATGGCGACGCAGGACTGCGGCCATGCATTAGACGGCGACGTCGATTTGCTTCTTTGCGGTAGGGATCACTTCTTCCGTATGGCGCTGACCGAGTCGCGGAATTGAGAAAGGGCGGCAGATTTGGAGATCCACCGCCGTTTCCTGGGGTCGCACGCCCGATGGTTTGGGGGCACCGGGGAGGGAAGCTGAAAAGGGGATCCTCGTGTCGGGTACATGCGCCGCTGCTGCTAGCTTCTTTCATCGGACAGCGAATGCAGCGTTGGTGGTCACGTGATCCTGTGCTTCGTTGAGCCGTGAAGGTTGGAAGTGATTCCTCACAAGTTGCTTGTGAGAAGGTGCGGCGTGCGCGTTGGGTCACGCGCGCAGGGATCGACGTGGTGACGATCATGGTAGGGTTGAACGTCCTGGTCTTCGTCTACATGGCATCGCTCTCGAACGATGGGCTGCTTTCATTCATCGAATGGGGCGCGATCAGTGTGGATGGCCTCAAGCAAGGCGCATGGTGGCAGCCATTCACGCATCTCTTTCTCCATGGAGGCGATCTGGATCCTGTGATGCGTGTCATGCATCTGGGCCTCAACATGCTCGTTATCTATCAAGTGGGTAAGGAATTGCTCATCGATGTGGGGACGAAACATTGGTTAGCGGTCTATTTCTTTTCGGGGCTCCTCGGTGGTTTCTTCCAGATTCTCGTGACGAAAGACTCGCCTTTATTAGGTGCGTCAGGCGCGGCTTTCGGGTTAATCACGGCCTTTGGCTCCATCCATGCGCATGAGCTTTTAGAGGCCTGGGTCATGGGCTTCTTCGTGAAAGTGAATGGGTGGGCATTTAGTTTGGCGTTGATGGTCTCATCGGCTTTGTTAGGCGTGATCTCTTTGGCGAGTTCGGTGAGCATCCCGATGGTATCTAACATGGGCCACTTCGCGCATCTTGGTGGAGCTTTGGGCGGTGTGATTTATGTGCGTCTGTTTAGATTGCTGCCCAAGCCGATGACAAAGGCGTCTCTCCTAGACGAACGGGCGGCCAATGATGCGCGACTGGAAGCGCAGCGAACCTCCCATCATTCGTGAAGTCTCTGGGCAAAGGTTTGTTATACGCGTTCATCCTGATCGTGGCCCTTGGGTTTCTGGTATTGTTAGGGGCGAATCTCTATCTGAGGTCTCCGGGAATCCGCGACAAAGTGGTCGATAAATTTCAGGTCCGATTTGGTACGAAGGTATCCTACGAATCGATCAGTTATTTGCCTTGGCGTGGCCTGAAAGTCAGTCGTTTGGAAATGGCACATCAGCCAGACGTCGCCGCTTTGACGAAGGAACCTTTCGCCCACATCGAGGCTGTTGTCGCCAAGGTCTCACTTTGGTCTCTGATTGATCGGCCGATTCAGTTAGCGGAGATCCGCGTGGTTCGTCCTAAGATCACTACGTTGCAGAGGCACGATGGTTCGGTAGCGCTGCCTTGGGTGACTCGAAGGGCCCCGCCGATGATCGCTATGACGCCGACGGATCTGGCTTTGACGGCGCCACCTGAAATGGACTCTCCGGCGGAACTCGCGGTGGTGGATCCAATCATCGTGGATCCCTCTGTGGCTGATTCAAAAGAGGTGACGGATGCAAGCTCTGCTCCGCCGGCAGCATCGGCTGTCCCGGCATCGCGTGGGCTTGAGGTTCTATTAGCGCGGTTTCGGGTCACAGATGGTGCGTTAGTCCTTCTTAGCCCCACGGCAAAGCGGGCTCTCGTATCTCTGGAGGGGATTGGTTCTGAGATCGATCTTGGTGCGCTCGAGCAGTATACTGAGGATGCTGCTTTGGGGCGATTGTTAGGCCGTGTTTCGGTGAGACAGGGGGATGTCGGGGGCGTGGTGCGGGCACTGGGAATCCAGTCGGAGGTGCATTTGAGAAATGACGGAGCGCTGGCTCTCCCTAATATCGAGGCGACGAGCGATGGAGGCTTGATCGAGGGAAGCTTGATCGGTGATCCGAGAAAGGCAGGGTTTCCCTTTCAAGTTCGGCTAGGATTCCGAGATCTCGGGGTGAGATCCATGGCGAAACGGGCAACTTCGCGAGTGGCTTTTTCGCGAGGGGCGGTGGAGGGCATGATAGAAGCCGAGGGGTTCCTAGCCGCTCCCCAGACTTGGCGCGGTCGTGGGAATGTGGCGATGAACAAGGCCGCTTTGGCTCGCAATGGTCTGCTAGAATCACTGGGGCGTTACATTGGCGTGAGGGAGTTTGTTGAGTTAGAATTCGAAGAAGCCACCGCCGTATTCCAATTGAAGGGGCCTGTGGTTTGGTTTGAAGACATTCATTGGAAGACAGACAACTTGGAGTTCAAGGGACTGGGTGGGGTCGGAATGAATCAGAGGGTTAAGTTAGGAGCGCGTCTTTATTTCAGCCAAAGAGTGCGTGATGTGCTCCATCGGATCGAACGGCAGCTTCCAGATCATGTGATCCGCGAATTTGGACAGGTGGAAGGGCGAGAAGATTTCTATCGTGACTTCGTGATTAGCGGTCCGTTGAATCAGTTGAGGGCCAACTTCATCGGCTCAGAAGGGCGGACGTTTGAGGAAGTGATAGAAATGATTCGGGTGAGCGGTGAAACGGAAAAAGGGAAACAAGGCTAACGGATGCGAGTTATCTCTGGAAATGCGGGACGTATCCGCTTAGTCCCCCCGAAGTCTCTGGCTAGGCCGAGTACTGATCGTTTGCGGGAGGCTTTGTTCTCCATCTTGGGAAATCGGGTGGTGGATGCGAATGTGCTGGATCTGTTCGCAGGCAGTGGCGCTTTGGGCATTGAGGCGCTCAGTCGTGGCGCGTCCAAATCTGTCTTCGTAGATCTGGACCGCGAGGCGGTGAAGGCGATGCAGGGCAACCTTGAGCGCACCCGACTGTCGGCCCAGGCCCAGGTGGTCGGTCAGGATGTCTTCGCCTGGTTGAAACGTTACGATGGGACGCGTTTTGATCTGATCTTTGCGGATCCTCCCTATGTGAAAGGGCCGAGCGATACCGACTATGCGGCGATGCTGATGGTAGAGTTCGTTCTCGAGCCTTTGCTAAGCGAAGATGGCATGCTCATCGTGGAGACGGGTCAAACGGCACCGCCCAAGCATGCCGCTGGGTGGCGTCCGGTGGAAAGCCGTCGTTATGGCGGAAGTCATTTGCATTTCTTTGTGGCAGCGGGTTAGCGGTAGCGCGCCATGGGGCGCTTCCTTTACAATCTCTTCCTTCCAGTTTATCTCTTGGTGTTTCTGCCAGGATTGCTGGTGAAGATGCGTCGCCGTGGTGGTTACGGCGCTCATTTCTGGCAGCGATTCGGATGTTATGATAGGGAAACACGCGCCATGTTGGGCGAGGGAGAACGCTCTTGGTGGTTGCATGCGGTCAGCGTCGGAGAGGTCTTGATCGCACTGAAGCTGATCGAACGGATCCAGCAGCGTCTTCCGGAGCAGCGTTTGATTCTGAGCACGACCTCTTCAACGGGATACGCCACGGCGCGAGACAAAGCGCCTGACGGAGTCCAGGTGATCTACAATCCGGTGGATCTTCCTGGGGTGGTTCAGCGGGTGTTAGGGCGATTGCGGCCACGGCTTGTGGTCCTCATGGAATCTGAGCTTTGGCCTAACTTAATCGCTGCAGCTTCCAAGCGGGGGATTCCAGTGTTGATCGCCAATGCACGGCTTTCGCCACGATCGGGGAAACGTTACGCGCGCTTTCGTGCCTTGGCTAGTCCTACTCTGAATCGGCTCACTGCCGTGCTCACTCAAGAAGCCGGCGATGGGGAGCGGTGGGCGGCGACGGGACTTGCGTCCGATAAGATTCATTGTCTGGGAAGCATCAAGTTTGATCCGGCGGCGCATCAGGCGCCAGGTGAGGATCAGTTAGGCGAGTTGCGTCTGATTCTGAAAGGATTGTGGGGAGACTTGGGAGAGAACTACGCGGTCTTGTTAGGGAGCAGTCACGCGGGGGAAGAAATGGCAGTGACAAAGATCTATGCGAAATTGCGCGTCGACTTTCCTCAGGTGCGGCTGATTCTTGTGCCACGTCATTTCGAGCGTGCGGCGGAGATCGTGGCTGAGCTAGAGCCGCTTGGGATCCCTGTGGTGCAGAGAAGCCGATGGCCGAGATGGCCATCTGAAAAAGGCGCAGGTGACTCCTCGATCTTGTTGGTGGATTCCACAGGTGAGTTGGCTGCTTGGTATGCGCTGGCAGACGCGGTCATTGTAGGAAAGAGTTTCCTTGGCGAAGGCGGACAGAATCCAGTGGAACCGATCATGGTGGGGCGTCCCGTGGTCGTTGGCCCCCACATGGAGAATTTCGCTGCTCTAACGGAGTTGCTATTGCGAGAAGGCGGAGTTTCTCAAGTGGAGAATGTCGAGGTGCTGAACCCTCTGCTGGCGTCTTGGTTGGCGAATCCTGAGTTGACAGAATCCCTCGCGGAGGCAGGTCGTCGTGCCTTAGAGTTGCATGCGGGCGCTACCGACCGGACAGTGGAGAAATTGCTGGCATTCAGCTCGGATTCCGCTTGAGTTCAGAATGGACCTCGAGTCGACCTCGAGTCCTTTGATACAACGATGAGCGACGACGAACAGTTTTACGATGGCTTGGAAGATGTGGATCGTGAGATCCGTCTTGAAAAGTTACGTCGTGAACTTGAAGAAGCGGGAGGTGTGTTTCCGTTAGTGGGTGGTGGTGAAGATCTTCCTGCCGAAGTGGAGGAGGCGTTTCTAGAGAATGTGCTATTCTACGAGAAAGCTCCTCGGACGACTTATGCGAAGATGGTCATTACGGATGGGATCGCGCTGCCATCGATAGAGATGATGTCGCATGAGGCTCTGGGTAAGAAGCTCTGGGAAGTGATCCATGCGCTAGCAGAGCGTCAGGTCTATCTCTACAACACGAATCATCTGAGTGACGGTGGGCTCTATCGTCTTCTTTGGGAAGACTATCTGAATCACGAAACGCCCGATCTTTCGATGAACCCAGATGCGGCGTGTCACCTCGATGTCCTTGGTGGCGGATCTGAGGATGATATTCTGACATATTTGCGATACTATGCGACAGACGCGGAGCGACTAGAGTGGGAACGGGAGCTTGGTCTCGATGAGGTGCCTGCGCGTGAAGAGCCGCCCTATGATCGCGATCGATTCCTTCCCAAGCGACCCCTGGCCTAGCATTCGGTTATGGAGCCTGCGGTTCGGATTCAACAACTCACGAAAGTCTTTCGGCTTCCGAGTTTAAAGCGTCAGCGTGTGGTGGCGGTGAAGGATCTTTCGTTGGAGGTCGCCCCGGGTGAGATCTACGGCCTTATCGGTCCCAATGGCTCTGGCAAGTCCACCACAATGAAGGTCTTGTTAGGCCTTATTTCCGCGACGCGGGGCATGACGGCGATCTTTGGTCAGGACAGCCGAAAGGTGAGCAGTCGTGCGGAGGTGGGCTTTCTTCCGGAGAATCCTTACTTCTACAAATTCCTGACGGCAGAAGAGACGCTGACTTTCTACGGGCGGCTAGGCGGCCTGAATAAGAAGGAGATCAAGGACAGGAGCGGTGAATTACTGGCCCTCGTGGAGCTGGAACACGCGCGAGATCGCCGCTTGAGCGGCTATTCCAAAGGGATGCTCCAGCGAATCGGTCTTGCACAGGCGCTGATCCAACGTCCCAGACTTGTGGTCTTGGACGAACCTACGGCGGGGGTGGACCCGGCGGGTTCAAGAAAGATCCGCGATCTGATCCTGAAACTGCGGGAAGACAAGATCACGGTCATTCTGTCCTCCCATCTTCTTGAGCAGGTGCAGGAAGTTTGTGATCGTGTGGGGATCATCTGCCATGGGCAACTTCGGCGCGAAGGTCCCATGGAAGAACTGATGGCCATCGAGCATCAAACGGAGATCTTGTTAGATCACGCTTCTCCGGAGTTGATTGAGAAAGTGAAAGCTTTGGTCAAAGAGCATGGGGAATCGTCGCTGCTTCGCGTGGGTCATCCTCGTACAACGTTGGAGCGTCTGTTCTTGGAAGAGACCTCTGGAGAGAGTCCAGACATCGGCGGTTCATGATATGAGTGATAGTCGTCCACACATAGCATTCTCGCCCATGCGCATTTGGGTCATCGCGCGCAACACGCTGACCCAGCTGATCCGGATGCGTGCCTTCTACTTTCTTCTCATCTTCTCGCTGCTTATTCTGGGAGCGTCGCTGATGATTCAGAATTTCACCGAAGATACATCGCGGCAGTTGAAGATCATGAAAGACATGTCGTTCTTCGCCATGTCCATCTTCTGCATCATCTTCTCCATTGTGGCGACGGCCAATCTGATTCCGACGGACATCGAGGATCGCACGCTCTACACGATCTTGGCGAAGCCCGTACCACGTTTTGAGTATCTCATCGGAAAGTATCTTGGTGGCATGTTCGTGATCTTTCTCAGTATCGCTGTGATGACCGCGATCCTCTATGGCACGCTCTATATCCGACAACAGGCCCTGATGGGAGAGCACCTTGCATTTATGGAAGCGGGTGCAGGCAAAGCCGATGAAATGGAAGTGGCTCTCCGAAAACTTCAGCGCGACGGGCCCAGTGTGCGGCTCCTTCCCGCCGTGCTTGCCATTGGCTTGCAAGCTTCTGTGTTAGGAGCGATTACTTTGTGCATTTCCACTTTCGCATCGTCTGGCCTGTTCACCGTGGTGGTAGCGTTTGTCGTCTTCTTTGTCGGTTACATTGAGCCAGTGATTGTGGAATATTGGCGAAGTTCGTCGACCTCGATCGGTGGTATTGCGAACGCTTTCACCGCTGTGATAGGGTGGGTGTTCCCAAATTTTCAGAACTTCAATCTCGTGGATGGGGTCGTCGCGGGCGATACCTTGCCTCAAGGAGTGATCGGAAAGATCATCGCGATGGCGATGACCTATGTAAGCGTGTATCTGTTAGCAGGGTACCTTTTCTTTGCTGAGAAAGAGCTATGACTCGTTTTCGTTGGGTCGCTGTCATTATCTTGATCATGTTTGGCATTGTGAGGATGCCGATTGAGCGTTCGATCGCCTCTGACCTGAAAGAGAATCGGTTTCGTGAAGGGAGCCAACTTCCTGATGGTCCCATGCGTGAGAAACTTGGTCAGTTAGGCGCAGCAGCAGCGTTGGGTGGCTTTCGTTCATTCCTCGCCACCATGTATGAGTTGCGAGCGATCACCGCATTCTCTGAAGTGGATTACGATGAAGTGGAATCAAGCTATCAACTGGCCACCCAACTGCAGCCGCGTGAACCGGGCTATTGGGAGATGGCAGGTTATATGATGGATACGAATGCGCGGCGTTACTACCTCAGCTTCGATCTGAAACATTCGCCCGAGGAGCGCGGTGCCTTGGCCGATCGAAGTGTCGAGCGAGGCAAGAAATTCCTCGATGATGGTCTGCGCTACAATTCTGAAGACTACGCGCTGCACCGTTCCCTGGCCAATCACTACGCTCATCGGCAGCAAGACCTTTGCGCTGCGGCGGATGCCTTCGACCGAGCCGCTGCCGTCGTCGATGGGCAGAGTCTGGCAGAACGGCATCACGCGATCTTTCTAGCGCATTGTCCAGGTAAGGAGCAGGAGGCCTACATCAAACTACGAGCCATTGCTGAAGAGATCCCAGATGGGATCATGCCTGGAGCTTACGTGCTCCACCTGCGTTATCTTGAGCGCTTCCTTAAGATTCCCGAAGTGGATCGTTTTCAAAGTTCCTACGATTTGAGAAAACTTTATGACCGTCTATTGCCGACATTTAAAAGGGGCGAAAGCTACCCGAAGCTGCACATGATGCGTTTGGAAAGATTGCAAGAGGTCTTGGACATTCCAGAGCGCCAGCGCATTCATTTCAGATCTCTCTCATCTGTTCCATAATTGCAACGTATTCATGCTCGGAGTCCTTGCGCCCCCCGATAGGTGATGCTAAGTCAGCATTCCTTGATCACGACAACCTGATCCCTTTGGATGAAATTCGCAATCTTCGGAGATATTCACGCAAATCTAGAGGCCCTCGAGGCCATCTTGCTTGATGCTGCCGATCAGGATTGCACACATTTTACCTGCATTGGTGACATTGTCGGTTACAACGCGAATCCGCGTGAATGTTTGCGTGTGGTCCAGCAATTGGACTGTCCTGTGGTCAAAGGCAATCACGATGAAGAAGCCTCCATGGACACGGAGATCGTCGGGCTCAATCCCCTAGCTCAGCGGGCCTTGGAATGGACACGTGAAGCTTTGTCAGCGTCGGACAAGGAATGGCTTCAAGACCTACGTTTCGTTAGGCAAGTTCGGGATTTCACCATTGTTCATGCCACCTTGGACAGTCCCTCTGGCTGGAACTACGTGACGAACAAGTTCGACGCCATGGCGAGCTTTGCTTATCAGTTCACGCCGGTTTGTTTCTTTGGCCACACGCACACGCCGCGGTTCTATGTGAAAGACACTGGCGTGCAGTTGGAGATCGGAGATACGATCCGCCTCGAGGAAGGGAAGAAGTATTTTATCAATGTGGGAAGCGTCGGGCAGCCGCGAGATGGTGATTGGAGATGCTCCTACGCCGTCTACGACGTTGACAATCAGACGGTCACCGTGCGTCGCCTCGACTACGACATCAAGAAGACCCAAGAGAAGATTCTCAAGGCTGGACTTCCTGAGATGTTGGCCAATCGGCTGACTTTGGGCAAGTGAAGTGACCTCTTCTGCTCAAGCTCACATCGATCTCTCCAAGCTGCGTCGAGTTCTCATCGTCAAGCCCAGTTCATTGGGAGACATCGTCCACACCCTTCCCGCCCTTCACGATCTCAAGACGACTTTTCCTCGTCTGGAAATCAAGTGGTTGGCGAATACGGAGTGGTTGCCATTGCTGGAGGGGCACCCTCAACTTAACGGGACGCTGGAATTTCCTCGTGGCGAGCTCGGCGGGGTCAAGCGTCTGTGGCCAGCGATGAGGTGGATGCTAGACCTGCATCGACAGTATCAGCCAGATGTGACCTTGGACTTTCAAGGGCTATTTCGCAGTGGCCTGATCTCATGGTTCAGTCATAGCCGAAAGCGCTTGGGCCTAACGGATGCCCGAGAAGGGGCACGATATTTCCACAACTTCCATGTTGTGGTCGACCCTAGCAGTCATGCGGTGGATCGGTACCGATGCATGGGAGCGGCTCTTGGCACGGATACGAGCTTGCCGGCGGTCTTCAATCTGCCTCGAGGCAATTCGCTCGCTCGGTCGTTGCCTCCCAACTACGTCGCGTTTCATCCCTTTTCACGAGGCGAAGGGAAATCACTGACGGTCTCGCAAGTGAGCGATTTCTGTCAACGCGTCGAGCGTCCGGTGGTGTTGCTTGGGCGGCTTGACCCCTTGGAGCGGGCGCAGCTTCGTCTGCCAGACAGTACCTTGGATCTACTCAATCAGACGACCATTCCAGAATTGATCACCTGTCTGCGTCGCGCGGCTGCGACTATCAGTGTGGACAGCGGGCCCATGCACTTGGCGACGGCGTTGAATCCAGAGGGGACATTGGCCATCCATACATGGTCGGATCCTCGGAAAGTGGGCCCTTATTCGCCGAATTCCTGGGTCTTGAAGGGAGGGCAGATTCACGAATGTGCCCGACTGACCGCGGACATCTGCGAGAATTCGCAGGGATTCTCTGATTCTGAAGTGGATCAGCTGATCACTTGGGCTCACCAGCGGGTTTCCTGATCAGTCCTCGATTGCGATTATCACAGTCAGGAAATCTATGAATTATAATTTGAAAAATATTAATATTATGAAATTCTTGATAAGTGGCATTCCATGAGCGGCATTATTCTCAAGAATTGCGATCTTCATCTTCTGAAGATCTCAAAGATAGCCTTGCGCCTATCTCTGGTCAGGACGCCCTTCTTGCCTTCTTTGATGATGAGCTTGCCCAGCCGGGTCCGGTTCCGATCGGGCCTTCCGTCATGCAGTCAACGACCCCTCTGATCGAGCCTCTTCCCCTTACGATGACGGCCCTTCAGCAATTGGCTGCGGCGGATAGTCCTATGATGGACGATCTTGAGCGCACATGGGTTGAACGACGCCGCATACGCCGGTCAGAGAGTGTCATGCTCAATGCTGCCCTTTATGTGTCCGCCGTGTTTATCATTGGGGCATTCGCATTTGTACAATTGGAAGATTCTGTGGCAACGAATCGAGAAGCTGCAGACCGCGAGTGGGTCGCAGCGATGAATGAGCGTCAAGACATCATCGCTCAAGATGAAAGGAAAGCCCTCGCCACGGCAAGACTAGCATTGACCCTTCCGCGGTGGACTGAGTTCCTGTCTTATATCAAAGATGGTCGCAATCTTTTGCCTAAGATTCGTGATCACTACGCATCATGGTCGTATGCGCCGTTTTCAGATCCAGATCTACGCGTGATCGATCGAGTCGAAGATGCAGCCGGATTGGCGAGTGTGCATCTGCGAGTCGATGGTTCGACCGATTGGGCGAGCACCATTGTGATGCGCAAGGTCAATGGGACCTTTAAGTTAGACTGGGATGCGTTTCAACGCCGGTTCGAGAACAGCAGTGATCCTCAGAATAGTCTGAGCAGTGAGTTCCGGTTGGAAAATGCTTTTCTTGGAGACGGCACGTTCCTCGAGAACCCGCTGGAGAACCCGCTCGACCTCTGACCTGTTTCAGGGCGAAGGTAGACTCACGTCAAGCCGGAGAAATTGCGGATTGAAGTTCATGAGTGGCACGTTGCTTCTGCCAGTGATCTGATTGAGATTTTCTTCTATCATCGTCACTTGTGTTGTCGACCAGTTTCTATGATCGCTTGACCAAACGAAGGTGTAGTCCAAGTGCCGATCTGGCAATTTTTGAAAAGTTAGATTCGTAAATCTCTCTCCGTTGGCGCTGAAGGTGGCCCCATTTGGGAGCCTTTCGTGCCGTTTATTCACATTGAGAGGAATGGGTGCCCAAAGCCATCTCGATTATGTTGGTCAAACCGTCGGCGTCGGGGTCCGCATGCCAACCACTAATCGATGGGTTGTTGAGGAGGAATGGTGAAGGGAACACCAGCGCTCTCCATTCTTGAGGTGTGGTCACGGGATCATCCGAGAGCCCAGCCGAAGCTTTGGCGGTGATGTTAGTAAGGCTGCCGAAGATCGCCTGAGTCGTCGTTTCACTAACAGACCATGCCGTGATCGCGTCTGTGCTAGCATTAGGCCAAACCCAGGCAAACTCGGTGAGCAGAACCCATTCGCGTGTGGGTTGGTCAATGTTGAAGCCCCACAGGTAGGCCTGATTGGTCGTCACGATTGCCTCTGAATTCTCCTCAATGGTCACCGTATCTGACGTTGCAATGCCTGGCACATAGCATCTGCGACTGATTGGTGTCCATTGGGTTGACCAAGTGGGAATGTTAGCGGCAGTGGGAACGAAGGCGGGTGTGAACGCTCCAAGCTCAAAGAGAAAGTTTCTATCGAGCGCGGCCCCGTCGCTCATCTCGTGGTCGCACGCTTGCAGTGTCCACGTAACGTCTGCAGCGTGAAGAGGAAGCACCCATAAGGCGACAAGTAATCGAAACGTATTCATCTTAAATCGTAGTGTTTCTTGCCTAAGAACCAGTAGAAATGTTCGTCCACGTGCTCACGCATGGTGAGAGAATCGAGGTCGCTTGAGCGTGTGAGTTCGGGCTCCTTTTCGAATGTTAGCGAATGTTCGCTAGTATCCGTCTCGGTCAAATGCATCCGTACACTCGTGACACAATCACGCACGGCCAACGAGAGTAGAGGCGTGATCCGATGGCGCTGTCCTTCGGCCAAGGCGGCTTTGGTGCTGCCCATGACTTGAAAGTAGACCACCTGACGATTGTCGAAAGCAAAGTCACTGGGGGGCAGAAGTTTCTCTCCGCCAGAAATCGAGGCAACTTGATCGTTTCCTGTCAAAGACTTAAACGCTGCACCAGCTCGAATGAGACTGACGAAGTCCGTGCGCCCTAGCTCTGACGTATGGCGAAAACCATAGGTGGCGCTCGTCGTGGGCGCACTGACAAGGATTCCGGTATGATTGAGGCCATACCAACAACAGCCTCGCGCCACAGCTGATTTCAAATCTTGATCGGGAAGGAGAATTTCGCGAGGAGACTGGCGCTCCTTGCGCAGGGCGTCGCGCACACGATCCGTTATCGAGGGGAAGCGACAACTACGCCCTGAGTAAATCACCGCATCTAACTGAACACCTTGAGTGCCTTGCATCACCTCGCGCACGAGTTCATCCATGGGGAGGAAGACCCCCTGCAAGAGTTCGGGTTGAGAATGAAGCGGATGCTCTGGCCAGGGCGCATTGGTTTCGAAGAGCTTCTGAAACTGTGGGCCCACGACGAGCGCTTCGAGATTGCCTTCGAAAACCGCGTCATTGATAATGTCTAACAAAGCTTCATTCGAGGTGAGACGTTCACGTTTCGCCATCATCGCCCCGTGCCGCACCTTGATCTCGCCAGCAGCTCGATTCCATTGCTGCTTCAACGTGCCCTGTTCGCGAGAATCGCGGTGTTTCACGAATGGATCAAAGGGGCGGAAAGATTCTCCAAGATCTGATCGCAAGGCGCGGCAGAGTGCTCTCACCAAATAGTAATCAATGGCGTCCCCGCCGATACCGTAGCCCATTCGCCCTAGAATTTCCACTTTGTAGCGTCGCTGACCCTCGAGATCGAGAGCTTTGAAACGCAGGATGGTGGCATTCATGGTCGAGCCGCCCATATCGAAGACCATGACGGTGCGCGGGCGATCCGTCGGGACTTCGCGCAGCCGGCTTAGGTGGTAGAAGAAGACCGCTTCGGCTTCTGTGAGGCAACGCACCTCGGAGAATTTCCCGAGATCGGCGACCACCTCG
Source organism: Verrucomicrobiales bacterium (assembly GCA_047616785.1). Taxonomy (GTDB): domain Bacteria; phylum Verrucomicrobiota; class Verrucomicrobiia; order Verrucomicrobiales; family DEV007; genus JAACDM01. The sequence goes on from JBLHHN010000080.1 coordinate 13,867, forward strand.
CGCATGGCCTGGGCTTGTGTGAGAGTGAAAGTGTTCGGAATCGCCACCACACAACGTGCTTGCTTGGATTGCACTAGCGCTATCTCTGGATGGCGATCTGTGAGGTATTTCTCAAATGTCTCGTAAACGTGACGGACGAGCAACCGGCTGAGGTCCTTGCCTTCGAAAATGAGGTCTCCGTGCTCGAAGCTGAGCTTGATCGGCTCGCGATAACCAAGGAATCGTTTGAACGATTGAAATGAGGCTGTGCCAGGAAGGCCAAAGTCGGCTTGTGCACGTGTGCCTGTGAGGCGGCAACTTTCCGGGATGGTGTTAGATTCGAGCTTCGGCGCCGCACCCTTTTCCCAGAATGAACCGAAGACGACGAGAGACGGCGTGATCCGATCTTGTTGATTCTGGTCTTGCTCCACAACGATCGAGTCCCCATGGACGCCTGCCGCGATGCAGCTTCCCGAAGTGCCAGGATCAAAGCCGACCCAAGTGGTTCCCAAGTCTGGCCCGACGAAAAACATGAGATGGCTGCTAGTTTTGAGACTGCGGGCGAGAAAAGCGAACGGCCATTCGCCTTCTGCCGTGGCTGCCGTGATCCGCACGGTGACGAGTGATGGCGCCCGCACCTCACCCGACAACCGAAGCACAAAAGGAAAGTAGGGTTCGACAGTCGATTCCATGGCTTCCTGGTCTGGTCCAAACTGCCGCCAATCTTCACGCGCTTCCGCTAGCGTCACTTGCATCCCATCAGGGGCATCCACGCTGTCTAACGTGATCGCTAAGCTACGAAACTTGCTCGCCAGAAAACGCAACCCCGGCCAGGCAAAGACTGCAGAAGTAGAAAGATGGAGCACGGCCTGGAATTCGCCAGAAGCGACGTCCGGTTCCGAGGTGAGATAAGGGCGACGGACTCGCCCAAACTTCGGATCGAAGGTCTCGTAGGTGTCGAAAGGAGGTTTCCAATCCAACCGCAGCTTCTTGGCACTGCAGGCCAGAATGAGCGCGCCCAGCGCCACCAGGAACACCAGCATGAGGGCCGGGCCTAGCATACCTCTGCGTGTCGAAAGCGGGTTCGGTAGACCATCCCCGACGTTAACCGTCGTGAGCTGGCCAACAACTCGTTTTCTCTGGGCCGCCAAGTTGACTCCCCTTCTGGGCATGGCATCATGGGGGGAAACTCGAACGTCCATGAAATTTCTGCCTTTTCTCCTGTTTGCCATCCTCACTGCTTCCGCTGAACCCTGGTACAAATGGCGTGGGCCTTCGGGCAATGGCATCAGCAACGAGTCCATTCCTAGCTCCGGCGCATGGCCTGAGGGCGAGTTGAAACCACTGTGGAAAACCAACGTCGGCACCGGCTTCTCTAGCCCGGTCGTGCGCGATGGGCGCTTGTTCATCTCGGGTAACCAGAATGATAGAGATACATTCTACTGTCTCGACATGAAGACGGGCAAGACGATTTGGAAACACACGTATGCAAGTGAGACCTGGCCCTATCTTTATGACGGCGGCCCCAATGCCACCGCGACCATCGATGGAGATCACGTCTTTGTGTTAGGGAGGCACGGCCATCTCTTCTGCTTTCGGTCAGCAGATGGGAAAGAAGTGTGGAAGATCGATCTGCACCAGGATTTGGACCACAAGAAGCCCTCCTGGGGATTCACCAGCGCGCCCCTGGTGGATGGCGATCGTCTCTATCTGAATGCTGGCACCCACGGTTTGGCTCTGGAAAAGGCAACGGGAAAAGTGCTCTGGCAGACGGGCAACGAAGACGCCGCCTATGCTACTCCTGAGCCCGTTCAGTTAGGCGATTCTAAGGCCTTGATCGTCTTTGGTCCCGTGTCTTGTGCCGCCGTCACGACAGAAGGCAAACGACTGTGGGAGACGCCTTGGAAAGCCAAGTACAAAGTAAACGCGGCGCAACCCATCATTCATGAGAGCAAGATGTTTCTCTCTTCTGCCTATGGCTTCGGTTGCGCGCTCTTTCGCATCGATGATCGTGGTACGACCGAAGTGTGGCGGAACAAAGCGATGGAGAATCACTTCGGCACCTGCATCTTGTTAGGCGGACATCTCTACGGCGTGTCAGGGACCACCGCCGACAAGTGCCTTTTGAAATGTATCTCCTGGGACACTGGCGAAACCTTGTGGGAAGAGAAAGGTGTCGGCATGGGGTCCGTTCTCGCAGCCAAAGACCAGCTCGTCGTGCTCAGTGATAGGGGTGAACTAATCTTCGCCCCCGCCTCACCCAAAGAATTCAAGCCCACCTACCGAACGCAGATCCTCGGTGGCAAATGCTGGACCCCGCCCGCCATTTCCGAAGGTCATGCCTATGCTCGCAACTCTCGCGGAGATCTCGTCGCGGTGAAATTGCCGTGAATTTCCCGCCACGGCTGGACCTGGCGTAGAATAGGGCCGATTTGTTGTCCCAGATCGTCTTGGTGCGGCAACACCTAGGCACAACCCAGCAAAGTCGTTAAGTCAGCTTCGGAGCAGATTTGACGCCCTTTCGCAGCTCTCCGCCCATTGATATCACCTGCATTGACGAGGGTGTTCCGCCCTTGTTAGCCTGCTGGATGCGACCATGGCTTTGTATGATCTTTGTCCTCTCAGGGCTCCTGCTGGTCCATGCTGAAGAGGGCCTGATTCCAGAGGTTCATCGATCCCCTCAAGGCACGATGGAAATCTCCTTTGAAGGGAAGTCCGATTCTCACTACTTACTTTACCGGAGTCTGGACTTGGCTGAGCAAGGAGAGTCGATCGCCATGGCGTTAGGGGAAGACGGGGCGATTCATTTGAAAGATCGTCTTCATCCGACTCCGAAGCAGGTCTACTATCGCGTGCACGAGGTGCCGAACACAGAGTCTGGCGATACTGATGGCGACGGAAAACTCGACTACAACGAGATGCGGCCAACGATCTTTGCTCCAAATGTTCCGAGCGGCAATCCCTTTAATCCTATCAAGAACCTTAAATCGAAGGATGGGAGTTACCTACTAACGGAGTCTCTTTGGGAAGAATTCGCTGTGAGGAAAGGGGCAAGAGGCATCACTGATGTGCTCACAGGGCAATCATTCATCAAGTTCGTTGGCATGCCATTTTACGAAGCTGGCCCCTTGGTCGTCTTTATGAACACCAAGCGGCATAACATTCACGGCCCTTACCTGGATATCTTGAGAAGCACCTACAAGATCCCTAATACAGGCGAGCTTCGAGGTGAGATGGCCCTCATCGCGGATGAGTCGGGAAAAGATTGGTACGTCTTCAATCTTCAGCCGCAGAATGCGCCTTCCTTTGAGCATATCCGTCTGCTCTATCATTTGTTGACCGCGAACATGCCTTTCATTGACGGCAACTTGGCCTATCGACCGCTGGATTCGACGTTGTTAGTCTATCGGCGCGATCAACATTTGTATGACCGCGAGGGAATTCCCATTTGGTTGGATGAAGAAAGAGATCGACCAGGGTTCAATGACTATGTTTCTTTGAATGAGGGGGAGACTTACGGATTGCTGCGTGTCTTCGATTCGGATGAGCGTCCGTCTATCATTGACGTGGCCTTGTATCGGCAATTGCCGAACGATGTGCCTCTTCTGCGAGGGATCATCACAGAGACACCGCAGACGCCTCTATCCCATGTCAATCTGAGAGCCGTACAGAACCACAATCCGAATGCTTACATTCGTGGGGCATCGAACCATCCCGAGATCAAGCCGCTCATTGGAAAATACGTGCGGTATGCTGTCAGACCCGATGGCTTCGAGATCTCGGAGGCGACGAGGGAAGAGGTGGAGGCCCATCTTGAAGCTCTGAGGCCGAAGGAATCTCAATTGCCGCCGAGGGATCTTGAGCAGCTAGAGATTCTACCACTGGGGTCGCTAGGCTTTGCCAGGTCTTCATCGATCGGTGCCAAGGCGGCGAACTTGGCCCAACTCATGACCGCAAAGCTTGCCATTCCTCGCGTCGTGTTTCCCGAGATGGGGTATGCGATTCCCTTCCACTACTACGATGCCTTCATGAAGCACAACGATTTCTACGAGACAGCCGCTAGCATGATATCGACGGCTGGCTTTCTCGAAGATCCGTTACGCCGAGACGAAGCCTTGAAAGACTTACGTCAGACGATCAAGGGAGGTGAAATGCCCGCATGGATGCTAGAAAGTCTGGCAGAAGTGCAGAATGCTTTTCCAACAGGACAAGGTATCCGTTGCCGGTCTAGCACGAACAACGAAGACCTTCCTGGATTCAATGGAGCCGGTCTCTACGATTCCTTCACCCATCATCCTGACGAAGGGCATCTTTCCAAATCCGTGAAGCAAGTGTTTGCCAGTCTCTGGAGATTCCTCGCCTTTGAGCATCGGGAGTTCTATCGGGTCGATCATTTCCAAGCGGCCATGGGCGTGCTCCTGCATCCGAATTACGAGGGAGAGCAGGCCAACGGTGTCGCAGTTTCACGCCATGGCTTTGGTGTCATTGCTAGACATCCTTACTATGCCAATTCTCAAGTAGGGGAGAATTTGGTGACCAATCCAGGCATTCTCTCACAACCCGAGGAGCTGCTGCTTAGTGATCAAACGCAGGGTGGAGGGGGGTTCACCTTAGCTCCCATTCGATTCTCTTCCTCAAACCAAGTTCCCCTAGGCGAACAAGTCCTCACCGACAAAGAAGGCGAGGAACTAGCAGAATATCTTCGGAAAATCGTCAGCCACTTCCGGCGTCTCTACGACGAGGACTCTACCTTTGCCATGGAGATCGAGTTCAAGATCACGAAGGACCGCCAGCTCTTGATCAAACAAGCGCGCCCCTGGGTGAACTGAATAACAACGTCATGCTACACAATCGGGAAAATCATCGGCAAGCGCTGGGTTCCCGCGAATAATGCATCTCTTGAAGGCGGCAAAAGGAGATGCCGCTTCAAGATGTCTCTCAATTCGACTGCGAACCATGGCTCGTTCCTGCACTCCGATCTTGTTCTCTCCTTCATAGTATTGAATGAGCTCATCTTGGAAGTCCTTGATCTCTCGGAGCAGTATTCGGCGTAAGGAATCCGCTTCCATACTCTTTAGGATGGTGGTCCCATTGAATACAGCGTTTAGAAAATTGACGGTGTTAGTCGCTTCAGCTGATTCCTTAAGGGTTTTGAAGGTCGGGTGCTCTCTCGGAAACCGGATGGGTATATACTCAATGTGAGACAGAATATCAACGTGAGGATCCGTGCAGTCGAGCATTGGCTGAAATCGATTGCCTTTGATATTGTTGCAGTGTCCGCAGGCCCAATAGAGATTCGTCCAGTCGAATTTCAGGTCCGAATCACCTTCATGTGGGATCCGATGCTCCACATTGAGCGTGGTGTTTTCAGTGTTTTCGAAGATGTAGCACTTGCCGTGAAAGTCGCTTCGAAGCTGCTCCAAGACACCTTCTTGTAAGTAGTGCCTGAGAGAAAACAGGCTTAGATTCGGCGATCGTTCGCAGTTATGTTAGCTCCGAGGTTGGCTGCGCTTCAATAGAGTTCTGCGGACCCGTTTTTTTTAGAAATCAGGCCATGTTCCGGTGTTTTTCTAACAATAGCTAATCGCTAGGGCGCAACTCTTCTCGCTGGCCATAGTTCTTGGGGCAGACGCTTTGTTAGGCGGTGCGCTTTCTCTTTCCCGCCGCTGCGGCCTTCTCAAGTAGGCCTTTGCCGATTTTGTGGAGGTTGTAGGCCAAGACTCCAAGCCCCGCGTAGCGCTTGTAACCGTTGAGTCCTTTGTCTGGACAACGGTCGAGTCCATGATGTTCGAGGCTGTTGATGTTGCTCTCTACCTCGCTGTGTTGGTCTTTGAGCTTGAGCCAACGTGGTTCTCGCTCGTGTTCCACCTCCAAGGCGTTCTTCCGGCCTTTCTTGGGCATCATCACTTCGTCGATATACAGCTCGAGCAGCACACGGTCTTCTGTGCTGCTAAAGCCTTTGTCAGTGCTCAAACTGGCAAGGGAGCCTTCGCCGAAGCGATTGAGCAGACGATCTACCACTGGAATGACCTCCGCTCCTTCGCTGCCTCCTTCCATGACCTTGTAATCGACCACTAACTGAAACTGATCTGTGCTCACCAAGAACCGATGCCCAAACTCCACCGGTGGCATGGTCTTGCCTTTCTTGATCAGTTCGGTATGCACTTCAAACAGCGAA
>JBLHHN010000081.1:0-19830 GCA_047616785.1 Verrucomicrobiales bacterium
GCATGGCAATCTCGCTGCCGCCACGTCCACCGGTGGCTTGTCTAACAAGAAGTTTGGTCGCGTCGGCGACTCCCCCATCATCGGAGCCGGAACCTACGCGGACAATGCCACCTGCGCCGTGTCCTGCACCGGCGTCGGCGAAGAATACATCCGCCGAGCCATCGCCTACGATGTCTCCGCACAAATGCGTTACGCGAAAACGCCCATCGAAGCTGCGGTCAAAGACATCCTCACCCATCGCTTGGAGAAAGGGATGGGCGGCATCATCGCCGTGGACAAAGATGGCAAGATCACTATGCAATTCAACACCGGCGGCATGCCACGCGCCGCCGCCGATTCCAATGGCCGCTTCGAGGTGCTCTGGTCGCAGGACTAACGGCAGGTCTCCTGCCGTTGCCACAAGCACCGCTAGGGATGGCGACCGTTGAAAACCGCCGGCTAACGCTTCTTCGGCTCAAACTCTAGCAGTTCCTCACTCAGCGACTCCACCGGAGCATCCAGTGTGAGCGAATCGATTTCCCTTAATTCGATCCGTTTGGGCTCCACATCGAACTTCCGCTTTGAAAAGAGCACCGCATCTTTCGAGACCACAATGCCATTGCCCAAATCAACCCCATCCAATCGAGAAGTATCACGCTTGAAATCACCCAACCCAAAGAAGGACAGCGTCTCCGCACGTGATTGATCCGAGTTTCCATCATCATTAAGCTCTTTCTGCTCTGCAGAGGCCGCCATACTCATCAGCAGCTCGTCGGCACCAATGACCCAGACACCATCGTCGTAGATCATGGTAAGCGCAAAGTACCTTGAAAGGTGTTCCAGGGAACGAAAGGCACTCATGTCACCCAGAGAAAACGTCACCAGATTCTCTCCTATCTGCTGACTCCCGAGGCGGCAAATGTAGCTGATCCCCGCGTCTTCAGCGATCAGGGTCACCACATCGGTCAACTTGGCTTTCTTGAATCTGAAATCCTGAGGATCTTGAGCGCGAAGTGGCTCAGCAGCTTCTTCGTAGGTCGCTGAACCACGCTTATGCCAAGGGACTTCTTGCCCTGGGCCCAGCCCATCTCAAGCGTCACGCAGGATAAGGCAATCATCCAAAGCGGAGATGGCCTTCTGTGATAGTCAAGAACGGTAGTTCTCATAGTCGCAGTCGAAGGCTAGCATAGAATGCAGAGAACGGCAAGGCTCAGAATCTGGAGCCTACAATGTCACCGGGCGATTCTCCGCCACCGATTGCTTCGCCGCCAGCCCCAGCTTCAGGGCTTCCAGGCCATCTTGACCGGTCACAGGCATCGGAAGATCCTCTTGGATCGCTCTGACAAAGGCCTGCATCTCAGCAATGTATGCCGCGGCATAACGCTCCAGAAAGAAGTATTGTGGCAGAGGCCCATGCACACCATCGACGGTGAGCAGCTCGTGCCGATCCGGCGTTTCATTCCCAATCGCGACCATCCCTTTCGAGCCAAAGACTTCCACGCGCTGATCGTAACCATACACCGCTTGGCGACTGTTATCGATGACGGCCGTGGCTCCGTTCTCAAAGGAAAGCACACACACAGCCGAATCAATATCACCCGCCTCACCGATAGCAGGGTCTATCAGATTCGCCCCTCTCGCATAGACTTCAACCACATTGCAGCCAGCCAAGTGCCGTGCCATGTCGAAATCATGGATCGTCATGTCCAGAAAGAGTCCGCCTGAATGCTTGATGAATTCAATCGGTGGCGGCGCGGGATCACGACTGGTCATGCGGATCATGTGCGTGTCCCCAACCTTGCCTGCATCGACCATCTCTTTCACTTTCGCAAAATGGGGATCGAAACGGCGATTGAATCCTAACATCAATTTAACGCCTGTTTCTTCGACCACTTCCAAAGTCTCTCGCACCCGATCAATCGACAAATCGAGCGGCTTCTCACAGAAGATGTGTTTCCCTGCCTTCGCCGCAGCGATGACATGAGAAGCATGCTCATCCGTAGGGGAACAAATGGCCACCGCATCCAAGTCCCCGTGACCTAACAATTCCTCAAATGTCGCATAAGTTGCAGCCCCCGCGTCCTCGGCAAAGGCACGCGCCTCAGGAAACGGATCCGCCGCCGCCACGACGAGTGCTCCGGGCACTTGTCGTGCCAAGTTCTCAAAATGAATCCGCCCGATACGGCCCAGTCCAGCGACACCCACGCGTAGTGTTTTCATAATCCTAGTCCTTTCAAATAGTCACGATTGTGTTGCGCACAGGCCTTCGGATCGCCCATGCCAGGAAGCACATCTTGTTCGACCACAATCCATCCATCGTAATCTTGGCGTTTAAGTTCCGCCACAATGGCAGGGAAATCCACACCGCCTTCGCCCAACTTACAAAACACCCCTTGCTTCACGGACTCGAAGTAATCCCAGGCTTCATCCCGAGAACGTCTGGCCATCTCTTCATGGCAATCCTTGAAATGCACATGCCAAATCCGGTCGCCATGGGCTTGCAGAACAGGCAACGGATCGCCGCCGCCAAACATGTAGTGCCCCATGTCTAACACCAGGCCCACAAGATCTGGATCTGTGCCATCCATCAGTTTCCCGATTTCATCCGGTGTCTCGATGAACCCAGCAGCATGATGATGAAACACGGAACGCAAGCCGGTCTGCTCACGCACCCCACCCGCAAAGGCATTGATCGAACCGGTCACTTGAGCCCATTGATCGTTCGACCAGCCCTCTCCCGCCGTCACGCGCCCTGCCATAGCCGTGCGCACCGGGTCACTCCCATTGTCATCGGCCAAGACAATGAACGCCTCAGGACTCCCCGCGTCTTTCATCAATGTCGCCGTTCGCAAGGCAACTTCCAGAGCTTCCTGACGCATGCCCGAATCCGTCCATGCCACAGGCACGAACGCGCCTAACAAAGCCAATTCACGAGCCTCCAGCACTTCCGCAAGCTTGTTAGGATCGGTCGGCATGAAGCCCCAGTCTCCCAACTCAGTCCCGGCATAGCCCGTCTCGCGGATCTCATCGAGCACTTGCTCAAAACCTGCCGCTTCGCCTTCAAGATCAAACTCTAACACTCCCCAAGAACACGGGGCATTGGCAATCTGTATCATCTCTACTAGAATTTGCGATTCCACTCTTTAGGCCAACGCTCCACTACGACCTTGGTCTGGGTGAAGAACTCAATGGCATGTTTCCCTTGCCCATGCAGATCGCCAAAGAAGCTCTCTTTCCAACCACTGAACGGAAATTGTGCCATGGGAGCCGCCACCCCAATGTTGATGCCAATGTTTCCTGCTTCCGCCCGATGCCGGAAAGCCCGGGCATGCGCACCACTGGAAGTGAAGAGGCACGCCATGTTTCCATAGGCCCCCCCATTGATAAAATCGATCGCTTCATCAATCGTTTTCAGATGAATCAAGCTCATCACAGGACCAAAGATCTCTGTCCTGACCAAATCACCGTCTAGAGGAACATTCTCAAGAATGGTCGGCGCAACGAAATGACCTTTCTCGTATCCTAAGACCGACTTGCCTCGTCCATCGAGCAACGGCTTGGCACCTTCTTTCACTCCTTGATCGATGAGAGCTTCGATGCGCACCTTGCTCTCTGCTGAAATGACTGGCCCCATGTCTGCCCCTTCATCCAGACCATATCCGGTGACCTTCGATTCGGCACATGCCACAATCGCATCCCGCACTTCACCGCCATCATCGCCTACCGTGACGATGTTCGAGGCCGCCAAACAGCGTTGTCCGGCGCACCCATAAACACTGTCACCAATGATCTTCGCCGCCATGTCGAGATCGGCATCAGGCAGGACAATGACAGGATTTTTCGCTCCCCCCTGAGCTTGCACGCGTTTGCCATTCGCCGTCCCTTTGCTGTAGATGTAGCGTGCCACTGTGGAACTCCCCACAAAGCTCACACTTTTCACGTCAGAATGATCTAACAACGCATCCACCGTCTCCTTGCCACCATGCACCAGATTGACCAATCCCTTGGGCAACCCGATCTGATCGAGAAGCTCAAAGATCTTCATCATGGTCAGCGGCACTTTCTCTGACGGTTTCACAATGAAGCCATTCCCGCAGGCGATGGCGTAGGGCAGGAACCAGAAGACGATCATGCCGGGGAAATTAAACGGCGCGATGCAGCACCCGACGCCGACCGGTTGGCGAATCATGAATTCGTCGATGCCTTTGGCGATGTCCTCAATAAACTCGCTCTGCATGAGCATCGGTGTGCCACACGCCACCTCAACATTCTCGATCGCCCGCTGCATCTCGCCGCGAGCTTCACCGATCGTCTTGCCACATTCTTGAGTGATCGTTTGGGCAATCTCCTCGCGGTGCTCCTCCAGAAGTTGCTTCAGCTTGAAGAGCGGCTGCACCCGTTCCACCACCGGCGTGTTGCGCCATTCGCGCTGGGCCACCACCGAAGCTTCGACTGCTACGGCGACATCTTCAGCTGTGGCCGCCCCGAAAGGCACACGCGCCAAGATGTCCAAAGTCGCCGGATTCTCCACGTCCAGTGTATCGCTACACTGGCTCGCCGCCCATCCACCATCGATATAATTGAGAAGACTCTCCATGCGGCAGACTGACGTCTGATCGCGGAGCGATCAACGACTTATCTGGGGCATCAAAGCTGTTTCAACACGTAAATCTTGACGTCCGTCAGCACGAGCAGGAAACCAGGCCTCTTCGGATACACGACAATCTGACTGGCAAACTCACCCTCCAACTCAGGAAACTCACGAACTTTGGTCCCTTCCAAGTCGAATCGGACCAAAGGCGCATTCTTCACCGTGCCAAAGATCGAGCGGCTGGAGTCTTCCCGAACCACAAAGGGCGTCGGCTGACCACCATCCACCGCCATCATCGGCTTGGCCAAGTCCGAAACATCAAACACGTAGATGCCGAAGGGCTTGATCGGCACCTCGCCCTGTTTACGATTCCCGTCGCGGTCTATCAGAGAGACATAAAGCCCGTCCTCCGAGACATCGATCCGCTCTGGCGTCCGTGCAAGCTTGCCACTCGCTTGAGCATAGGTCAGCTCGTCATCCTCGACCACGAACCGGTGCATGGCCTCATCACTTTCACACAACAAGTAACGGCCTTCCGGAGTCATGGTTAGTTTGTCGAATCGCTTCACAGAGGAAGCGCCATCGGCAGACCCATCGGGGAGCTCGAAATCAGAGGCCTGGTAAGTCTGTGTCTTCTCGCCATCGACCAAGTCATACATCTCCAGCGTCGACCCTTCCCCAGTCACACAGTAGGCATAGAAAGCAGCGCGAGAAGACGCGACATGGATCAGGCCAGGAATCTTCTCAATCACTCGGCGCACTTTCAAATCACGGTCATCGACGATCCACAGCTGATCATCCTTGGTCAGAATTAGCAGACCTTCTCCACTCATTACCGCCCACTTCACCGACACTTTAAGGTCCAGAGCCACATCCACCTGATTGCGAAACGGGTCCACTTTCCTCACCAATCCCTCCGTCGTCACCATGTAGACGAAGAGACTGTTCTCATCCCACATCACATTGGGAATGATCGTCTTCGCGTCGATGTTCCATTCACTAGCACGATAACCATTCAGAGGAATCCGTTTCCCCGCAATGGATTCCTTGGGCTCGCTCGGCAAAGGGTATTTCCCCAAAGATTTGTCCTTCTTGGGCTTCTTCTTCGGATTATCAGGATCATCTTCTTCTGGCTCACCGCGGTACTTTCCGGGAACGATGTGCTTGTGATCACCGAGGACAATCTTGATCGGCCGGGAGACGCCATCAGGCTCACCGTCACGCTGGTAGCTCAACTGCAAGTAGCCCGGCTTTCCCCCTTCCCCACTCATTTCAAAACTCATCGAAGCCTTATCCTCACGCAATGACACAGGCACCTTCTTCATCTTGGTCGAAAGCAGCGCCCACTTGGCGCCATTCTCCGTCACCGCCGCTTTCAAATCACTTTCACTCACATCCGCCTCCGTCGCGTAATGCAACATCACCTTCTTCAACTTGTCGTATGGATCGAGCACATCGGCGGAGAATTTGACATTGTAAGTGTCGGGACCGCCCTCTTGCTTGACAGTGAAATTTCCCAAACGCCCACGCAGCATCTCGTGGAGTTCAAACGCAGGAATCGCGTAACCTATGTCTTCGGCCCTTCGGTCCTTCTCAACCGTCACGCCAATGAGCGCTCCTTCATTATCCACCACCGGTCCGCCGGAGTTCCCTGGGTCCACCTTGCCGAAGATCTTCACCCGCCTCATGCCGCCAAGGGAATCGTGCATGAAACTGGACACTTGCGCGTTGTTGATCGTGATCGATGGATCTCCCAGAGGAAATCCAAAGACCGTGACCGGAAGCGTTTCCTCCACTGTCTGTTTGGAAAACAGCTCGAACGCCGCAGGAGAATCCTTTCGCTTCACTCGCAGAATCGCCAGATCGTGCTCGAAGTCTGCCGCCAGCAATTCCGCCTTGATCGGCGTCGCCGTAGGATCCTCTCCAGAAAAGACCACGCTCAGACGCGTCCGTTTCTCATCCACCTCTTCGCCCTCACGCTCCGCATCGATGACGTGGTGATTCGTCGCGATGTAGACGTCCTCGCCCTCGATCTTCACGACAAAGCCGCTGCCAACCCCGCGGCCCTCGCCATTCTTCGTCTTGATGTAGATCGTCGATTTCTTCAGCTGATTGCGCTTCTCCGACTTCACGAATCCCTGCTGTGCCCAGGCGTTGAGACCACCATTCAGGAACCCAAAAAGGAACACCCACAACGCCATCGAGCGGCTATTACTCTGCCATCGCTTCATGACCACATCATTACCTTGGGCAAGGCCGGCATCAAGCCAAAGCCCACACAAGTCCCCATCTCCCGACCTTGGAACGATTCCGTCAGAAACCACTTGAAACCAATCTGGGATGCTCCATACCTACAACGCGGGGTAGAGCAGCCCGGTAGCTCGTCAGGCTCATAACCTGGAGGTCGTCAGTTCAAATCTGGCCCCCGCAACTCTTTCTAAAGCCCTGTAGGTCATTGACTTACAGGGTTTTTTAAGTGCTCGAATTCGCAAGGCGCGGGAACCGCTAGAATGCACGTTTTTGCACTTTCTATTGCCGGGGTAGATAGATATTTGGAAATTCTCAGAGCGGTTGCTTTCCGCTGGTGGTTACCGTTGCCGGGGTAAGCCTCATCAGCATATCACATTAACCATTTCGACGATGGTTAGAATCTAGCTCACGCGCCTTTGAACGACCCACGACCGATCAAAAATCACTTTGTGCTAGATAATCTGAATACGCACCAGTCTGAGAGCCTAGCTAGACCCTAGCCGAAAACCTACAAATCGAAAATTCGGTTAGCTTTTACGTTATCTAGTTGATATCTCAAGTCATTGAATGCCAAAGATTTACATTTCAGTGACGCTGAGGATCAGTTGGAGCAGGGACTGCTTCTTGAGGCGGAACTCAGCGCAGAGTTCAACGATCACGATCTCGTCAGGGATGCCTTCGAGATCGCCGATTCCTATCCAGAAATCATCCGCGAGATCGACCACGATCTCGATATCCACGGCTTGAAGAAGAAGGCCATGCGAAGGCTGACCGCCGCTTCTTTGAGCGGCTCAACACTTCCTTCGACTCCATGGCCGATCTGTCGGATCCTGACACTTGTTCGCTTGATCTTGAGGGCGGACGGCCTCGAATGCCTGCCATCATCGTCTATGTGCTTTTGTTATTGCGCGGTTGGATCGGTGGCCCAATGAGCACCGAGTTCCGTCTCATTCTCACAGAATCGATCACACGGCATCGCTTCTTCCAAACCCATCAGTTCCAGGTTCCTGGAACGAGCACGGTGGCGGACAATGTGAATGCTGTTAGTGAATCCACTTTGCATCTGATTCTGCGGTCTCAGTTGGGGCATGCAAAAGCAACGGGCTTAGACACGTTTGCAGAGGTCGTGATCGACATTACTGCCGTGAGTGCAAACTTCCGAGCTTGAGGATTCGACGAAACTTCATCGAGCGCTATTCCTTCCTGACAGAACGTTGTATATACACACTAAATAATATCATAACACTGTTTTCATGGTCAGCAGAATGCAAAAGGGCTCCGAGATTTCATCGATCATGAATGGCATGCGCTTACGAAACCAGAATCTCAGTGCTTCGCAAGTCTAACGCTTGCTCGCTTTCCGAATCCAGGCCCAATCTACGGCGGTGACGAGGCTGGCACCAGCCAGGTAGCGAATGAGATCGACCCAGAGGAACCCTGCGCCGAGCAGTAGGCGGCCGGGCAGGGTCTTGCGGATCTCGTTGAGCCAATGGGCGTCTGCGAGCTGGCTCAGCTCGACTGCGATGCTGATTCCGAACGCGACCAGTCCTAGGATGATAGGATGCGTTTGTGGACGACAGAAGGCCAGGCTGATGAAGATGGCACCGGTCCACAGGGCATCGCCTGCATTCTCGGCGAGGACTGGTGCCAGCGAGGACTCGAACTTTCGCGAGGCTAGTCCTAGAGCAATGACGATGCCTAACACCGCAACTAGCACACCTCTGTTTCGAGGCGTGGCAAGGTGTTCTAGCATTCCGACGTTCTGCGTTGAGACCGTCATCTTGTCGCGTTCTTTTCTAAGCCAACTCTAACATCGCCTTGCGCGCGACTCCAAAGGCGGCGGCGGCGTCTCCACCAATTGCCCATTCAAATCGCGTCGTGGGCTCGTGGGGAGGGATCGGACTCTGTTGGTAAAAGGGTGAGGCTCGACGCTGGAATCCGCGGCGGACTTCCTGCAGGTACCAATCTCGAAACTTGGTCTCGGCCAAACCTCCGCCGATGACGATCATCCCCGGATCCAGCTCGCTGCATTGATCCCCCAGGGCGAAGCCTAGCACTTGCGCTTGTTTTCGAAAGATTTCCAAAGCGAGCCCGTCTCCTTCCTCTGCAAAGTCGCGAAGTTTGAAGGCCTTCTCTTTGATAGTGAGGTTCCCTTGGTTCAAGGGGTGAGACTGGTAACGCTTGGACTTCAGCTTGGCTTCTAACTGTCTACGAATCGCTATCAAGGAGACCCAGGCTTCAAGGCTGCCTTCGCGGCCATTGGCATCTTCTGGCAATTTGCTGCCTTCACGAAAAGGCACGGCGATGGCTCCGATCTCCATGGCCAGGCCATTGGCACCTTCATACATGTAGCCGCCAGGAAGAACGAGCCCACCTGCTAGGCCAGTGCCGGGAGCGACAAAGAGCAGCCCAGACTTCAAATTCGGGCGCATGAGAAACTCACCAAAGGCGGCGGCATTCCCGTCATTGGTCATGAAGACGGGCTTCCCAATCATTGCGGAAAAGGCTTCGCGGATGTTGGTACCAACCCAGTCTGGCGAAAGATTGGCCTTTCCCCAGATCACGCCATTGGAGCAAGGCGCTGGGACATCGAGACCGATCACCGCCAGATCGTCCATTCCAAGACCGCCGCCTTTCAAGATGGCGCCAAGGGCCTCTTTCAATTGACCGAAAGTCTTGGTGTAGCCTTCATCCACACGGCTCTGGACCTCTACGAGTTCTCCCACTTGATCACCGGCGCTGTCGACCAGCATGGCCTTGATCGTGGTGCCGCCGATGTCGAGCCCAGCGCTGTAACCCTTGGATTTGTTGGATTTCTTACTCATAGGAAAGGGCGAAAAGTCGTGAAGCCCTCCCACAATTCAAGTGGATTTCCGCGTCATCTCAGGAACCCCGTCGAGACGCTTGATCTCAAGTAGTTCGTGAGTCCGACGGCCAGATTCGGCATGAATGATCCCGTCTTCGTCCATTTGATCGATCCTGACAAAAGCCGAGGCGTGCATGACGCGCTGATCAGACAGGACCACGCCCACATGCGAACTACCATCGCCGCCAGAGGCAAAGAACGCCACATCCCCCAATTGCGACTTTGCTAGACTCTCCACAGTCACCCCGTAATCACGTTGCTGGGGGCTATCTCGTGGCAATGCGATCCCAAACGGTCGGTAAGCCATTTGCACGAACCCTGAGCAATCGATTCCAAACGGACTTCGCCCACCCCAGAGATAGGGTGCATGCCAATAGGCTTCGAGCGTCTGCATGAAGGTCTCTGGCCCTAGCACTCGGCCACGACTGACGGATCCGCGGATCCAACCGATCTCTCCAGGAACGACAAATTTCCCATCTCCATAGCCAGGAAGTGGGGTACCTAGGAGCAATGTCAGAGAACGATCTCCCGCACCCGCGGCGCACGTGGCATCCGCGACGAACGTGGGCGTGGACTCCGAGTTGAGACAATGATAGTTTTCCTGCGTGACCTCTGTCGCTTGACGCTCATCTAGCCACCCTTCGTACCCGTCATGCTGCATGCGAACACGTAAATAGTGGCCTTCGCGCTCAAGGATCTCAAACGATTCCGCAAACAATACTTGGGAAGTCATCTCGCTGACCAAGTCCGCGCTGCGGCGCAGCGGAATGCAAGCCAAGCGACAGTATCCGTATGCCATGCCTCACTACTCATGAAGCCAGGCGATCTTGTCAACCGGTTGGAAACCACATTCCTCTTTCCTTCTCCCGCGATTCATCTTTGAATCGGCCTCTTTTCCGATTAATCTCTTGCGCATGAAATATCTCCCTTTCCTCTTCATCCTCACGCTGACGGGTACCGCCCTGGCCGAGATCGATCTCATCGGCAAATGGAACGCAGAAGCTAAGCTTCCAGATGGCGGCACGAATAATGCCGTCTTGACCTTCGAAAAGAGTGAGGATGGAATCATGGGCCGCTCCGACAGTGAGGATGGTGACCAGCCGTTTCGTAAGGTCTCCGTTAGTGAATCCAAGATCACGATCGAGTTCGGCATCGACTACAACGGCACGCCGGTGACGGTCCGCATCAAAGCGGAGGAGAAATCGCCCGGCCAACTCTCGGGCAAGTGGTTCGCCCTCACGGACGACGGTATTCAACACGTGGAAGAAGATTGGAAAGCGACGAAGGTGCCATCCGAAGCGGAGAAGAATTGGCTCGTCGGTGAATGGGATAGTGTGGCCAGTGTGAATGATCGCGAGATGGCATCCGTGCTCGCGATCTCGACGAAAGACGAAGGCTACACGGGCAAGATCACCTCCGAACGGGGCGAGCAAGCTTTGGAGAAAGTGACCGCCAAAGGAAAGAGCGCCACGATCGCCTTTGTGATGAAACGCGATGGCAACGCCGTCGATATCCGCATCACTGCGGAAGCGGAGACGCCTTCAGAGCTGAAAGGCAAGTGGGTGATCTTCGACGATGCGGGGCAAGAGGCGATGACAGGCCCTTGGCGCGCCAAGAAACGTGTGGCTTCTGAGCCTGCCGGACTCAAGGCCGAAAGCTTGGTGGGTCAATGGGATCTCTTGGCGAAGATCGCTGGCAAGGAATCGGATTACACTCTCACCATCACCACCTCTGAAGAGGATGGTTTGAAGGGAAGCTTGAAGAGTCCTCGCAGCGGCGAGCATGCGCTGGATTCGATTGCCCTTGGTAAGGATCAGAAGATCACGATGAAGATCACGCGCGATGCCAACGGGAAAGCGATGGAACTTCTTTATGAAGGCACGCTGAAAGATGACGCGCTCAGTGGCAAACTCACTCCCAAGGGATTGGAAGCCTATGCTGGCAGGTGGCAGGCGACACGGAAGAAAGACTAACTCATTCTCACATAATCGGAGGTTGGGCATTCTCATTAGTGACTGACGGCCAGGAATGAAGGGTTGAGAAGCCAGGCGTCTGCCGTCCATATCCGGAGGGCTACGCTCCGTCGTAGCTGTAGATTTCTCGTTGTTCGGCGCGTTCCAATGAAGTCGGCGATGACGGAGCATCGCCCTCCTGGAAGGATAGGATATTAGACCACGGTCATCCGTCATCTGAAGATTGATATTCTACTAGCGACTGACGGCCGGGTATGGCCATCCTACTTTCGTGCTAGGGCGTTTGAACGAGTCTGTAGAACCGGCGGTCTCTGAGCAAGGCGTTGGGATCGGTGACCATGAGTTCGTTGCCGGTGCCTTGCACTTGATCGATCAGCGGGAACCAAACGGCGCCTGTCCCGATGGTGTCCGTTGTTTCCACGCGATAGGTCCGGCCAACTCCCGTATCAAAGGGGATGTCCAAGCTCAACCCGTTCGGTTCCAAACGAATAGACAATCCTTGCGAGTACGTTTGTGGGTCGGTGCCCAAACGCATCTCTTCGATGTTGGTCAGTCCATCACCTTCCGCATCATCATCACCCCGATCAACAGTGCCAGACAATGCATTGAGCCCATTCGCGTTCTCATAAGCGTCTGACATGCCGTCGCCATCGTTGTCTAGGATGGCGGGTGCGACCGCTGCTGAGAACTCAGACGTTCCTCGGATAATGTCAGTGGCGGTGGCGGTGACAGCCCATCCGACAGGAACGAAACTCGTTAAAGTCTCACTGAAGGAAACGGTACCGTTAGGAGCACCCACCGAGTTCGTGAAGGAACCCATGAAATATTTCCCTTCACGTATCCCTGCTGTAGGCCCCGTCCCTGTAGGCCCCGCAAAGAACTCAATCCGAAAATTCGTATTGGAGGTGCTCTGCAGGCTCCCAGCGACAGTCGTTCCAGTGGCTCCCACGGCCACGGTCGAAATCACTGGGAAATTCTGCAATCCATTGGGCCCTGAATCGACGTCATCAAGATCATTGGCCGTAATCCCACCGCTCCCAACCAAGTCAATGGTCGCACTTGTGCCAGTGTTCGAATAGATGGAATTTCCTCGAATGGTATTTCCTACCGCGTCTGCGCCATGAATCGAAATCGCCCCAAACTTGTTGTGAGCAAGCGTATTGCTCGTTCCCGATGCCGCGCCACCAATCTGATTGTTATTCGCCGTATCAAAGATCGTCACCGCTGTGAAAGCGTTCCCCAGAGCTGCACTTGAAACATTGGTTCCAATGGAATTGCCAAAGATCTGATTGCGCGTGGTACCACTCCCTCGAAGGGTGATTCCTGAGGCTTCATTGCCAGATACATAGTTGCGAGTGCCCGGTGTTCTTCCTCCGATCACATTGTCTTGAGCACCATCGCGCACATTGATCCCTGCGCCGTCGTCAAAGAAAGCTGCAGGAAATGCACTACGATTCCCTATCGCCGTGGTGCCTGTCGGATCCAATCCAATCCAGTTTCCTTCGATCCGATTCAGAACTGTGTCAGGACCATGTAGAAGAATTCCCTGAAAAGCGTTGCCTGAAATCACATTGCCAGCCCCGGGCAACGTCCCACCAATCGTATTGATTTTACCCGAGAACATCCCAATGCCACCAATAATAAGCGAATCACTGAATTCACCCGCTCCGTTCGTCCCATTACTAACGTTTGCACTTCCCGACAGCGGGATCCCGATCCAGTTCCCTTCGACCACATTCCGCTCTGGGAGCCCATCGGCTCCTGGAGAGGCTTCATCGTTAAATTCTAGACCGAAATGGCCATTCCCAGAAAACACGTTGCGATCCGCAACTGTCCTTCCACCTATCTGATTGGCATTGCTACTTGCTGTGATCACTAAGCCCGATTCGCTGTTCGGAATGGCCGCAGTTCCGGCGGCATTCAAACCAACGATGTTGCCTTGAATCAACGCTTCTTGATCAGGTAAGCTTGAGCCTGAGGTAGGGCCGCCACCTGCCGCCAACTTAATACCATCTCCCTGATTGCCAGAAACCAGGTTTCGCAGAAACTGAACTTTCGTGGTAGCGATGAATACTCCTCCAAAGCCGTCGGTGTTGGAAGAATTGTTCGCTCGGGCTGCCACGCCCGCAGAGTCCGTTCCGATGTAGTTGCCTTCAACAACCGAAGCATCACTTTCGGTAAAAATGCTGATGCCCGTGAACGCGTTTCCCGAGATGACGTTACGCAGAGATGAACTCGCGTCACCAATCAACGTCCTTGGGCAGAGCCTGTTGAGAAGAATACCGTGGTTCTCATTAGGCACCGCCAAATCTCCGGCAGCATTCAAACCAATGACATTGCCCATGATCGAAGTATCACTTGACTCCCTCACAAAAACTCCATCGGACTTATTTCCTGAGATCACATTCCCCAAGCCGGCACCCCCTATGACGGTTTGTTTCCCGGACGTATTGATTTCAATACCATTGTTATTCGGTAGGGCGGCGGCTCCGGTGCGATCGACGCCAATGTAGTTCCCCTGAATCTGGTTGCCTATTCCACTTCCGGAAAGACTGATCCCATTCGCATCATTGCCAGAGATGATATTGCGCTCGGCCACGGTCGGTCCACCAACCAAATTCTCGTAGGCTCCGTTCACAATGGATACTCCGCTAGCATTATTGCCAGAGGTCGCGGTCCCACTGTTGGAGGTGCCAATGTAGCATCCGACCACCATATTGTCAGTCGTTGAGCTGCCACTGATCAGAACACCGTTCTCACGAAATCCCTGAATGACGAGCCGCTTGATCGCACATCCAATGCCTGTGATCCGCAAACCGTTACCTTCCCCGGAAGTGGTATTCGATGGCATGAGGAGACCATTCAACACGATCTCGGGACCATTGGGATTCGTGTCCACTGGCTGCGACGTTCCATCGACGATGGTTGCGTTAGACAGCGTCGGCAGTTGCGTCACAGGCCTGATCAAATAGACGCCGCCAATGAAATTGATGTCGGATTGTGGGATATCGAAAGAGACCGTGGAAGACCCCGCTTCCGCGTTTGCATCGAGGATGGCCTGCCTCAGCGAGCCAGCACCTGTATCATTGGTATTCGTGACAACGGCAGCGCAGGCCATGTCGGCCAAGACAAAGAGAATGACTGTGGAGAAAACACGGGGGCGTGGAACCATAGAGTTAGAGCTTATCGAATCGCTATCTTCGGTCAACGAGATTGTCAGGATCGGTAAATGAACATCTTTCTTTCGGCTCCCGGAAATCTTCCCGCGTCCCTAAATGAGAAGAGAGCGACGAAACGAGTGGCTCCGCTTCGAAAAATTCTCCCTCTCACAGGGAATGTCTTGGCTCCATGGGGTTGGATCGACCAGAATCAGCCCGACTTTATGAAAACCATCTTTCACGCTCTCGCTCTCCTCTTCTTGGCCCTCTTCACTCCGCTGATGGCGGCCCCTAAGAAGATTGTCTTCATTTCGCACCTCAGTTCCCATGGATCCGGCCAGCACGAGTACGGTGCGGGCTGCCAGCTCATCGGCAAATGGCTGACGGAGGCGTATGGGGAAGATCAGGTGACTTGGGAACATCACATCATCTGGCCCAAAGACCCTGAAGCGGCCTTTAAGGATGCCGACACTGTGGTCTTCTTCTGCTCCGGCGGAAACGGCCATCTTGTGAACAAGCATGTGAAGGAGTTCGATGCCGTCATGAAGCGCGGGGTCGGCCTCGCGTGCCTTCATTATGGGGTCGAAGTTCCCATCGGCCCTCCGGGCAAAGGCATGCTCAACTGGATGGGCGGCTATTTCGAAGCGCACTGGTCCGTGAACCCCCATTGGGTCGCCAGTTTCGATACGTTTTCTGATCATCCTGCAGCGAATGGGATCAAGCCATTCAAATCGGATGATGAATGGTACTTCCACATGCGTTTCCGCGGCGACATGGAAGGTATCACCCCGATCCTCTCGGCCAAGGCGCCTCTGGAAACGATGAAACGTGATGATGGTCCGCACAGCGGAAACCCTGCCGTCCGCAAAGCGGTCGCTGCAGGCGAGTCTCAGCACGTGGCCTGGACCTATCAAAGAGGCGAAGACTATGGCAACGGACGCGGTTTCGGTTTCACGGGAATCCATTATCACAAGAACCTGGGCAATGATTCCTTCCGCAAGACGGTGCTCAATGGTGTCGCTTGGACCGCGAAGTTAGACATTCCCGAAGGTGGCGTGGAATCGAAGACTCCATCGGCAGAAGACCTGACAACGTCTATTTCTGAGACCGCAGAGAAATTCGGGAAGAAGAAAGAGGAACCCAAGAAGAAAGAAGACAAGAAACAAGCCTCTGGCGGAAGCAACAAGGATTTGCGTGACCCAGCGAATGCCGTCAGTTCGTTAGACTTGCATCCAGGACTGGAGGCCACCCTCTTCGCTTCAGAACCGATGATGATGAGCCCCAGCAGCATTGAGGTGGATCATCTCGGTCGCGTGTGGGTGTGTGAGGTGGTGAACTATCGCGGGCACAAGGGGAAACGTCCCGAGGGGGATCGCGTCCTCATTCTTGAAGACACCACTGGCGATGGCAAGGCCGACAAATCCACGGTCTTCTATCAAGGGAACGACATCGATTCCCTCCACGGCATCTGCGTCCTCGGCGATCGTGTGATCTTGTCAGCCAATGACGATGTCTTCTCCGTCTACGATGACAACGGCGATGGCAAAGCAGATCGCAAAGAACTCATGTTCACGAAGATCGGTGGTAGCCAACATGATCACGGCATCCACGCCTTCATGTTTGGTCATGATGGCAGGCTGTATTTCAACTTCGGGAATGCTGCCAATCAGCTGTGTGACAAGGACGGGAAATTGATCGTCGATCTCGCAGGAAACGAAGTGAACAACCAACGCAAACCTTATCAACAAGGCATGATCTTCCGCTGCGCCTTGGATGGATCTAACGTCGAAACGATGGCTTGGAACTTCCGCAATAACTGGGAAATGGCGGTCGATTCCTATGGCGCCATGTGGCAGAGCGACAATGACGACGATGGGAATCGCGGCGTACGGATCAATTACGTCATGGACTACGGAAACTACGGCTACAGAGACGAACTGAATGGCGCCGGCTGGCAAGATGAGCGCGTCGGCATGCATGAGGAGATCCCATTGAGACACTGGCATTTGCGCGATCCTGGGGTGGTCCCGAATCTTCTACAAACGGGCGCGGGCTCCCCCACAGGCCTCACCATCTACGAGGGCAAGCTCTTGCCGAAAGAGTTCCATGGGCAAATACTGCACTGTGACGCTGGCCCTAACGTTTGCCGAGCTTACCCCGTTCAGAATGACGGTGCCGGCTACAAGGCAGAGACCGTGAATATCCTCAGTAGCACGACGGATCGCTGGTATCGCCCGTCCGACGTGGCCGTCGCTCCGGATGGCTCGCTCATGATTGCTGACTGGTATGATCCCGGCGTCGGCGGCCATGGCATGGGTGATCTCGAGCGTGGTCGCGTCTTCCGCGTGGCCCCCCTCGGCAAGACGGCCTATCAAATCGCCAAAGTCGACACCTCTACCACGGATGGTGCCCTTGCCGCATTGAAGAGTCCTAACAATGCCACTCGATTCCTCGGCTGGACGGCCCTGAGCCAATCCGACGAAGGTCGCAAAGCCGCGCGCGATCTCTACCGCGACAAAGAAGCCGACCCGCGACATCGTGCGCGTGGTCTGCATCTCCTCGGCTGGCACAAGAAGGCTTACGTTAAGAGCGCCCTGAAGGACAATGATCCTAACATCCGCATG
The DNA here is from genome assembly GCA_047616785.1 of Verrucomicrobiales bacterium. Lineage (GTDB taxonomy): Bacteria > Verrucomicrobiota > Verrucomicrobiia > Verrucomicrobiales > DEV007 > JAACDM01. The sequence goes on from JBLHHN010000081.1 coordinate 17,442, forward strand.
GCAGGACTGCGGCTGGCACGCCAGCACAACAGCCATCTGCTAGAGTCGATCGAGATGCTCGCCGGTGACAAGGATCCGCAAGTGCGCCGTGAGTGCGCCCTCGCGCTTCGTTTCCTCAGCGGCGTATCCGCTGATCAGCTCTGGGCCAAGCTTGCCGCGCAGCACAATGGAGAAGACCGCTGGTACTTGGAAGCACTCGGCATCGGAGCCGATCTCCACTGGGACAGCCGCATGAAAGCCTTCCTCGCTCTCGGGGATCATGGCAAAGGAGCGCGCGATATCCACTGGCGCAGCCGCGCTTCCGATACCGCCTCACACCTCGCAAAGGCGCTTCTCAAAGAATCCTCTCCAGCAGGTCGCAACCGGCTGCTCCGAGCCTTCCATTTTCAGCCGTCTGGCGATGCCAAGGACAACGCTCTCCTTTCGGTCTTCGATAAGGGCGATGCCGAGGCCGCCGTTTCTATCGCTTTCACTTTGCCATCTGACAAGATCACTCAAGCTCCTGAGCGGGCCAAGAAAGCTCGGCAACTGATTGAAGCTCTCAAAGGAAAGCCCGAGATGGTCAAATTGATTTCGCACCTAGGCATGGAAGGCACGGAAACACTCTTGCTAGACTTCATCAAGAACCAAGCCAATCCTAACAAAGAGAGCATTCTCGCCGCTCGCACCCTATTGGGGAGAAGCAACTCAGCAAACGACGCGCTGGCCTCGAGTGAAGGGGCAGCCTTCGAGCGACTCTCGCGTTCGATAGGCGCGACTGGCGATGAAAGGGCAGTCTCTCAACTGGTCCAAATGGTAGAGCAACCCGAACGCGATCTTGCCATCAGACAGAAACTCATTGAGGCGATCGCTTTCTCTTCGCGCGGCGAGAAGCAGCTGTTTGATATGGTAAAAAAAGGAAAGCTCCCATCGGATCTCAAGTTCACCACCGCCGCCGTACTGGGGCGTTCTCGTGATCGACAGATCCGTGATGGCATCGCCGAAGCGCTCAATCTGCCTCCCACACCGGGCGCGGAGAAATTCCCCCCGATTCCGAAGTTGGTGCAAGTGAAAGGACACGCAAACAAAGGAGCCGCCGCCTTCGCCAAAGCCATCTGCGCCACGTGCCATGTGGTGAAAGGCCAAGGAATTGATTTCGGCCCCAATCTTTCTGAGATCGGCGACAAGCTATCCATCGAAGGCATTTACGAAACCATTCTCTATCCTAGCAATGCCATCTCACACGGATTCCACGGCGTCATCCTCACGGGAAATGACGACACCCAACTGGGTGGTTACATTGTCAGCGAGACCGCAGAGAGTGTCTCTGTCCGCATGGCCGGCGGCGTCACTCAGGCGATGGCCGTCTCCTCGATCAAGAAACGCGAAAACCTAACACAGTCGCTCATGCCTCCAGGTCTTGCCGCGACATTGTCCACGCAAGAATTGGCGGACCTTGTCGCCTATTTGCGAACCCTGACGAAGTAACGAAACGACTAACGAAGCGGGGCAGGCTCTACCCAGCTTTGATCGGATCAGATCAGTGATCAGAATCTTCGGCTCAGCTCCGGGACTGCTCTCATAGGCTAGAAGTCTGTCGGTCTTTACAGATCTAAGGTTGCTGCTAGTTTCTGGGCATGAGTGCCCGCTTCGTCGACGTCGACCGTGAAACACCAATGCTGCTGCCCGCGGACATGCGTGATTGGGTCCCCGAAGACGATCTCGTCCACTTCGTCATTGAGGCCGTCCATCGTCTGCCGCTCCGGGATCACTTGACCCATCGCCCTTCGTAACCCCACCGTCGCCATGTTCTGCGGGGAAGAATACTATGCGTTTCGACCTTCGGATTCTCCCTAAACCGTACCGGTTTTAACCCGGCGACCGTACCGGATTTACTCCGGCGTTTACACCAACTTGATGTGGCTCCAAATTCCGGTGTTGGAGAACGAGCTTGGTGAACTGATCGTCGAGTCCGGTTCTCCTGATGAGGTCGTCGATGAGCTCGTATCTGGCTCGCTTGTCACGATAATCTTTGGCCCCGTAACAGGGTGGAAGTGGTAGACGAAATGACAGTTGGCGTGTAATCTCAGGCATTGTTTGGCGGGTTTGATTTAGCTGCTAACCGAATTATACACGCCGAATTTGGCTATGAGAGCCCAAATTGTGCTCTCATAGCTCTTTTCATTCCTAATTAGTGCCTGGGAGAAAACAGCGCTAATGTCGACAGATAATAGCGTCGTGTTAGTTTTAAAGTGTGCTCCATCTCTGACAATGAGAGAAGCTATTGCTAAGGCTCGATCTTTTTAGAATTTTATGGATGCTTTGGTGTTTTTTTTAAAATAGTTAGGGCGTCAGGCGTTTCTGTTGTGTGATTTTTATGCCCACTTCAGTTTCGATCCCTTGTTAGGCC
>JBLHHN010000082.1:0-19603 GCA_047616785.1 Verrucomicrobiales bacterium
CCTCCGCGTTCGGCACCTGCACCAGGAGATGAAAGTGGTTCGACATGCAGCACCAAGTGATCAACTCCACCCCCGCAAAGGCACAATGCGCCTCCAAGAACTCCCGAAACTTCTCCTTCACCACGCGATCAAAAATGAAACGCCCTTCGATCGCACGCGACATCAGGTGATGACAATTCGCCGCCGCTCCAGGATCCCCTGCGATTCTTGCTCTTCTCATTTGACCACCGTTTCACATGATCGTGTTACTCTAAATAGTTTCTGTCCCTATTTTTGTCGCTTTATTTATGAAAACTATAAATACTTTATACAAAATGTATGCATAATAGGATAAATGCTGAATAATCACCCCAATAGCATGGCCTTGCAGCGTCAATTCACGTTCGATCTCATCGCATACTGCCTGTTGAAGCACGCCTCGTGATGACCAGACGACGACTACTTGTCGCCTTCGTTTGCGTCTGGCTCGGCCTATTCACCGTGTCTGTGAGGGCAGCAGACATCTTGGTCACAACCAGCGTGGATGAGAATAATGGCATCGAGAATGGCGGCGTCTCCCTTCGAGAAGCAATTGCTACGGCGAATGGCGGCGATCGCATTCGCTTCGCAGCGTTTCTCGATGATCAGACGATCTCGCTCACTGGGACCGAGCTCTTGATTGACAAGAGCCTTATCATTGACGGGTCTGACTTGTTCGCTGGTATTCGCATTTCGGGTAGCGGGTCTTCACGTGTGCTCTCAGTCGCTAACGGGGCAGTGGTGACCCTCGATAGCTTGGAAATTGAGGGTGGCGTGGCAGCCACGGGTGCTGGTCTTCTCGTGGATGGCGGCGCAACCGTCACGGTGCTGAACACGACCATCTATGCGAACGTTTCCGATCCTGGCGAGGGAGCGGGGATTATGAATCTTGGAACTCTGGTCATGGTCAACTCGACGATTTCCGGAAACTCCGCCAGCGCGAACTCCGGTGGCGGACTCACCAATCGGGGGCTCGCTACGCTGAGGCAGGTGACGATTGCAGGCAATTCCGCCACTCTTGGTGGCGGAATTTACCAGCCGAGTGGTGTTCAAGTGGCGCTGGTTTTGGAGAACTGCGTGGTTGCCGGAAACGCGGCCTCTTCGACCACTCCTGATGTCTATCGTCAAGTGGCCACGACCGAGGTCACTTCCATCAGCGCGAATCTGATTGGCGATCACACTTCGGTCGAGACTGTTTTTCCGGTAGGTCCGCTGGCCGGAAACGCGGCGAGTCCTCTCGATGCCAATCTGGCACTGCTCGATGACTTTGGCGGTCCAACACAGTCCATGGCTCTGCTAGTCGGCAGTCCGGCGAGGAATGCAGGGGTTTTGACAGGAGATACGACGCTGACGGACCAGCGGAGCTTCCCTCGCATGCTTGGCGCAGGGTTAGATCTCGGCGCGTTCGAAAGCGGTAATGGTGAGTATCGGCCCGAAGGTCTATCGCTTTACTCCAGTATTCTTCAACCTGATCTGGCAGCGGGCGGAGTGGAATTTCAGATTTCGGTCAGCCCAGTATTCCAGCGGACGGTGGGCACGATCGCAGGCGCGGGCGTGGCTGGGGATGCGGATGGTCCTGCGACGAGCGCATCGTTCAACCTCCCCTCTGGTGTGGCCGAGGATTCGGCAGGGTTTCTTTTCGTGACAGATCCGGTAAATCAGAGGATCCGGATGATCTCGCCACAAGGTGAGGTCAGCACCATTGCAGGGAACGGAGAATTCGGATTCGTCGACGGCGCCGGAACCGAGGCGGAATTCAAGTTTCCGTCTAGCATTGCCGTTGGCCCTGACAACAACCTCTACGTTTCAGACACACTCAATCATTCGATTCGCAAGCTCTCACGTCCTGAAGCGCCAGGCCTTCCGTGGACCGTGATTACGGTAGCGGGTTCGGGACGAGCAGGATTCATGAATGGCATTGGCGCATTCGCTCAGTTCCGCCTGCCCTACGGCCTGACTCTCGATTCGAGCGGAAACATCTACGTGGCCGATTCATCGAACCATCGCATTCGGAAAGTCAGCCCGAATGGTGCCGTCTCCACGTTTGCTGGGATTGGAATTAGCGGTTTATTAGAAGGAAGTCGTTTAAATGCCCAGTTTTCGTCCCCTTTCGATGTGGCGTTCGATTCGGTGGGAGATCTGTTCGTGGCCGATAGGGAGAATCATCGCATTCGCCGAATTTCAGTGAGTGATCAGGTCACGACCGCAGCGGGATTCTCGGCTGGTTTCACCGATGGCGTGGCCACTCCTCAAAGGCCGGCGACCCTCGCCTTATTCAATAATCCGACCGGAGTCGCGCTCGACGCCGCCGATAATTTGGTGGTCGCTGACCTTGGAAACCACGCCATCAGAAAAGTCACCAGGCCTCCGAGCGGCTTCTTGGGTGTGTGGTCAGTATCGACGCTTGCCGGAACGGGGGCAGCGGGCTTTGTCGATGGGATTACGGGCGTTGCTGGCGCTCAGTTCAACTGTCCAACGGATCTCACGGTGGCTTCCGATGGGGCGCTCATCATTGCCGATGAGCGAAACCACCGCATCCGGCGGCTAGGTGATCCACTGGGCGTCCCGGGCTCACTTGGAACGGCTGATCAGTTTGGGCAGGCCTTCAGCTCGGTGATCGACTTTGCGCCCCTTGGCTTAATGACAAGCACAGAGTATTATGTCAGGGCGGTCGCTTCTGACGGATCGATCCAATCAACGGGAGAATCATTCACCACGGCCGAGGCATCCGTGGATACCTGGGCCATGGACGTGTTTGGGGGAGACGCGAACGATCCGCAGATCGCTGGCCTAACGGCCAATCCTGATGGCGACGCCTTTGACAATCTCCAAGAGTATGCATTTGGTCTAGATCCTAACACAATCTCTGGAAACCCGACCATCTTAACTCGTGAGGCTGATGGCTCTGCCACGGTCACCTATCCCCGACGCGTCGGCGGCACTGGGCTTACTTACCGCGTCGAATGGTCGACTGACCGAGATGTATGGAGAGTGGATGGCATTACAGAAATCGTCCTAGTAGGGCAAGCTGGAGGCCCGACCGAAAATGTCGTCGCGACAATTGCCTCTAGCGTGATCGATGCCTCCCTGGCAAGTGACCTCCGGATTTTCATACGTGTGACCGTTACCCTGTTCTAACCGATGAACATCAATCATCTCAGCATCGTTGGCGGATTCGCCCTGCTCCTCGCAGTCTTTCTCCCAACGGCCTCGGCGCAAACCGGTTCACAGGACATCAGTCTCGTGGCGGGCTGGAATGCGGTTTGGCTAGAAGTGGAACCTAACTACCCGGCGGGCGATCCCCAAGCCGGGCTTCCCCGGGCCCCAGAGGATGTTTTTCCTATTGGCGTCGTCACAGTGGCGAGCCCCAAGCCATTGGTTGGTTTAGCAGAGTTTTTTGCGTCTGATCCCACGAATGTGGGCACGTTTAACCAGGCCGGCTGGGAGCAGTGGCATCGCCCGGCGGGAATTGGAGACGACCTTGTCGCCGTCACGGGAAACCGAGCGTACCTGATCGAGGCCAATGCCCCATTGCAGTTTTCATTGGAGGGCGAGGTACGTTTCTCACGACCAACGTGGACCCCCGACCGCTATAATTTGGTTGGATTTGGCATCAATGGGACGATTTCGTTCCAAGACTTCTTTGCTCCGTCCCGTGGCGCTCACCCTGTGGGGAAGATTTTCTCTCTTGCTGCTAATGGGAACTGGGCGGTCGTCGGGCCTGGGGCACCGATTGGAAGCGACACGGCCTATTGGATCTTCTGCAGTGGCCAGTCCGATTACATGGGCCCAGTGGCTCTCGATTTCGACCTCGCCATTTCGGGAGCGCTTAGTTTCGGAGGCCCCGAAGACGCCGTGACAGTCGATTCCGGCAATGATGCGCTCGTGCTCGATGTCGAGGAGCTCGTCTTTTCCAATTTGGGTGCCACGACTGCGGTGCCCGCGCTTGAATTGATCACGGCTGATCCCGGAGCTGGAGACCTGGCATTGCATGTGGTGCGACCAGCCACCGATAGTCTTTCCTACGTGCGAGGCAATCAGATCGATTCGACTCCTGGAGACGGCCAGAGTGCTCCTTTGGGAGAAACGGTGGCTTCAAACTCGAATGCAATTCTCACCGTCGGAGCCTTGCGCAATTGGTCCACGGGATCGGTCGGTCGGACCAATGTTTACCGCCTGACCACTGGCGTTCCGGGGGGCCAATTCTGGTTGCCCGTCTCGGCTCAGAACAACAGTCTCCAACTCCCTGACGATCTTCTGCCGGACTCTGTCGTCGACAGAGTCGCGGGACTATGGGTCGGTAAAGTGAGCATCAATGCTGTCACTAGCATTGTTGAAATCGGGGCGCCTATTCGTCCCACGGCAGGTTCCGCCCCTCTACGCGTTCTCTTTCATTCTGACGCCACTGGCGCCGTCTCGCTTCTTTCGCGGGTGACGATCATGCAGACGAAGACGGCCGATCCTGCCATTGCTCCAGAGACGGTATTAATCGTCGATCAAGCGAAGATTCCGTTCTTTGAAGGTATTCAGGAACGCGATGGCAAGCGTGTCGGCGTTCGCATCGAAGCCGTCAGTTATGATATGCCTCGTAGAACAGACATCGTTTCTCAGAGTAGCGGCGCAGGCGACTTGGTTGACATGATCGTGGCCGAATCGAGGGATCCGTCGACAACGTGGGCATCCGGTGCCGGTCTCTATCAAACCCGCGCAGCCGTCACGCAGACCGGAATTGATTCCTATCTGCTCTTTCGCGCCATTCGGCCACCTACTCTCAAGGAAAGTTACGCCCTGAGTCTTGCCGTCGATGGGGCCATCGGAGCCGGGAAAACGGTGCGCACCAAGGGAGGCACCCTCACCCTGGATCCCTTTCACCGCAGCAACCCGTTCCGGCATGCCTTCCATCAAAGTAACTCTCGAGGTCCACAGATCACACGTGAACTCACTATTGTCTTCGACGCCGCGCAAACGATACCCGATCTTCTGTTAGGATCGTACCGAGAGACTATCAAGGGGCTTATCAAAAGCGACCTGACTCTAACCGGCAAGATCGAACTGCGTCGCGTCAGCCCCGTCGCCACCCTTGATGCTGCACCTTAATCACCATGCACTCCGATTGTTATAGAAAAGTTCTGATCGGCCTCGTCTTCGCCAGCGTCGCATGGCTCTCTACACCTGCGCAAGCGGTAGAGGTTACTGTCCAAAGCGAATTTGGAAGAGAGCGAATCACTCCGCGAGCAAGCACCATCACCGTCGATACTCAGACAGCCCTGGTGTTCGATGCTCCTGAGTTTATCTACCTCAATCGGAATTTTGAGGAGCTTGATGACATCGGTAACGTCGACAATCCTGACGATTCCAAAGTTGCCTACTACCGAGCCAGAATCGTCGGTCCTGTTGTCAATGGTGCGACCGTTCAAGGAACGACGATCACCGGAACCAAATTGTCTTTTGTGAAGACGATTGTTGAGGATACCACGGTGGTGTGGAAATGGGCGCTGGAATACGCCGTCTTTTTTGAAGCCGCCACCACCGGCGGAGCGGCCATCACTGGGAATGCTTTCGGAAATCCTTCGCCGGTGCTAGGAAGGCAATGGGTGCCTAAGAACACTCAGTTCTCAGCGTCTGTCGATCGCACGGCGGGTGCTGATATTCCTGGTGGGGATGATGCGGGATTTCGCTATTCGGCCAGCGGTTACGAGTTGCAGAATATCCAAACGAGCCCGGCTCCGGTGCCGCCTCTGAATGAGCGTTATTGGAAGTTCGGCGGGAAGGATCATGCTCCTGGTGCCGGCTACGGGGAGGGGCGTCCTCTCCCATTTGTAGATTCGAGCACAACGGTTGCCTGGTGGGGGAAGATTGACAGAAAACTCGACAATAAGCGAGATCAGGTCTTTTTTCAGTTTCTCAACAACGACACTGTTAGCTTCCCTCTAAGGAAAACACTCGAAAATCCCGACGGGGAATGGCGCCAGAGGAATTCAATGACGTTTGGAGTGCGGCCCGATGGGCAATTGTTCGCCGAGGAGATAACCGAATCTGGAGCCAGTTATCTCGAGTTGGTTTCCTTGCCCTCTGCATTGGTCGATTTGGGCTGGCATCACTGGGCGATAGACTTTGATTTTCCCGAGTGGGTATCACCCCCGATTGTTTCGGAGACGCAGACTTTTGTGTTGCCGTTCCCGTTTGATGAGGACTCTCAAATTGATATAATTGCGACGGATCGCCCAGAGGGTTTCTTTGGTGCCTCCCCTCGCGATTTGGCAAGGATCAATGTGGACTACACTCTCGATGCTGCGGCGCAAACGGTGACGCTTATTGATAGGACACTTCCTATTGGTGCGCCAGGGACTAGATCGCCATGGATCGGGCTAACACTCACAGTATCCAAGAAGCAGATTCGAATCTACAGAGATGGTGTCGAGGTCGCGAATTCCCTAGAACTCAATCCCATCTACTCTGTTCTGAGAGCTCCGGGACTGGTTCGTCCTGGACCGAATAACATATTTACGGAATATAACGAAGTGAATGTCGGCTTTGCTCGATATCTTCCGGCGAGTGTCACCGACCTGTTTGGTGCGAATCCCTTGGAAGAAGAGTTGGAAGGAGGGGTAAAAGATCTGGCCGTCTGGAACGGAATCGCCAGTAAAGCCCAGCGTGCCAGCCATGCAGCTGGTGATCGCGTAGGAGTGGGGAGCCTCATTACTTCGTTCGATTTTGATCGTCGGCCACGTTACTCCAACACCTCAGACCCGACATTGTTGGGGCAACAGCCAGTCTTTATCGATGTGGTCCCATTTCCTCCTGAAGCCCGAGAAGTAATCCGGACTGACAAAGGCCCGGTGCCGTTTAGCGCGATCGGAAACAGAGTCGCCACCGAGAATGTCATCATTGATGACTGGCTACGCGTGCGAACGCTGTGGGAAGGGCAGGTGCGCTATCGCTTCGACGCGGTTGGGGGGCAGCTCGAAAATGGAGCCAACGATTTCGACGGGCAGGCGTTCGTTCGCTATTATGATGAAGGTGGTAGTGTGGTCGAGGAGGAGGTCTCAGCGAACGGCAGGAACACGGACATTTGGATCCCACTGGATCGGCGGGTGGAGACCGGCAGTTTCTACCGGACCTTTGATCGATGTTTCACGCTGAGGGATTTCGATGCGGAACCCTCGGGCGATCTTCAAGCGTTTGGACGCGATCTCTCGAACTATACCGATACGTTTCTTATTGATGCGCAAGCGCGCCGCCGGGTAGCGCGAGTGGTAGAGACGACGGCCACGGCTCCATCGAGCGTTCATTTCGTCTATGTGCCGACGACGTTTCGAGCAGAGATCCCTCTTGGCCAGTCCTTTGATGCTCTGAATCCGAATTTTCAGTTGACCCCACCACTCTGTGAGGGAGGCGTGCTACGCACGGGTACCATCGGGCCTGACACTAGTGGCGTCCTAACGATTGGCCAACGGCCTAACGGGTCAGGAGTCGGGAGTCCGCTGCGCTGGGATCAGTTAGGCAGTAGACTATTGCCCGTGCAGCCAGGCACCTACGAAGTGCTTTGGCCTGATAGCATTGACGGCTCGACCCGTTACAAGATTGAGATCGTTTCGGGTTACCCAGCGAGCGACGTTGATTTAAGCTCTGAAAGAGAATTGCCTGATGGTTCCCGAGAAGGCATTTCTCCGGATTATGTGAGAAAGATTCGTCTAGCAGATGTCGATGCTCGTTTTTCAGCCTCTCCTGCCGCTCATTATCGGCACCATTACGACTCGGGCGACCGAAGCCCCCCCACGCAACTCGATCCAAGCGCTACGGATCGATGGAGCTTTCAAGAGCTTACCTTCGCCGATAATGGAACAGCCGCCTCTGCCGACTCGGCCACGTCTGGCGTCCCGTTTAACTCGGCGGGCAGTGGCCGGAGCGTGCTTCTCTACAGCTTCCGCCCGAATCCTGACGAAATCGCAGACGGCAATCTTGCCGACGAGAACCTCGCTGTCCGAGTGGTGAATTCCACTCCGGTGTCCCCAATCATTCCCGATTCTCCGATGACCCCTCTAGGCCGTCGCGGTTTCCTACTCGGTGGCGGTAACGCAAGAAACGGTGTGGTGGGCATTGTGTCACGAGTAAATTTCCCTGCTTTGCTTAGTCTCGGAGAAGATTTCGTGATCGATTTCTGGCTCAACACGAAAAACCTGAAGCCGACTGATGCTCCTGTTACTGTCCTCAGCACGGGGGCAGGGAAATTGGAGGTGTTGCTTGATCCTGTCAATGCGACCATAAGCGCGAACTACTTTGGACTTCAGTCAGAGCATCCCGTGTCGATTGCTGGATCCGGTTGGACTCACTACACGGTTCACGTCAATACGGAGTCCTTCTTCGCTACTTCGCTCACGGTTCTCGGATTCTACGCCGATGGCGTGCTCAGCGAGGATGGTCAGCTCATGGTGCCTGGGCAGAACTCCGATTTTGACACGAGTCCAGCCTTCGATGCGAATGGTCTAACACTCGGCTTGGGCGCCCTGACAGACAGCCAGTTACTCCTAGATCAGTTGCGCTTGTTTGACAACGTCCCCAGTCTTGATGATGGCTATCTCGGCCAGAATGAAGTTAGAGCATTGCGTGAGAATCGAGTGGCTCAACTTCGCGGGAATGGTCCGTCCATGGTCTTTGATTTTGAATCCGCGCCATCGGACCCTGGCACAGGTGTTGTTTCCTTTGCCAGCGGAGGCGACCTAACATCCTTTGGCCTGGGGCCTGCAGCTGGGGGTGATGAGTGGGTGAGGCACGCAATCCAAGAAGTCGCGACCCGTCTGGTGAGCCCGCTAGACGATGCCGGTTTCGATGGGAGCGGTTATATTCTAAACGAGATTTCAAATTACAACGCGTCTCTCTATGATCGCAGTGCTGAAGTCGGTGAGTGGGGCCCGGTCTTTCCCGTGAACCACGGCCTCTTGTTCCCTGAGAATTCGACGCGAAGGCTTGAAATCGCCTACTATGAGAATCCGTTTCTCCAAGATGCCATCTCTCACCCTAATGTGGCTTGGCCTTATCGTGAAGTCGCCTATGACGAAGTTGTTTATCCGACGAACGGACCGCACAAAGACAAGGCAATCTACATTGCGAGTCGTGTGGGGTCAGAGGGTGTCAACCGGGTCGGTGGTGTGCAGAAGGTTTTTCGTGGAGAGGAGTATGCCGACCTCGCGATCTACAATCAGCCGAATCGGAACGAGGCTGGCTACAATCCAAATGAGGAGCATGCCATCGTGGCGAGTGGCAATCGAGCTGCGCTTAAGTTAAAAGAGTCGGGTGAAGACTTGGCCAACGAAGCGGCTCCCGCCGCCTTCGCTCTGCAGAGGGACATCAATGTCACTACTGGAAACGGCTATACTTCTGATCCGTGGGTGTTGGTGCAGGCCACTAACATTGTGACGGGTGGGCCGGAGATGGCGGCATACAAAGTCTTTAAAACTCGTGATGGAGCGATCGCGTTTCCTCGACCAACGGATGCCATGGTCTCGGCAACCGCAGGTCTCGCCTACGAAAGCGAGCCCAATCCTGAGGATCGGTTTCTGACCATGGATCCAACGGGTGCCTATGATTTCTCCTACACGTTTAACTACCCAGCTTTCGCGGGAGATCTGCTCATCCCGCCCTATCCATTGAATCTGATCATCGGCAACACGGCGATGGAAGATGCGCGGGGGAAGAACGTTCAGATCAACGGTCGAAGCCAGCGGACGCTTTGGCGAGACGTCAATCTCAATGCCTGGATCGTCTCTGGAGACGGGCGGTTCTTCCACCAGTTCTTCTACCCATTCCGAAGCGATTTCCATCTGAAAAGCACTCCGGCAGTTGGCACTCCGGTGGCCTGGCTCCCAGACAATGGGACCACGTTCACGGGGCTCGGAATAGATCTCGAACCGGTGAAAGTGGTCTATGACACGTTCTGGCGGACGGACTATCCCAAGCTGAAACGGGGCGAAACGCTGACCTACCAAGGCGGAGAGTTTTTCAATGAGAATCCCGGTTCTAACGGGTTACCCGCCGTCTTAGCCATGGCTGCCGCCGAGGTTGTCTATGATAGCGCGACCCCAAGTATGCTGCTGGGCACGGGGAATGCTGTTCGCTACGCTCTTGATCAGACGTCTGTGCGCATCACTCGTCCGCTTGACCGGAGGGAACGTGACTTCACGACGGCGGACATGGAGGCGGCCGGGTTCACTCCAGCTGCTGTCGATAGAATATTCATTGTGGCGGAACGCTGGTATTTTAAGGAACTGCCAGGGTCGTTGCAGAAGCGGATCTACTTCGACTCGCTCGAGCAGAAACTCGTCTTCCGAGGCCGGCTCAATGAGAAGGAGAGCGGGGATCCCGACCTCACGGCAGGGCCGGATCCTCTCAATATTCTGGAGCCAAACGTGATGACCGTGGATGAGTACAATCGTCTAAAGTTCCTCGCGGGCACTCCAGAGTGGCTGGCGGCGACAGAGGCTATCTTCTTTGACTCACAGAACCCTGAAATGGTGAACAACGGTGTTCTTCCTAGCACAACCAATCCTGACTATCTCGCAGGGGTTGTGAATGCACCTTCTGGCTACTCACCCGACCTGATTGAGTTCTGGCGCTCGGATCTAAGCGGTGCTGCCTCCACGGCTTTCCCAAATTTCGTGCACCTAGACAGCTTCGGTGTCGGCGGCGCTCTCGTTCCCGCGCCTGGGCTCCTGACGAAGAATCCAACAGAATCTCTCTATTGTACCATTGTGGAGAACAACCGCAGCGAGCTCGATGGAGCTCCTATTACACTCCATATTATCGAGATCATTCCTGACCGGTACCGTGGCGCGATCACGGCGATCGAAGCGGCCGACGCCTTCAGCGAGCGGATCACGCTTCAGCACAATGGAGAGTTCGGTGGCAACACGAGCGACCTTTACTACGAGTGGTGGATCCGCGATGCGGCGCCTCTTGACGTGGTGGCGGAAGAGGTTCTCGCCGACGGCTCGCTGGCGGAGACGGATGCTAGTGAGCGCTCGCTTTGGCAGCAGTACATTCCCGAGCCGAAAGTTCCGAAAACGGCCGGAGAGCTCGCCGTTCTTGGGGTGACGGCAGAAGAGGCAAAGCATCTTGGTCTACACAGCATCGTCTTCGAAGGCCGACCAGATGTTATTCTTGCCGATAAGTTGGTGCTAATGCGATATCGGCACATCGACGAGGCGAACTGGAAGCTGGTTCCGTTCGAGTTCACGAACGCGCCGGTTACTTGGAGACCAGGAACGGTCGCACCTGTTGGCCCAGCGCCATTCCAGTGGGCGGGCGCGGCGAATTCCCCGCAACTCCAAGCCGACGGCAGCAAGCGCTACATTCCACAGCTCTTGATGGGGTGGGTGAAACGGGTGTTAGATCGCATCAATCCCTATGAGGCCCGCTACAACGACTTTTTTAACAATGAAAGCCCTGCCAGTTACACCAGCCAGATCCAGATCGCTGGGCCGCCATTTGCTGGCAAGGTGGCGCTCAATTCGGATAAGAATGTCATCGAGAACACGGGGCTCATTGAACTTTATGAGACTGTTTTAGAGCGCGCGAGAGAGCTGTCCATCGACAACTCGACGAATCCGGTGAGCACGGATGGGATCAATCAGGCCCTGCTCTTGGCGGCCACTCGGCTCTCGGTTCTTTACGAACTGCTGGCCCGAGAGGCCTACAGCGACGCGCAGGACTCTACCATTGCGGTGCCTGCAGACAGCGGACTGGCCAGCGTCGCCTCATACACGCACGCTTTCCAGAACCTTGAACCCGATCTGTTGCATGAGGAACTCGCCCTCCTGCGCGGCACTGATTTCCGGAAGAGCTATCCGGTCTTCAACCGTCTGTTCTGGAACTATGCGAAGGGGCTGGGCGAAGCTGCTTATAACGTCAATTACAACATCTATGACACCAACGTTGACGGCTTCATTGATGAAGATGACGCCCGTACACTCTATCCGCAAGGGCACGGCGATGCTTGGGGGCACTCCGTCCGTGCTGTGCGCATGCACTACGCTTTACTCCAGCACCCCAACTTCAGTTGGACGACTCGAGCGGAGCTCTACGCCCTGATGGACAACGTTCTGGAAGTGGACTTCCTCGATGAAAAGACCTTTGCTAGACTCGCAAGCGGAAAGGCCCGTGCTGGGCGCGACATCGTGCGGGCCACCTATCGTCTGAACTACACTCAGGATCCCAGTGGACAGTGGCAAGGCTATACCGATGGCGCCGATCCGGCCCGTGCCTGGGGTGTCTCCGAGTGGGCGCACCGTACAGGACAAGCTGCCTATTTCGACTGGGCAGTGGCCAACGCGTTGCTCCCCGACAAGGCCGCCGCCGCCAGCCCGATCGACGATCCGGAGAATCTCGACCGTCTTGACCGCCTTGGAGCTATCGATGAGATCGGCGAAATAGCGGGTGGACTTCATGAAATACAGATGGCCATGGACGAGGCCAATGGCGGGATGAATCCGCTCGGGTTTGACTCGAATGCCATCACCTTCGATATTAACCCGCAAGTAATCGACGGTGGCGCCGGGGGAAGAAAGACTCATTTCGAGCAGATCTATGAACGAGCAGTCACTGCGAGCGGCAATGCGATCGCGACTCTGCAATTTGCCACGCAGGCTGGCAACAAACTGCGATTGATTGGGGACGACACGGAAGAAACGATCGTGGAGTCCATTCGTCAGGATCTCGACTATCGGAATCGCCTCATCGAAATCTTCGGGCGGCCGTATCCGGGGACGATCGGCTTTGGGAAAGCATATCCTGAGGGCTACGAAGGGCCTGACACTCTCTTCTTCGCCTACCTCGATCGGATCAAGATTTCTGATATCGTTCCCCAGGCAGGGAATGCAACCGACACGAAGACGGTAAACTTCAACAACGTCTATCTTCGTGGGCAAGGCATCATGGACAATCCCACGATGACTAAACTCTATAGTCAGGTTTTTGATGGCAATGGTACCGTGCCACTTCAGCAGGCCTTTAAGACCTTCTTAGGAGGGAATGTTTACCAACTGGAACCCGAGAGTCTCAATCTTAGTATCCCGTATGACACCGCTTCGAACTTTGGATTCGTAGCGCTAGAAGGGTGGGGACAACGTACCAGCTATGGTAAAATTCAACGGGCGCTCGAGGAGATGCTCGTGGCAGAGATCTCCCTCGATGAAGCCGTAGCGGACTACATTGGATTCCTTCAAGATTGGGAGTTGAAGACAGAGCGACTGCTCAGCGAACTGAGGATCTACGAGAAACGTGTTGGTATCAGCGGCACTATCAAGGATATCCGCCGAGGCTTTAATGTTGCGTTAGTTGCGTTCAATGCGGCAGCGGATATCGCAACGACCATAGAGCGAACCGCGGGTTCAGCGCAAGAAGTCGCGTTGGAACTGGCTCCCAAAGTGAACGGATTTTCTAACGATCTTACGTTTGCTGCTCGTGGCACGATCACTGCTGCGACGGAGGCGACCGCCTTCTTGGGTGCCCAAGGAAAGGCCGTGGTCAACGCTTTGGCTGCCGCTTCTGAACTGCTCCGAGATGAGCTAATCGCCGATCTGGAAGTTGACATCGGGCGGCTTGAGAAAGTCTCGGAACTCGAAGGGCTCATCGAGGAACTAGCCAACCTGTCAGGCGGAGACCAACCAAAGCGAGACACCATTGGCTTGGCTCTACAGGATCTTGAGTTCGGACGACAGGACTACTTCACCGCCCAAGCGGAGGGGTTCCGTCTCTTGCGGGAGCGGGAAGCCTTTAACAAAGTGCTCGCTTCTAAAACACAGAAGAATCGTTACCAGGACATGATCTTCCGCCTGACGCGCAATGAAGCGATGGCAAAGTACCAGACTGCCTTCAACCATGCATCTCGCTATGTTTGGTTGGCGGCGAGAGCCTACGACTATGAGACTAGCCTTGATCCAGGAAATCCCGCCGCACCGGGCGAATTCTTCAACCGAATCATCAAGCAGCGTCAGCTCGGGCTATGGAGTGATGGTAAACCACAAGCAGGGCAAGGAGGTCTAGCCGAGATCCTTAACCAGCTAAACGGCAACTTCAAGGTGCTCAAGGGGCAGCTGGGCATTGAGAATCCACAGCAGGAGATCGAGAAGATTTCGCTTCGCCGCGAGCTGTTCCGTGTTGGTATGCTAGATTCTGAGATCCAGGCGCTTGTCGACGTGGATCCATTGGATCGCGATCAGCTTCTCAGTCCTTCACAAAGAGCCCTCTTGGCCACATCAGCGACTCAGGCTGCCATTGTTCAGGCCTCGGGTAGCGATGATCGATGGGAGGATGCTCTCAAGGCGCGGATCGTCCCCGACCTGAACCGCATGGCGGAGTTTGTCCGCTACTGTCGACCGTTCTCCGAGCCTGAAGACGGGCCGCAACCAGGTCTCGTGATTCGTTTCAGCACCGAGATCAACAATGGCGTAAATTTCTTCGGCAAAGCGCTAGTTCCAGGCGATCATAAGTATAGCACGGCGAACTTCGCCACGAAGATACGTGGGTTTGGGGTTTGGCTAGAGAACTACAATGCGGCCGGGCTTGCGACCACTCCACGAGCCTACTTGGTGCCCGTCGGGAACGACTACCTGCGGACGTCGTCAGCGACTCAACCGACAACACGGCTGTGGAAGATTGTTGAACAGCGGGTTCCCACTCCCTTTATAATCAATCAAAGCCAACTGAGCGCACCCGGATACATCCCTACCCTCGATGGCGTTGATGGTCAGTTTGGTCAGTTGCGCCGCCACGGTGATTTCCGCATGTATCACGACAACGGCGACCCGGAGGCCGATGACAGCGAGTTGATTCTCGATACGCGACTCATTAGCCGTTCTGTGTGGAACTCCCAGTGGCTCCTCATCATCCCAGGAGCCAGCCTTCATGCAGATCCTCTGACCGGATTGACCAGTTTCGCCGAAACGGTCTCGGACATCAGACTGCAGTTCCTGACATACACCCACGAAGGACAGTAATGAACAAGTATACTCTCAAAACCACATTCGCCGCTTCGACGGTCATCGCCGCGCTCTGGGCGTTGTTCTCGTGTACCGTAGCTTTGAGTGAAGGTTTCACCGACGCCGACGTCTTGTTCTATGGCGAGGTGCAGCAAGTGAGTGGTGCTCAGACCGTTCTCCTGCAAACTGGCAAGCTGGAAATGACTTTCATCGACCCGATGGACACGGCGAATGCGGTCACTCTTTCCACTCAGCTTAGACCCACGGGCGTGGATGACTCGAAGCCGTTCTCTTACGCATTGAAAGTCCCTTTAAAATATCTTCCCGACGCCAGACAGAAGGCGGCCTACCTGGCGATCGGCTCTCAGCATACTGATTTCCAACTTCAAGATATCTCAGTCAACGGACGTCAAGCGTTGCTGCCAGATGGAAGTAGGGAACTCTACGCTCTCAACTTTGCCAGCCGCGCCACACAGCGTCGCCTCGACTTGATCGTGGGTGGAGACGATACAGACGAGGACGGCGATCTTCTGCCTGACTGGTGGGAGCGCTTGCACGATCTCGACCCAAACAATCCGAACGACTCTAAAGACGATATCGATGCGGATGGTTGGTCGAACCTCGATGAGTATCAACGGGGCAGCGATCCAACCTTAAGCAATCGAGCGCCGCAGCTGACTACGAAGGAGCTCTTGGTGCCTGAATTGGGCGTCGCTGGCGTTTATCTCCAGTTTCTCGATTCAGACACCCCCTCTGCAGAAATCGAGTTGGAGGTCACCCTTACGGGCATTGGAAGCAACGGCTTTGACTTTAAGATGGATGGCGTCCCGACCGCTCATGCCGAGTCTCGACGGTTTTCACTAACGGACCTCCAGTCCGGAAGGCTAACGCTGACGCACCTCGATCGTGGAGTAGATGAATTTCTCCTGCCTGTGCGCTGGAGTGCTGGCGGCGAAGACGTCAGCGGACAGGTGCTCGTGAAAGTTGTCAGGGCTGCGGCCGTTGATGGCAGCGAGGCCACTCTTTGGCTCGATGGGATGGATTTGGCAGACACTGGAGGAGCGATCGATCACTGGGCAGATCGTTCGGGAAACGATCGTCACGCCATACAACCTCTAGCAGACTATCGTCCGCTGATGAGGGATCACTCGATCGACTTCGCGGCCTCGGAGCGCGCCCATCTTTTCATTCAAGAGGACGCTGTGTCCGGCGGGGCTCATACCGTCTTGGCGGCCTACCGTGCGGCATCGTCCTCCGATCATCCTCAGACCCTGTTCTCCACGAACCGTGGTTTCCTACAGCTTTCCCCAACGACTCAGGCTATCCCCTACCCCGGGGCGCCTATCTATCAGATGGATGGCGTGGCCGTTCGAGGCTACGAGAACACTAACGGAGAGACCATAACGTCCATCTTTCGCCGGGAAGCTGATGTGGGACAGAACATCGTTGGTCTTTCCTACGATGGCGAGAGTATCGCAGCCACTGACATTGACCCCGTGTTGGCGACTCTAGGTGCACGCCGCCTTGTGACGGATCGGACTCAGACGGTGACGGAAGGCTTCGGTGGTCAGCTCCATGAACTGATCGTCTTCCCAACTGCCCTCCCCGAACAGAAGCTTCGCGACGTCCATGATTACTTGGAGTCGAAGTGGCGGAGAGCGATCATCTGGGATCTAAGCACTGAGTTGAAAGTGATCACGCTTGCTGCGACTGGAAAGAGCCGTCATATCATCCGTGGTGGGCATGGGGATGATTCACTTGGTGGAGGTCCGCAGAACGACATCCTCTCGGGAGGTCCGGGGAGGGACGTGCTCACCGGCGGGCTTGGGGCAGATCGTTTCGTCTTTGGTGAGATTGATACCGGCCGCGATGTGATCACCGATTTCGATTTCGAGAAGGATATCATCGATTTCTCAGCGCATTTCTGGGGTAAAACAGGCGATGCGCGACAATTCGTCTCCACCCGCATCGAGGGCAACGATAGTGTCCTCCTTCTGCAGCGACCAGACGGCGAAGATCAGGAGATATTACTGCAAGACATCGTCATGAGCGAGACCCAGTTGATCCAACTCATCGTCGAAGACCGCCTCCGCATGGGCGGGCTGCACATCCCCACCGAAATTCAGTTAACCCTCCTATCAGAACCCTCACTAACACCTACTCTAGAGAGCCTTGATCAGCCAATCACGGTTGAGATCACTCGCAGTGGTGAAGGTGTTGTGGCCGCGCTCGACGTTCAGTTGGGCTTCTTTGAAGATGCTCACAGCAGCGACTTCGTAACCACTGGAGCCAGCGAAACTGCAGACCGCCGCTCGGTGGTGAACTTCGCTCGCGGCGAGACCAGCAAGACCCTCACACTCAGACCTATTCCAGATCTCCAATCTGAAGGTGTCGAAACGTGGAAATTTGAAGCGCTCCCACACCACAAGTACTCGATTGCCAGCAACGGGATTCAGCAGTCGATCACCGACAGTCCCATCGTCTGGCTCGAGAAGCTCCAAGCCATTGCCATTGCTGCCGGTGAGCAACCCGCCAGGTTGCGCGTCCATCGTGATGGCGATCTTTCTCAGAACCTGGAGATCGAACTCAATCTGGGTGGCACAGCCAAGGAAGGTCTTCACATCGACGAAGTCCCTAGCAGCATCACCATTCCCGCTGGCATCGCATCAAGCGAAGTGCAGATCAGCGCTCGTTCTGAAGGTCTTACTGGCGGCGCCAAGACCATCCTGCTGCAGCTTAAATCGAAGGATCTCTACCAACTGGGCAATCCGCACGAAGTCGTCCTCTATGCAGCGGCGACGGTCGAGGATGCCAATGGCGCTGGTTTCGATCAGTGGCTCAAAGAGACCACCAATACAGCTTCCGCTAGTCTGACCGACTTCATTCACGATTCGCAATCCCTCCAGCCTTACCTTTGGTCCTATGCGGCGGCTCAAGCTTCGCCGAGCACTCGTGATGACCATAAGATCGGCTTTAGACTTGTCGATGGCCGACCAGAGATCACGGTGAAGGGGATCACAAAGACGGCAGACATCCGCTGGAAGATAGAAGCGTCTAACGGTTTATGGGCGTGGGCTGACGACAGCGCCGCCTTCGATGAATCGATTGATTCTCTTGGTCTCAAGCTCAAGGGTCAGCGGTTGTCAGCCAACGACTCGAACCGTTTCTATCGCGTGAGCCCAGTGCTGGACCCTGGCATACTAGCCATTACTGGCATCGCACAGCTGACAGGTTCGTCCAAGTTTGGCCAGGCTGGCAATGGTGGTTGGAACACAGACCAATCTACAGGCGATCTGGTGAGCACAGCGAGCGAGGTTCCCGTCACCAGCCGTATCATTGCTGAACTAGATGGCCCTTTGAGCATCGATTTTGAGATGGAAGTCATCGCCCACAACGGGGACGATACCCTTGAGTCAATCGTCTTCTACATCGACGGGATACCTCAAGCACAGACCAATGGCGAAGCCGTTAGTGTTCAGGCAACGCGAGCGTCTTCGCAAACCCGCCTCCTTATGTGGGAGTTCCGAGGAAGTGGTTCCAGCCAAGCAGTGATCCGCAAACGATGATGAAAAACCTGCGGACTGCGGCTTTGTGGGGCGCCTTGATACTCGCCACACTCTCTGGCTGCGACCGAAGAAGCGTTCAGACATCCTACCAGGCGCCCGTAGAAGAGGGGGCCTTGTTCCGTGTGGGCTCGATCACGGTTTATCAAGCCGACCTCGACCATCACTTGAAAGTGACTCACGGAGGACGAAGCGACGAAGCGACACGCGAGAGAGCTCTAGAGCAACTTGCTAGAACGGCGCGACTCGCCCAAGCGGCGATTGATGAAGGCCTCGACAAGGGCCCAGTGGTTCGCGCTGAACTAGCGCGTCTCCTAAGCGCTCGTTTCAAGGAAACCACACTTTACCCAAAGCAGCAGGAGCAAACAAGGGCCATTCCCGAAGATCGGCTTCGGGAGGTCTATCATGCCCAGCCAGCGCGATTCCAGTCTGTCGAGAAGCGTCGAGCCGCGGTGCTCTGGCTTGAGCCTGGAAAGGATCCGGTGAGGACCCAGACCTACGTAGACAAACTTAACCAGGCGCGCCAATGGTTCTTGGACGGCAGCAACTCGACGGAGTTTGCCGACAAGGGATTTTCCGTGCTTGCGATTGATCACTCTGAACATGCTGCCACCCGGTTCAAGGGCGGCGTAATTGGTTGGCTTGAGCAAGGCGGAGCCATTGGATGGAAGCAGGCCGTTTCCAAGATCGTATTCAATATCAAAGAAATCGGCAATATCAGTCCTGTGATCACTCTGCCTGAGGGCGTCTTTCTTGTTGGGCTCATGGATCTCAAGCCGACAATTCGGCGATCTTTTGACTCGGTCCAGGCAGAACTCGAACAAGAGGAACAGAGACGCTTACGCAAATCATTGAAAGCTGATTTTGAGGAAACCGTGAGGATGAAGTATCCGTTGGATCTCCTGAATCCGTAGATTGAGCACTCCTTCGTGCTTCTGAGCTTCTGAGCTTCTGAGCTTCTGAGCTTCTGAGCTTCTGAGCTTCTGAGCTTCTGAGCTTCTGAGCTTCTGAGCTTCTGAGCTTCTGAGCTTCTGAGCTTCTGAGCTT
>JBLHHN010000083.1:0-19602 GCA_047616785.1 Verrucomicrobiales bacterium
TTCGAAATCATCGCTTCTTCTTTGAGCCGACGCTGAGCGCTGCGACAGAGAACCAAACGGCTATCCTTGTCATCCGGGTCGGTGATCTTTTTAACTTCAACTTTGAGTGCTGGCTTCCTTCCGGGTAACTCTTCAAATGTCTCTTGCTCGAAGAATTCGGCAGTATTTACTCAATGTTAATAAGTTAGGGTAATGATAGTTTAGGTGATAGGCTTATAGGGTTGAGCCACAGGGAGCCTCCGAGGAGTGCCGCGCGGGAATGATCGCCCTCCTCGGATGATTGATGGTGATTTTAGGATCCGATTTGCTATCAAACTTAAAATCGCACTCCACTTCTCCATCGGGCTCTCCATCAAGCAGACGAAGTGATCACGCACAACACCGAGAGCACGCTTTACATTGATTTTGTATCGATGCTTGCAGGCTTGTTTCTGCTGATCAAGCGCGGGCTGAGCAGCCGCAGCTAGTGCCGCTGATAGGTTCTGGCATAGCACTCTGGCATAGAAGTCTTGATAGACCGAGTGAACTGTCTTTCCTGTCCAGTTCTCTGCCTCCATCTTGCATTTGGTCGTTTTGATCCCTTCTTCAACGGTCCAACGTTCATGATAGACCGCTTTAAAATCTTCAGCTGGGTACTTCTCACGATCTGCCAAGTTCGTCAGTAGCACTTCCACTTCATCGTCACCCAGCTCCATTCGAATGAACCGCAGACGGTTATTCTTTGGAAGATCGATACCGTACCCCTTAAACTCCTCGATCACCTCATTGCTGAACTGAAAGTCATGGTCCGCCTCGAGAGCTTTGCTTCGGACAAAGGCCTGGGCTGCCTTGCAATTTCCCACCGCCACTCGAATTACAAAGTGCGAGTCTTGCGCCAAAGACCAGGCGATGATGCAAGGGGCATTGTAACCGCGATCATAGATCGCACAGTCATGCTCCCAGACTCGTTCTCCAAGAAGTTCACGAGCTTGTGTTAGTTCTTTTTTTTCGTGGGGAGAAATTTCTGCGGCTACAATGAGGCGGCTACGCACCTCATAAAGATAGCTCATGCGGGCCATTGGAGGCGCGGACCCTGGCGGCAATCCATCCCTCCAAAGTGTGTCGCAATGGCTGGTGCGCCTTTAGGAAGACGCAGGGTTGAGCCGTCGATAGCCAGTAGGCGTAAGCCATGTCAGAGATCATTTGATAGTCCTTGGTCTCTAGCCGTCGCCACCAGGTCGTCATTGAGATCAACGAATGCAGACGCCTTGAGAAATGCGCGTGCTTTTGAGAAGGCCGTCGGATGAGTAGCCTCGATATCGACACCTTGCCTAAAGAAACGTTCGAGATCGAGGTGAAGGGCTGACCGGAGATTCCAGATGAGAATCAGGCAGAGGCGATGAAAAGGAAGCTTGCGATTTCTAGTGAAAGCTGACGCTGCGGTGCGATGACGTTGAACGAAAGCCGGGTCTTGGAGTGATTTCGAGAGAGCAGAAAAGATGGCAGAGCCAACCTTAGACGTAAGTGAGGGTATTTCACGCCATAGCCACTATAACTCGAGTTGTGATTGTTAGGACGAGCATGATGTTACAAGAGATTAACACTATCATCGAAGTGCGTTACTTCAACCAATTGTGCTCATTTTCCTTAACTCATCGACATTGAGGTTCTAGTGTGCCAAGCGCCATTTCGTCTTGGTCGATTTAGCCCGGGTAATCTGCTACATAGACAGCCTTCACCTGCGTGTAGTCTAAGAAGGTGTCTTCGCAATTCACACCGCCTCCAGGACCTCCCGAGATGCCTTGTCCTCCGTAAGGCAGCCCGTAGGCGACCGAGTTGTGGCAATTCACCTGACAAGTGCCATCACGGAATTGCTTGGTCAAGGCGACACCGCGTTCGATATCTTTCGTCCAAACACTAGCGCCCAAACCATAGGGAGAACTGTTAGCCAAAGCGAGCGCTTCCTCTGCAGAATCAACAGGGCAGACCGTGGCAAAGGTGTGAAAGACCTCCAGTGGATTGCAATCCACTGCAGGATTCGTGCGATACAAGGCGGGCTTCAAGTAGTAGCCATTCTTTCCGGCGACCTCGGCGATGCCGCCTGAGAGGATGGCTTGTCCACCGCGCTCGGCGGCTTCTTGTTGCGCTTTGAGGACGCGGCGATGTTGGGTCTGATTCACGACTGCGCCTAACTGAGTGCCCGCGTCGGCCTGGTAACCGATCTTCAAGTCCTCGAAGAAGGCTCTTTGAGCGTCGATAAAGGTATCGGCAATCTTCCTGTCGACAAAGACTCGGTGAATGGTGCAGCAAGTCTGCCCGTAATGTTGGTTCACATACTTACCAACCATGCGGGCGACCAATTCTGGATCGGCATCTTTGAGGACAATGGCAGATCCGTTGCCGCCCATTTCACGCTTCATGCGTGTGCCATGTCTATCACAGGTGCGAAGAATGCTCTGTCCGACACCTGGGGAACCTGTAAATGAGATGTAACGCACGCCTGGATGCGCGGCAATGCATTGGCCGGTGATCTCGCCTCGACCTGGCAGCACATTGATGACGCCTGGAGGGAAACCCGCTTCCGCTGCGAGTTTGGCCATGTAGAGCGCCGACAATGGCGTGTCTTCCGCAGGTTTGATCAGAATGGTGTTGCCTGCCAGCAAGGCGGGAAACATGAACCAGGACGTTAACACCACAGGATAGTTCCAAGGAATGATCCCAGCAACCACGCCCCAAGGTTCGCGATGGGTGAACCCTCTCGCATTGTCTCCTATGGGCATGTCAGGACCATCGCCCATGGCTATGCACTGAGCGATGCCGCTGAAATACTCCGCACATTCGCGGATCTGGGTGAAATCGCCTTCCGCCAACTCAGAGACCTTGCCTCCGTCACGAATCTCACAGGCTAACAGAACATCGCGGTCACGCTCGCAGAGCTCGACCAGCTTCATTACCAGTGCGATACGTTCTTCGACCGCCACATCCTTCCATCCCACGAACGCTTTCTGAGCAACCTCCACCGCCATCGTCACTTCGGCCTCACCCATTTCACACACCGTTGCCAGCACCTCCTGGGAGCCCGGGTCGGTTGACTGGAAAGTGACATTCATGGAGCCGACAACTTCGTTTCCGCCAATGATGCCGCCTAACGGTTTGCCGCCGTTGCCGCAGAATTCGGTGAATTTGTCAGGAGTGGCGAAGGCCGCCGCCGTGAAGGCCTGGATAGCAGAGAGTGAGGTTTCCATTTCGAATCAGTGGGTTGAGTAAGAGGAGATTAGACTAGTAGGCACGCTCGTGGCGAGCTTGTTTCAACACGACTCACCAACGCTACGAATTCACGAGGTCATGAATGACCCTGCCATGCACGTCGGTCAGTCTGCGTTCGATGCCGTTGTGATAGAAACTCAGCCGTTCGTGATCGAGACCTAGAAGGTGCAGCACCGTGGCGTAGAAGTCGTAGACGGTCATGACATTCTCCACGGCTTTGTGGCCGAAGGCATCGGTGGCGCCGTAGGTGTAGGGGGCTTTGACGCCAGCACCGGCCATCCATGCAGTGAACCCGGCGGGGTTGTGATCACGCCCGCTCGCACCTTTCTGAAAGGTGGGCATGCGACCAAATTCGGTGCACCAGATGACAAGCGTGTTGTCTAACAAACCGCGTTGCTTGAGATCGCGGATCAACGCTGCCGTCGGTTGGTCAAGGACGGGGCCGTGTTTGGAATACTGTTCGTGAAGGAATTTATGGCCATCCCAATTGCTCACCCCTTCGCCACCGGTTTGGTAGGCGCCGTTGAAGAGCTGGACGAAGCGGACGCCTTTCTCCACCAGGCGTCTTGCTAGGATACAATTGCGCGCGTAAGCCGCTTTGAGATCTCTGACAGGATCTCCCGCGTCGTCCGCGCCATACATCTTGAGAATGTGCGCCGGTTCCGAACTGATGTCGCTCACCTCAGGGACGCTCAATTGCATGCGGGCCGCCAGTTCGTAGCTGGAGATCCGCGCGGCGAGTTCGGTATCGCCGGGATACCGTTTCAGATGATGCTGATTCAGTTGCTCAAGGAAGGCGCGCGTTGCCCGATCGCTAGATGGGCTGATGTCGTTTGGCCGGACGAGATTGCGCACGGGATTGCTCGCATTGAAGTCCGTACCCTGAAATGCCGCCGGAAGAAATCCTGGTCCCCAGCAATTGACGCTCGACTGTGGCGTGCCGCGTGGATCTGGGATGGCGACATAGGCGGGCAACGAAGCGTTCTCGCTTCCTAACGCATACGTCGCCCACGACCCCGCACTGGGAAAGCCATCGAGCGTGAAGCCCGTGCACATGAAGTTCTCAGCGGGACCATGCGTGTTGGTCTTTCCGGTGAGTGAGTGGATGAAACACATGTCATCTACCAAGGAACCTAACTGAGGCACTAGGTCGGAGATCATCTTACCACATTGGCCACGCGGCCGGAATTCCCAGGGACTCTTGGTGAGATTGCCTTGTTCGCCTTGAAAAGTGATGAGCTTGTCACCGCCTGGCATGGGGTGGCCGTGATACTTGATGAGGTCGGGCTTGTAGTCGAAGGTGTCGAGATTGCTGCAAGCCCCAGAGCAGAAGATCATCAACACGTTGGTCGCGCGAGCATCGAAGTGTGGGCGACGAGGGGCGTTGGGATTTGCGGGATCGATGTTGGGCCGGATCGGCGTCTTGCCAGGGGCACTCTCGCGGGGGTGCGTGGCGCCTAACAAGTGCTCGTTTTGGAGCAATTGGGCGAGGGCAATGCCGCTGAGGGCCGAGGCGTTCTCGGTGAGAAAGCGGCGGCGATTGAGAAGAGGGTGAGGGTTCATGGGGTTATTCGTGCGCCATTGGGGTTTCTTTTAGACGCGAATGAGTGCGAATGACTTGGCATCGAGACATTCGTGCCAATTTGCGGCCATTGGCGCAAATTCGCGTTAACCAATTTCTTCAAACGCGAATGGTCACGAATGAGCGCGAACTTACACGAATGAATTGGATTCGAAATATTCATTCGCGTTACGCTTATTGAGATCGGACCACACGCTTCCATTCTAACTTTGAGTTTTTGAAATTGATGATTAGTCCGACTTCGATCTTCGAGATGCGGAGATAATTGAGCATCTGTGCGATCTCGTTCTCGCCAATCTTATCAATCGACTTGGCGTCGATCAAGATGGCCTGGTTGAGGGTGATGTCTGGAATGCAATCGCCAACAACGGTGCCATGGTAGCGAATGGGATAGGCTTTCTGTTGGTCGACTTGGAACTCCTGCTCGCGAAGATCGACGACGAGCGCATTCTCATAGGGCTTTTCGTGCAAGCCAGGGCCGAGTTCATTGTGCACGCGCATGGAGCTGCCGATGACCTCGTAGGTGTTGTCGTTAAACTCCATGGCGGGGGAGGGGGTGAGGTTCTTTTAAACGCGAATGATTACGAATGAGCGCGAATTTACACGAATGACTTGGCTTCGAAACATTCGTGCCAATCCGCGGCCATTTGCGTAGATTCGCGTTAGACCATTTCTTTAAACGCGAATGACCACGAATGAGCGCGAATAACCACGAATGACTTGGCTTCGAAACGTTCGTGCCAATTCGTGGCCATTGGCGCCAATTCGCGTTGCCCTCTTGCCCCTGTTCCCAGCTCCCCATACTCAAAACACAAACAGAAACTCACTGGTATTATAAAGCGCCCGGCAGAATGCCTGCAGTCCCTCAGCCTGGATCATCTCCAATGACGCCTTCACCTCAAAGGCATCGGCCTCGCGTCCATAGAACAAACGAAACGCCATCCCTATCTGCGCCTCGACCTCATCCCCGCATTCCGCATTCAATCGTTGGGCCAAGAGCTCAGCCTGTTGCAACACAAAGGCGCTGTTGAACAAATTCAACGCCTGCAAGGGGGTGTTAGATCGACTGCGTTTTGCAATCGCTTGATTGCCATCTGGACAATCAAACGAGCCGAAGATGGCGTCTTGTTCCTGCCTAATCTTGAATAGATAGACCATTCGACGAAATTCCGCGGGACCAAATTTCTCTTTGGGAAAGTAGTGCATCACATTCTCCACCTGCACATGATGCAGGTAGAACCCTGGCCCACCAAGTGTCCTGTCCAGTGCGCCAGACACTGCTAACATGCTATCACGAATGGCTTCCGCTTCCAGTCGGCGCGGGGGAAAGCGCCAAAGGTATCGAGCCCCCGCATCAATGGCCGCCGCCGCCTCGCGAGGTGTGCTCGATTGCTGAAACGTCTCTGACAAGAGAATCAAACTTTGCATGTGCTTGATCGACCAGCCGGAGGCCATGAACTCGTCGGCCAACCAATCGAGCAGCTTCGGGTTGGATGGGGGAAGGCCATTCACGCCGAGATCACTCGGCGTTTCGGCGATGCCTGTGCCAAAGATGTAATGCCAGAGCCGATTGACCAAAACACGCGCGGTAAGCGGGTTGTCCTTGCTGGCGATCCAAAGCGCTAGCTTCAGTCGACGCTGCGCCTCCACTTCATCCATCGACATCTCTAACGTTCCCATCACCGTCAGGCCATCGGGTGCGATGGCTTCACGTTTCTGTGTGGGTTCTCCGCGATACAAACGATGGGTCATTGGCGGCTTGCTGAAATTGGCCACCCAGGCTTGACGACCATCACGCAAGTCCGCGATCTGAGTCATCAGCGAGGCCGATCTCGCAATCAGCGACTCCGCAAGTGCGGCGTTCTCTTTGTCTAACTTCGCGACAAAGGCGTTCGGATTCTGCTTTCCTTGGAATGGTTGACGATCGTTCGAGCTGGACAAGACCTGCCATTCTTTCTGGTCGAACGATCCTTCAATCACGTAATCCGTCGCCACGCGATCGCTGATCTGTCCGGTCCGATCCCGCGCCCACACCGCTCGCTCAATCGTTTGTAGCTGTGCAAAGGTCAACTGAATCCAGCCGCTCCCGGTGTCAGAGATCCAGCTATGGTTGTTTCCAAGCAGGCCATCATTGATGTGCTCCAGTTGGTGAATCGGATAACCTTTGAGGGTCCCGGAAGTAGTGGGCTTGGTTCCGTTAGAGGCTAACGCGATATTCTCACCACTTTCATTGTAGATCTCCAATTCATCAATGCAGGGCTGGGACCCGTTGGTTGCCTTGATCGTGAATCGCACAAACAGCGCCTTGGTTGGTGGAAATCGGTCTTCGTTGTATTTCGCAGTGACGGCTGGACGGAGCGCGCTTGGCGCTTCATTGGGGGCGGCCAACGCTCGGAGCGTCGTTAGTTCTGCTTCCACTGCGGATTGCTCTGTCTGTAATTGAGCGATCTTCGCGGTGGCTTGCCCATCCTTCGGCACTTTCAGGGCACGCTCGCCATAGTTCACGCCGGCAAACACGGCCTGCATGGCGTAATAATCTTTCTGCAGAATAGGATCAAACTTGTGGTTGTGACAGCGCGCGCAGCCGATGGTCAAGCCGAGGAAGGCGGTGCCGGTCGTGTTCACCATGTCCGCCAATTCATCCTGACGCTGTGCCAGAGTTAGATTGATGTCAGGGCTCTTCACAATGTCATAGGGACCGGCAACGAGAAACCCGGTCCCGACGTCGGCATTCACCACATCCCCTGCGAGTTGTTCAATGATGAACTGATCATAGGGTTTGTCTTCATTGAAAGACTGAATGACATAGTCGCGATATTGATAGGCCGTCTTGCGTTCGCGATTGGTCTCATAGCCATTGGTATCCGCATAGCGCACCACGTCTAACCAATGCCTGGCCCAGCGTTCGCCATAGTGGGAACTTTGCAGCACGGAATCGACAAGCGCCTTGTAGGCTTCTGTGCGCGTGTCCTCGACGAACGCCGCCACGGCCTCAGGCTCGGGAGGGAGTCCAAGCGCGATAAGATAGAGCCGACGAATCAAGAGGGCCTTGTCTGCTCTTGGTGATGGTGTGAGTCCGTGCTCTTTCTGCTTCGCGTGGACAAAGGCATCGATCGCATTCCCGTTCGCAGGCGGGTCAGGACGAACCAGAGGTTGGAAAGACCAGTGATCCGTCTCCAGTTTGGCGACCTCGGAATCGTCGACCTCCGGCAGTGGCGCCCCTTCATCGATCCAGGTTTTCAACAGGCCAATCTGCTGTTCTGAAAGCCGCTCACCTTTCGGCGGCATAATCTCCTTGGGATCCTCGCCCGTGACCAGTTTGATTAGATGACTATTAGTGCTGTCCCCTTTTACAAATACCGGCTCGCCAGACTCGCCGCCTTTGAGGATGCCTAGTGGTGAGTCGAGCCGAAGCTTGGACTTCTGCTTCTCCGGTCCGTGACAGTCGTAACAGTGCGTGCTGAGGATGGGTTGGATGTCAGTCTCGAATGAGATCTTGGCATCAGCACTGACTAACAACGCTATGTAGGTAGTGGTGACTCTTAGTCGCCAAAGGAGTCGGTGGCGACTGAAGGTCACCATTATGTTATGGATTGATCGCAATACGGACATATTGAGTCTGCTCCTCACGGGGAATTCGGATGGTAACCAGTTCCAGATCATCATTGATAGGCGCAACGGCCACTTTATCAAGGACCACCGGTTCCCAATCCAGGAGATCTTGCGAGAGCTCGATCGTATAATCCATATTTGGGACGCGCTGATAGGAGGCAACGATTTCACTACCATCGACTGTTATCTGTGTCCATTCAGCCAACACGGGCACGTCGACCGAAGGCATGTTCGGCGCACCTGGGCTGCCGCCAATGTCACCGCTGACTCCCCATGACCGAGCCTTATCCCACGCTGCGCGCGCCCCTGCCGGACTGGTAATCACCAGCGAGCTGCCATCACCGTCGCTCTCCGATGCCCAATCATCACGGTAGTCAAACGCAAGGATACGGTGTGGCCCATCACGCAATTCGACACGTTCACCATTATTACTCAAGCTAGCAGGACCATATTCGCCAATGATCGCGATGTCCGTCCCGTAACGCGCTTCAAAAGCCGCGCGGTTTCGCACC
This sequence comes from Verrucomicrobiales bacterium, assembly GCA_047616785.1. Lineage (GTDB taxonomy): Bacteria > Verrucomicrobiota > Verrucomicrobiia > Verrucomicrobiales > DEV007 > JAACDM01. Next base: position 8,953 of record JBLHHN010000083.1, read on the forward strand.
ACGACAGCGTAGGCACTGGCGGCAAGGGTGGTTCCATCGGCAAAGACAAAGTCGATACCATCCGTAAAAGACACTCCGGTCAGATCCAGCTGTCGCTCACCTAGATTGTGCATTTCGATGAACTCGAAATCGTCGTCGTTCGTGGACGCATCGCGCTCGGTGTCCGCCGGTTCGGCGGGATGATAGTGCAACTCGGTGATCCGCAAGTTTTCAAACGGCGTCGCTTCGGTGGCCGTGCTGGTGATGGTGATAGAATCGATTCCCGGAGAAAAGAGTGAACCCAGGTCATTGCCTTGGAAATCGACGGCTTGCAGGGTGATGGCGTTTGGGCCGGAGACAAGGGGCACGCTGAGTTCCCAAGTCTTGCTCGTGGTCCAGGTGACTTCTAATGGCTCTTCTTGCCCCACAAGACGAATGGTCCTGACATTAATCCATCCGTCGCCCGTGATCGTCTGCGATGTCGCCTCGGTCGACATCGACTCACCTCCGTTGGTCGTGATCGCGAAAGCGACGGCTGGCGCATCAGCTCTGACGCGACTGCGAACAGAATTGCCGCGTGTCCGAATGTAATTCAATCCTGGGGTCGACAAGTTCTGGCCGACGACGCTTCCGTAGTGGGTTAACCAGTGTTCCATGTATTCCGCGTTAAAGACTCTGTCAATGATATCTAGCAGATGCCCGTAATAGAGGCGTGTATTCACTGGCATATCCATCACCCGCCGCAGGTTGCCCGGTGCCGTCTTGATTGCAGAGGTAGCACCTGCGGAAAAGACAAAGTCCAGATCCCAAGGCAAGCCGACCACGCCGTTGCCTCCTTGGGGCACGTAGACACGCATGTTATGTTGCAAACCGCCATTCCACCAAGTGTCACCGATGCCACACAAATTATGCATGGCTGCGGTGCGCAACCAGGCGTCGACATCCATGACCTCATCAATCTTGCGGGCCAACTGATCTTTCGGCAGGTCCATCGTTTGACAGAATCTTATGAGCCCGTCATAATCATCTGCGCGTCGGCCGGTGCGCATTTCCATGGCCCAACGATACTGTTCCTTGTCGTCGCCGAGATCTCGGAAGTCTGTTGTCCCGCCATGCGAGAAGGGCGTGGGATTCTTCACTGATTCACGTCCTGACGAACCCGAGGTCGGATCATAGGTGATCTCAAGATTGAAAACTGAACCCTGACATCCGTTCCTGAATTGGGTATTTGTGAAGACGCTTCCGTAACGAGCCATCGAAAACAACGCCGTGCCGGTGTGTGTCGTGGTCGGCGAAACGATGTAGCCCAGGTCATCGACCATGGCCGGGATACCGGCACGATTGAACATGTGCTTCACATAGATCTCATCCTGATCGCCGGCGGACGGCGCACGACCCGAACGATCAATACTTACGCTGGAGTGGATCCCACGATAAAGCTGCGCTGGCGGAAAGGCGATATTGAATCCTTGGTAGAGTGGCCCATCGCGAGCGCGGCCCGCTGGACTGCCCTTGAGGCGCACCCCGGTATTGTAGATGATCTCGCGATTATCCACCAACACAGAGCAACCGATCCGTTCGTTGCTGATCAGGTTCAGACGCTCAAACATAAAATCGAAATCAGCTGCCTTCATGATGAGCCGCAATTCATGCACCGGAAGATCCGTGCTGCGTCCGTCGTCGACAATGTAGAGCGCCCGCGAATCTTGTCCCGCGGCGGGGAAATAGGAAGCGGCGCCTAACGAATCGAGTCCTTCCACGAAGAGCTGCATCACGGTGGCCTCCGCCATGCCCGGGACCGTGGCCGTGTAGATACCCGCGGACTCCTCCATGGGCACACTGACAAAGCCTTCATCGCCATCTTTCGCGTAGTGAAGCGTCAGCGTATCGACTCCGTTGGGGTCATCAGCGCTAACAGACACGGTCACCGCTTCATTCGTTGCAGGCATGAGCGGAGCGTGCATGAATCCACTGTAGGTTGGACCGATGTTCTCGACGAAGCGTGAGTTCGGCATGCCCGGTGTGCCAAACTGATCTGGTGTGTCTAACTCGATCGTTCTTGCCAGGCGCCCATAGTAAGCACGCATGTTCAATTGATTCGAGCCTGCCACCCAGCGTGCCCGCATGCTCACTTCGTACAGGTCGCCGTCAATCAGCTTGGTGTTACTTACGAATGTCGTCTCCACATGATTGTGCTTCGTATCGGTGGCACCCGAGGCGATGATATGAAGCACGCTGTTCTCCGGATTATCGGGGTCAGGCACACCATTCGAATGGCGATGGTTCCCGACAAACCGCCATCGTTGGGTGAAGGTGTCAGGATTGAACAGCGTGTTGTTGAACCCCCCATTCTGAATCAACTGCTTGGCCTCACCATCGGGGTCGTGGATGACTTTCACATCATCGACCAAGACTTCACCCGCAGTGAGCATGCCAAGGACCAACTCGTTCCAGGTGTTCAGTCCATAGGTTTGGCCTGACACCATGCGGTAGCGAATCTCTTGCCATGGGGCCTTGTTACTTTCATCACTCGCCGCCCATGCTTCAGCGAGGCTGTTGTCGGCGTTGGGGTCGCGTAGTTCCAAACTAGATCCACCACCATCGGCATAGGCTGGCCAACGCCCACCATCGTAGTAGCGCACTTCATCGGCAGGATTGCGGTTCTGATCCCGTAGAAGAATGTTCTCACCGCTGTTGGAGAGCGAGTCGCTATACCCTTCGGGGTCGTTGGCCACCACGAAATAGCCGTTAGGCTCGATGGTAGTCCCTTCCGGGAAATCATATTGGATCGCTTCGTCTAACGACCATCCTGACACATCCACCGCTTCATCGCTACGATTGTAGAGTTCGATCCACTCCTCGGAACTATCCCGGAATGGCTGCGCGGGGATTCCAGGCCCTAGCAGCTTGCCTAGAGAAACGTCCACACTGAAAGCCACGTCGCGATCGAAAGCCGAGCTTTGATGCACTTCAGCTGAAATCACATTGGTACCAATGCGCAACCGATCACTGGGAATCACAATCGCCTCACTCCAAACGGGATTCTCAATCGGATTCGTGGCCCGTGTGCTCGCCGTCACGGCTCCGTCAGGAAGGTTGACTCTAGTGACCTCTGCCCCGTTGAGATAAATGACAGCTCCATCGTCGATGAGGTGCTGCAGTTGCAGGCTCTGTTCTTCACCAATCGCATCGACAGTGAAGACCAACCTGAAATAGTAAACAGACTTACCAATCTTGATACTCGTGGATTCGCCGGAATCCTCGGGCAGTATCTGAATGCCGCTGCTAAAGAGCGGGCCGCCCGCTTCCCATTCTGAGTCGTCGAAATCGACCTGCTGCCAGAGATCATCCTGCTGCGGCACGCCCTGCCAGAATCGCCAGCTCGAATCGGGCCCCGCCAGATTCTGCTGTTCAAAGGTCGGTGGCTGGGGTGGCGACGCCTGAAGAGGGTAGGCGCGATACATGATCTCATTGATGACGACGGCGTCGTTGAACGAAAACACGTTGGCCTCACCTGGCGTTGCCTGAGTGGGATAAAGTGAGCGTTCCCTATGGTCAGCAGACCAACCGTGAACCACATTGTCCACAAGCACCGCCCCGATCACGCTCGTCTTGTTAGGCGCGTAGAGACATAGAAGATCGCCATCTTCTGCACCGAAGCCTAACTGATCACCGGACACCACGGTAAAGCCGCCTTCACTCACCGGAAGGTCGGGCAATGCCGTTTCACGCTGTGGGTCACCGGCGATGCCCACGATGTGGTCTTTCAGGTTTGTCGATGCCCCTTCTGTGTTGAACTCAAGCCAGAAGGAGTCTTGCTCGCCAGCGGGGGCAACTTCGCTGATGCGGAGGGGTGATTCAGACGCCGTTTGGAAATTCCTCCCACCCGGTGTGCCGCCATACTCAGAACTTGCGGCCCAGCTCTCGACCGAAGCGCTGTCAGTTTCCGGAAGCCGCTTGGCTAGGGAAGCTCCGGACCCATCGGGGGCCACCGGCCAAGGTTCGCGATCATTGTAATCAACCCAGCTCATGAGACGATCACTCACATTGCGTAGCTCAATGAGCTCGCCTTGATTTGATAACTTACCTTCGAAGGGGCCCAGCGGTTTATCGAAGAGTGATTGCAGCCGCACCTTTGATGGATCCGCAGCCACGACGAGAAATTTGCTAGCTGCGATGGTTGTACCGGGTGGGAAGGCATACTCGACGGCTCCCGTGAGTCGCCAACCTCCCAGATCCATGTCGTAAGACATCGTGTTGGCGAGTTCGACCCACTCCGTTTGCGAGTCGTCCGCAGGATGATAGAGGACCTCGTTGATGACGGTGGTCGAATCTGCCAAGAGAGGAGTAGTCAGCAATGCACCGATTGTGGCGGTGACTTTCAGTCGCCGCCGAATGTCGGTGAATTGGCGGCGACTGAAAGTCACCGCTACGTTGTCAGCAATCATCTTGTTCCTATGCGATAGAAGCGTCTCTGTCCAGAAACTGTATCCATGACCGACGTGACACCATCAGGGCCAGCATTTACAGTATCGGCACCGGGGAGGATTTGCCAGTCATTGGATTCCATTGTTTCGGAAAACTCAACGAAATAACGCGCTCCAACTTCGCCTGCCCAACCGATTGTCACGCTGTCATCCACCGGGCTTATCGTTGATGCGATTGGCGACGGCATGGCTGAGTAGACTTCCAATTCATCAATCGCCGTGCCACCTCCAATGCCCGCCATCGGAACTAACAAGCGCACGCCAGTTGTCGTGACCTCGCTGCCATCTGTCTGCATGACTTGATACTCGTGACGCAGGAATGTCGTGAACTGGGCGCCTACGACAGCATCAAGGCTCTCGGTGTAGTCAAAGGTGGCCACGGTCGTCCATGCCTCGTCAGGTGTGTCAGCATCCGGATTGGCAATCGTGGTGATCTGCAAGGTGTAAATGCCGAACGATCGATCATCACACTGACCTCCGCAGGCATCGGAACCTGCGACACTGTCATCTACGGCGCCGTTGCCATTGTCGCGGCCCCACGCGATCCCCGAGATTCCGACTGCACTGCTCAAACTCACACCGACGAACGGATTTGCGTCTCCGCTTGCGCTAATCCAACTGTTAGCGTTGCCGTAGATTCCGTCATTCACATTAGCACTGACATGAAAATCGATGCCTAGTTCCGGCCCAAGGTCGCTAGAACTGAATGGTGTCGCGCCATCGGATGTCAAAGCCAAATTGTTAGGAACGACGGCGCCATCAGGTGGTGCCGCCTCATCGAAATGCACACCATCATTGCCATCCCACGCGACGGCAAATCCTTGCTCGACCGTGATCGCGGGTCCGCCATCCGGTCCATAGACTTCAATCTCATCAATGGCGGTGGCAGAGTTGGAAACGACAATGCGCAATCCGGTCGCGTCCACGGGACCGCCCTCGAAAGTATACTCGTGACGGAAATAGCCCGTTAAGGCGCCTCCAAGCTGGGTGTCTTCATTGGCAGTGAGTTCGACTTGGCCAACGCTAGTCCACGAACTGTCGCTGCCGGGATTCCCATCGGTCGTCACCTGCACTTCATAAAGGCCCTGCCAACGATCGTCACATTGCCCGCCGCAGGCGTCTGCGCCGGGATCCGAGTCATTGAAAGCGCCGTTGCCGTTGTCGCGGCCCCAGGCCACAGACGCAACAGTAACTAAGCCGCCGAAATCAATCCCGGCATAGAACGGTCCTTCACCGTCCGTGCCAATCCAACTATTGGCGTTGCCGTAGATGCCGTCATTGAGATTCGCGGCTACGTGAAAATCGACTCCGATGGTCGGTCCTAGTTCTCTACTAGCAAAAGCCATGGCACCATTGCTAGCAAGGGCAAGATTGTCAGGAACGACGGAACCATCGGGCGGTGGTGTGGCATCGAAGAATTCGCCGTCGTTGCCATCCCAGACAAGATCTGGAACGGAAGGCAGCGTCACTCCGTAGACCTCAATTTCATCAATGGCGGTTCCCGCGTCAGGAGTGAGGATCCGCACGCCCGTCGCCGTCACAGGATCGATTGCATATTCATGACGGAGGTAAGCCGTGAAACCACCGCCAGGCGTCAGATCGTCGGTGGCGGCGTATTTGATAGTGGCCACAGTGGTCCACTTGCTGGTTCCGTCAGGATTTGCGTCATTGGTGATTTGCAGTTCGTACAGACCTGCCCAACGATCGTCACATTGCCCGCCACAGGCATCGGCGCCCGCGTCCGAGTCGTCAAAGGCGCCGTTGCCGTTGTCGCGGCCCCAAGCGATCGCCTCAATCTCAAAGCTTCCCCCAAGGTCCACTCCAACAAAGAACGGAGCTTCGCCGGCACCAATCCAACTGTTGGCGTTTCCGTAAATACCGTCGGTCAGATTCGCCGCCACGTGAAAATCAACTCCGATGGTAGGTCCTAGCTCGCCACTGGCAAAGGGCACGGCACCATTGCTAGCCAAGGCTAAATTGTCAGGAACCAGAGCGCCATCTGGTGGAGCCGTGCCATCGAAGAAATCGCCGTCATTGCGATCCCAAGTGACGTTAAAATCTCCCATGGAGGTGATGATCGGTTCAGGCCCGCGCATCGGGTTAATCTCCAATTCATCCACCGCGTTTGCGGTTGATGGTGTTAACAAACGCACCCCAGTGGCAGGGATGGGGCTGCCATCCGCCTGCGAGACTTGGAATTCGTGACGCAAGTGAATCTGAACACCGATTGCGTTGTCATAATCGAAGGTCCCCACGGTGGTCCAAGACGCGTCTGGTGTATCGGTGTTAGGATTCGCCACCGTCGTGACTTGCAACGTATACACACCTGCCGATCGGTCTGAAAACTGGCCGAGATTGTCCCGTCCCCAGGCGACGGAGGTGATATCTACCATCCCGCCAAGATCCACCCCTAGGAACGGCGGGCCATCGGCGCTCCCAGCAATCCAACTATTGGAATTGCCGTAGAGTCCGTCATTCACATTATCCACAATGTGGAAGTCGATATTGAGCTCGGGACCCAGATCACCCGACGTGAACGGGATGGCACCATTGGAGGCCAAGGCCGCATTGTCAGGAACGATGGCCTCATCGACTCGTTCGCCTTCGTTGCCGTCAAAGCTGATCGCGAAACCCTCCGCCGCCGTGGTGGGAATTCCCGTGGGCACGCCATAGACTTCCAGTTCATCGATGGCCGTGCCGCCACTGAGCCCCGCTGTTGGCACGAGCAAGCGCACGCCCGTGACCAAGAGATCACGATCGCCCGTCCGCGACACCTGGTACTCGTGGCGTAGGAAGGTCGTGAACGCACCGCCGACTTCGATGTCGGCGTTCTCCCGATAATCAAAGATTCCCATCGTGGTCCAAGCATCATCTGGGGTCGTCGCGTCTGGCTTCCCAACATCGGTGACTTGTAAGGTGTAGACTCCTCCCGCACGATCATCACATTGTCCCCCACAGGCATCCGTGCCTGCAGCGCTATCATCAACCGCACCGTTACCGTTATCGCGGCCCCACGCCACCGACATGAGATTGGTTGTCCTTTCCAGAGTGACACCGACGAAGGGATTCTCGTCTCCACTGGCACTGATCCAGCTATTGGAGTTACCGAAGGTGCCATCGGTGAGATTGTGCGCGGCGTGAAAGTCAATGCCGAGTTCCGGACCCAAGTCGCTGGAGCTGAATGGTGTTCCTAACAAGGCTAAATTGTCAGGTGCCAACGCGCCGTCCGGCGGAGTCGTCGCATCAAAATGATCGCCGTCGTTGCCATCCCAGTCGATCGCAAATCCTTCATTGGGTCGGATCAAGAACGGGAGCCCCGGAAGAACCGTTCCCGGATTGTTTCTTAGGAATGTCACGTTTTCAGGCGTCATCTCGACTTGATAAATCTGCACATCATCCACACTACCAATCATGCCGAATTGACCGGCCGTCGCGCCGATTTGGATAGGGGAGGGGTCGCGGTCATCGAACCCGTCGGACTCAAGATTCTCGAACACGAGTTCGCCATTCAGATAGAGGCGCACTTCGGCCCCGCCGAGATCTTTGGGACCGTTATTGTCCTCATGCGTGATCACCACGTGATGGGTTTGCCCAGATGCGACGACGGCTTCGGTTTGGGGCTCTTCCACGCCGGCGGAGAAGAACTGCAGCGGACCACCGACGGCAGCAATGGTCGCGAAGGGAGTTCCAAGGGCGGCGCCTTTGGAAAACAAGCTTGAGAAGTTCCCCTCACCGGCTGGATCGAAATTGACCCACATTGAAATCGAGAACGTCTGCATGAGTGGGAACCCAACCTCAGCAGGAATCTCCGCATAAGCCAAGTCGCCGCTGAAAGCCACCGCCGTTCCTGAGGCTAACGGATCGGCACCCAACATCACCGCGCCTCCTGCCCTAACAAACGTCCCGTGATAGTTGTTGCCCGAAGCATCGACTAACTGATCGCCCTCCGTCTCGTCCATTGGGTAGTGCGCAATCAACCCATTGGCATGTTCCACCTGGACTACGATCGGAATCGTGGATTCGGGAAAGAATTCATCGTCACTGACCACCGCAATCTCTCCCAGATAACGTCCGACCTTCCCTTGCGGATCGAACGCCACGACGATCTCTCCTACGGCAAACGGATCCAACGTCGATGGGAATGATGTGAGGGTGAAGGCCGGATCACCCGTCAATGTCGCCGAGGCAATGTTCAGGACCTTGGTCGCGCCGCGATTGACAATCTCGATGCCCACGGTCTGAGCTTCGGGTCGGTCACTGATTTGGTTGACGTCATTAAAGAAGAACCGTGGGTCGCCATTGGGACCGTAGACTTCGATTTCGTCAATGGCCGTGCCGCCGCCAAGACCTGGGGAAGGCACGATGATCCGCACACCTGTCATGACGGAAGGATTGCCATCGGTCCTAGCAATCTCATACTCGTGGCGCAACCAAGGCGTGAAGCCTTCACCGGGCTCAATCCCATCCGCCGTGATGTACTCGAACGTGCCGACCGTTTCCCAATCACTGTCAGGCGTTTCTTCGTTAGGACTGGGAGCGGTTGTGATTTGCAACGTATAGGGGTCATCCCCTCCCCATCGATCATCACATTGTCCGCCACAAGAATCAGTGCCAGGATCTGAGTCATCGAAAGCGCCGTTGCCATTGTCGCGGCCCCAGGCAATTCGCCCGAAAACAAATTGGCCGCCTAAGTCAATGCCGACAAATTTATCTTCATCGCCATCGGCGGAGATCCAACTGCTTTGGTTGCCGTAGGTGCCGTTGTTGAGCGATGGGAGCACGTGAAAGGCAAAGCGTGCTGGATCAAGTTCGCTCGATCCGAAAGGCACGGCACCGTTGGATGCTAGTGCTAGGTTGTCAGGCACTTGCGCACCGCCATCCTCCCAGGCCACAGGGTCAAAGTGGTCGCCGTCATTGCCGTTCCAAAGAATGGACCACCCGGGCTCAGCCTCAATGACGAGGAAGTCATTCTCGAACTGAGCTTGAATATGTGTTAGTTGGACAAGCAGTCCCAAGGCGACGGCCAATCCCCAGGTGCAGAAAAGTGGAGGTTTTTTCATGAAGAGCTTGAGGTTAAGTTGGGGGCGACTAGATTGTATACAATCTACTATGGATTCTATGTAACTTTCCCGCTATAGGTCAAGCCTTCCGATATGAATTCCGCGCCGCACCTTTCATGCTCAGTGATCAACTAGGTGGCAAGAACCGCACAACCGCTGCCATTTCGGAGCTGTTGGGTTGTGTCTTTCGGGGCGAATTCAAGGTGGGCGATCGTCTCACCGAGACGTTTCTCTCCGAGAAACTCGGCATCAGCCGGACCCCCGTTCGCGAGGCCCTCTTAGAACTCAAGGGGCTGGGACTCGTCGACGTCAGGCGCAATCGTGGTGCTGTCTTCAACGGCTTCACCGCCGTCAAGTTGAGCGAGATTTATGAAGTGCGGCGCTTGCTGGAGGTCGAGGCCACACGCCATTCGACCAGACGCATCGATCGTCAGCTTCTGCATGATCTGCTTCGTGACACGCGGTTGTTGCATGACGCGAACGCGGACGATGATGATTGGGAACTTGATCGGCGAATTCACGCCGCCATTGCTCTGTCATGTGGCAATCAGACGCTGGCGCATGAGATCCAACGCTTCTCCATGCTCGTGCAGGCGATTCGCGTGACAGTCGGCGCCCGCGTTCATGTTCAGCAAGAAACGACCGAGCAACACCTCGAACTTCTCGCCGCCATGACCAATGGCGATCCTAACGCAGCGGGCGACGCCATGCGGAGTCATCTGGAAGAAGCGGAGAAAGCGGCGGTTGCGGCGATCGTGGATTGGTGAACGAAGCGTCTGCATCGTTTTGACGAGTGTGACTAAAAGTGTTCGACACTGTTAAGCATCGTACCCCCCCGTCAGCGAAGATTCTACTCGACGAGCCTCGCTTGCGCATCGGGTTGCTATGGAATCGCGGCATTCAGTCAGCTCCCGCGGAGCAACGGCGTCGAATGCATAGAATCCCAGCGCATACTCCCCACCCGTGGCATCATCGATCGGAACTGCGCTGGACATGGTGCGGAAGAGTCTAACTCACATTCCGGGGATAAATTCCGGCGATTTAGCTAATATCCCTTGATTAATATATGCGTTAGTTATGGTCGCTTGGCTTATGCTTATCGCATGTCTAAACGCAAATCTAGC